>CAXUHU010000061.1:0-18052 GCA_964250925.1 uncultured Acetobacteraceae bacterium
CCGCCCGCCCGGCCCGGCTGCGCCGGCGGTGTTCGGCGACAAGGTGCCGCACTGAAGCTGCTGGGAGTGGTGGGTTGGTCGGGCAGCGGCAAGACCACGCTGCTGGAGGCCGTGATCCCGCTGCTGCGCGCGGTTGGGCTCAGCGTATCGACGATCAAGCATGCCCATCACGGCCTGGATTTGGATCAGCCCGGCCGCGACAGCTTCCGTCACCGCGAGGCGGGTGCGTCCGAGGTGCTGGTGGTGGGCGGGCATCGCTGGGCCCTGCTGCGCGAGGCGCCGGACGGGCCGCCGCCGCCGGAACTGCTGGCGGCACGCCTGGCGCCCGTCGATCTGGTGCTGGTGGAGGGCTTCAAGAGCTACGGCTTTCCTAAGGTGGAGGTGCACCGCCCGTCGCTGGGCAAGCCGGCCATCTGGCCCGGCGTGCCGCAAATCCTGGCCGTGGCCACCGATGCGGTTCCGCACGACCCGTGTCCGCATCCGTTGCTCGCACTCAACGATGCGCCGGCAATCGCACGCTGGGTGGCCGCTTTCGCCCGTGCGCCGGTCACGGACGCTTGAGTGGCGGGCGTGCGCGGGGCATGGTGCGCGCGTTCATGCCTGGAGCCTCACCGTCAATGCGGCGTATTGCCCTGCTCGCCACGTCCCTGTTTTCCGGGCTTACGCTCTCGGGCTGCGCGGGCTCCGGCTTCTACAGCTACCTGGGCGACACGTTCACGCCGCCGTTCGGCGCCAACCCCAACATGGCCCGCGGCAACAGCGAAACGGATTCGAAGGTCGTTGCCAAATACGTGCAGACCCCGGCGCCGATCCTGTACGAGGCCGGCGACATCTGGCCAGCCCCGCCCAAAGCGCCGCCGACGTTGAAGGATCTGCAGAACCAGCAGAACCAGGACGCGGCCCGCGGCGTGGACGGCACCGGCACGCCCACCGGCGGCTACGCTCCGCTGCAGCCGCTGCCGCAGCTGCCCGGCTACGAGGTGCCGCAGCAGCAGGCCCGTCCGTTCACCCCCACCCCGAGCTTCCCGGCGGGCATCGTGCCCCTGCCTGGCGGGCGGCCCGGCGTGATCACCGGCGGCGGCGGCGAGCTGAAATCGCTGAACGGCCCCACCGGCAACGGCAGCATCGTAGTGCCGAACGGCAACGGCACCAGCACGGTGATCGGCCCGAACGGCACCGTCAGCACCATTCCGTCGCCCGGCAAGTGACGGCGGGGCGGCCCGCCCTACCGTTACCCGAGGGGCGTGGCTGCCCAGATCACGCGCCCGCCCGGCTCGGCGGCAGCCCCGCCGCCGGCAGGCTGCACGTTCGATGGCGGCCTGGCCGTCGTGTAGCGTTCCACCAGCGACCTGGCGCCGCAATCCTCGATCTCGGTCAGCCCAAGCCCTTCCATCTCGGCGTGTAAGGCTGCGGTATCGAAGTAGCTCAGGAACGGCTCGCCTGCCGCGGCGACGCGGGCGGCGAGTCGTTCGTGTTCGTGGCGCCGTTCTGCCGGCAGGCTGTCCAGCGGGTTGGCGTAGTCGAACACCACCTCCGAGCCGCCTGGCAGGGCGGCAACGTACGCCAGCGTCGCGAAGACGGCGTCCCGCGTCAGGTAAGGAACTACGCCTAGCCACAGGAAGAACGTGCGCTGTTGCGGGTCCAGGCCCGCCGCCTCGAGGCTGAGCGGGAGTGAATCGCGTTCGAAGTCGACCGGGACGAAGGTCAGCGCCGTTGGCGCAACGATCGCCGAGAGGGTCAGCCGGCGCCGTTTCCAGGCCTGCGTCGCCGGGTGGTCCACCTCGAACATGCGCAGGCGTTTGGCCAACGGATGGCGGTAGGCGAAGGTGTCGAGGCCGGCGCCGAGCACGACGAGCTGACGTACGAGGCGGGCGTCGGCGCCCGTCTGCAGGGCGGTCTCGGCAAACCGCGTGCGCGATGCGATGAAGAGGCGCAAGCCGTGTCCGGATGCCTGCGCCTCCCGCGACACGGTCTCGTCATCGGTCCCCAGTATGGACAGCGCGAGCGGGTCGGCGAAGATGCGTCCTTGGTCCAGCACCTGATGGGCAGCCCTGTGAGAGGCTGCCGCGAAGGCGGTCCGGCTCGGCGCCTGATCGATCATCGAGCTGTCGTTACCACGGGGATCCCCGTCCAGGCTGCCACGATCTGCAATCGTCTGCCAGCCGTCTCAAGGTCAAGCCCCGCGGGCGCCTGCGGCGATCTTGACTCGTCCCGTCCGCCGACAGGATGGGCCGGTATCGTGACCGAGCCAAGGTGTGCAGCCCGTCAGCCGCCCCCGGGCCTTCTTTGATGTCAGCCTTTGCATGCCGTGCCGCTCGCAGTCGAAACCGCCGCAGGCGCCCCGAATTGGCCTGGTTTTGAGGGCGAGGCACTCTGGCCAGCACATTACGGCAGCAAAGAGGGACAATGCTTTGGTAACGACATCAAGGCGCCCTTCGGGCAACCGGCAGCAGCATCAGGCCGCCTGATGCAGGCGTGCGCCGGATAGAGCCGCAATCAGCTCCGCCTTGACGGCCTCGGCACGCTCATTCGGCACCTGGCACGTGCCGGCCGCTGGATGCCCGCCGCCGCCATAGGACAGGCACACCGCGCCGACGTCGGCGGGGTTGGCGCGGTCCAGGATCGACTTGCCGATTGCGAAGACGGTGTTCCGCTTCTTCATGCCCCACAGCACGTGGGCCGAGATGTCGCATTCGGGGAACAGGGCGTAGATCATGAAGCGGTTGCCGGTGTAGATCACGTCCTGCGACCGCAGGTCGAGCACGGCCAGCTTGCCATGCACGGTAGTGCAGCGGCGTATCTGCGCCTCGAACAGGGCACGGTGCGCGGTGTACAGCTCGATACGCTCCTGCACGTCCGGCAAGGCCAGCACCTGTTCGCTCGTATGGTCGCGGCACTGTTCGATCAGATGCATCATCAGGTCGTAGTTCGAGATGCGGAAGTTGCGGAACCGGCCCAGGCCGGTTCGGGAATCCATCAGGAAGTTCAGCAGCACCCATCCTTGCGGGTCGAGGATTTCTGCCGGCGTGAACTGCGCCGAATCGGCCTGATCGACCGCGGTCATCAGCTCGGGGCTGATGCGGGGAAACGCGGCGGCGCCGCCGAAATGATTGAACACGACCCGGGCGGCCGACGGCGCGCCGGCGTCGATGACGTGGTTGGCATAGGTGCGGCCGCCCTTGCGCTGCACCTCGCTGGCGTGGTGGTCGAAGGCCAGGCAGGCCCCCTCGGCATAGGGCAGGTTCGTGACGATGTCGCGCCGCGTGACCGGGATCAGCCCGTCCTGCATGTCCTTTGGATGGACGAACGTGATCTCGTCGATCATGTCCAGCTCGCGCAGCAGCATGCCGCAGACCAGGCCGTCGAAATCGCTGCGTGTGATAAGGCGGTGTTTCTCGGGCATGACAGGATCGCCGGGCAGGTTGTGTTGGCACGATGATGATGCCCAAAGGCTAAGACCGCGTTACCGCACAGGCCGGTCCGGCCGCGGCCGTTGGCTGCCGAGGGCGGGCTTCAATCCCCATGGGCTTCGTGTCAGTCTGCACCAGAGGCGGCGAGTCAAGCCGCCGGTGGGAGAGGCAATGAACGACCAAGACTGCGCGCGCCTGCGCGCCACCCCCGCTTTTGTGGCGCTGGAGCGCAGCCGCGGCGCGCTGGGCGTGGCTCTGACGGTAGCCATGCTGGCGATCTATTTCGGTTTCCTGGGCTTGGTGGCTTTCGCACCCGCGCTGATGGGCACGCGAGTGTTCGGCACGATGACTTTGGGCTTTCCGCTCGGCCTGGGGGTGATCCTGAGCGCCATCCTGCTCACCGGCATCTACGTGCTGCGCGCCAACAAAATCTTCGACGTGCTGACCCGCCGCGTGGTGGAGGAGGCACGGTGAATCGTCTGGCCCTCGCCGCCGCTGCGTTGGCCACGTCGCTGGCCGTGGCGTCGGCCCAGGCGGCCGGGCTGGCCGAGGGGCCGGCCGCCCGGCAGCCGACCGACACCACGGCCGTCGTCATGTTCGCGGGCTTCGTGCTGCTCACCCTGGGGATCACCGCCTGGGCGGCGAGCCGCACCCGCACCGCATCGGATTTCTACGCGGCCGGCGGCGGCATCACAGGCTTTCAGAACGGTGTCGCCATTGCCGGCGATTTCATGTCGGCCGCCTCGTTCCTGGGCATCTCGGCGATGGTGTATGCGGCCGGGTTCGATGGGCTGCTCTACTCGATCGGCTTCCTGGTGGGCTGGCCGATCATCATGTTCCTGATGGCCGAGCGCTTGCGCAACCTGGGCAAGTACAGCCTGGCGGACGTGGCCTCCTACCGGTTGTCGGCAGCACCCGTGCGCAGCTTCGCCGCCACGAGCTCGCTGGTGGTGGTCGCCTTCTACCTGATCGCGCAGATGGTGGGCGCGGGCCAGCTCATCCAGCTGCTGTTCGGCTTGCCATACACCTACGCCGTGCTGATCGTCGGCGTGCTGATGATCCTGTACGTCACTTTCGGCGGCATGATCGCCACCACCTGGGTGCAAATCATCAAGGCGGTCCTGCTGCTGCTGGGCGCGTCCTATATGGCGTTCGCGGCCATGGCGCATTTCGGCTTCAGCCTGAACGCGGTGTTCGACGCGGCGGTGCAGGCCAGCCCGAAGAAGGCGGCGATCCTCTCGCCCGGCCTGCAGTTCAAGAACCCGATCTCCACCCTTTCGCTCGGCATCGCGCTGATGTTCGGCACCGGCGGGCTGCCGCACATCCTGATGCGCTTCTTTACCGTGTCGGACGCGAGACAAGCCCGCAGATCGGTGTTCTGGGCGACCAGTTTCATCGGCTACTTCTACATCCTCACCTTCATCATCGGCTTCGCGGCCATCAGCATGGTCGGCCAGGTTCCGGCCTACGTAACGAAGGGCGTGGTGCACGGGGGCAGCAACATGGTGGCCATTCACTTGGCCGACGCTGTGGGCGGCGGCGTGCTGAAGGGCTTCGTGAGCGCCGTGGCGTTCGCCACCATCCTTGCCGTGGTGTCCGGACTGACGCTCGCGGGGGCTACCGCGGTCAGCCACGACATCTACGCGAACGTCATCATGCGCGGGCGGCTGACGGAGGGGCGCGAGGTGGCCGTGTCGCGCTGGGCAAGCGTGGCCCTGGGGGTCGTGGCGATCGGGCTGGGGCTCGCGTTTGAAAAGCAGAACGTCGCCTACATGGTGGGGCTGGCGTTCGCGGTGGCTGCGAGCGCGAACTTCCCGGTGCTGCTGCTGAACATGTACTGGCGCCGTTTCAACACCACCGGTGCGGTGCTGGGCGGCTGGCTGGGGCTGGTATCGGCCGTGGCGCTGACGGTGCTCTCGCCCGGCATATGGGTGAAGGTGTTGGGCAACCACGCGGCGGTCTTCCCGTACGACAACCCGGCGCTGTTCTCCATGCCGCTGGGGTTTATCGGCGGCTGGCTTGGCAGCGTGCTGACGCAGAACTCGAGGCAGGCTTTGCTGGAAGCAGGGCGCTACGAGGCGCTTTACGTGCGCTCGCAGACCGGGATCGGAGCGGAAGGTGCGGCCAGCCATTGAATGGGGCGTGGCCGATCTTTCACCCGCCGCCACCCCAGCGCCTTGTTTCCGCCCAGTCTGCGCCGCGCCCGATCCCCTTTTTCGGTGTCCGGCGATCGGGCCGGCATACGAGGATTACGCATCATGACGAGTTTCCGCAGCATCGCCCTGGCTGTCTGCCTGGTGGCCAGCTCCGCCTTGCCGGCGCTGGCGCAAACCGCCGTGCCAGACCAGGCACCGGCGACGTCCGGCACGGCGGCGGCCGAAGCACCGTTGCCCGACGCCGGCATCAAAAAGGCCGCGCCGGAACCACGCGCACACCATAGGGCACACCGCCACCTGCACGCCAAGTCGGCCGTGTCCGCAACGCCGCCGGCGCACGCCGGCCAATAGGCCTGCACCGCCGCCCGGGCCACCTTGCCGGGGCGGCGGTTTGACCCTACGCAGACCGTCATGAATGGCTCTGCCACTCCGGCCGTCAGCGTGATCATGGCGACCTACAATGGTGCGCGCACGATACGCGCGAGTATCGACAGCATCCTGTCCCAGACGTGCCGCGACCTGGAGCTGATCGTGGCCGACGACGGCTCCACCGACAGCACGGTGGCTTTGCTGGAGAGCATTGCCGACTCGCGCCTGCGCGTGCTGCGCAACCCAGCCAACATAGGTGTGGTGGCATCGCGGAACCGGTGTTTCGAGCACGCGCGCGCCCCCGCGGTGGCCATGCTCGATCACGACGACCTGAGTGCGCCGACACGGCTGGCCCGTCAGCTCGCCTATCTCGACGCCAATCCCGCAACCGTTCTGGTGGGCACCGATGCGCGCGTGCTGGACGGCGGCGTGTTGCAGCGGATGAACCACCCGGCGGTGAGCACGCCGGCGCTGATCGCCTGGCTGCTGCAGGTGGCCAACCCGCTGGTGTGCTCGTCGGTCATGTTCCGCGCCGAGGCGGTGCGTCGGCTGGGCGTGTTCATGCAGCAAAGCTACACCTATGCCGACGATTACGAGTTCTACCACCGCGTGGCGGCGCTGGGCTGCATCGCCCGGCTCGACGAGCCGCTGACGATCTACAGCGTGCACAGCACCAACGCCTACAAACGGCACGAACAGACGATGCTGGCCAACGCTGCCCGTGTGCTGGTGCCGGGCTACCGCAGGCTGTTCGGCGAGGGTGCGGAAGATGCCGCCGGATTGGTGGTGCGCCATCTTTCGGCTGGCCGGCCGGTCGAGGACAGGGATACTCTGGGCCAGCTGTGCCGCATCTTCGAGCGGGTGAACGCCGCGTCTCTCGAAGCGCCGACGATGGACGCCAAGTCGGCCGCTCTGTTGCGGCATCACGCCAGCGTGCTGTGGCGCCGCACCCTGCGTGCCACCAACCGGGCGGGCCGCGTCGCCGTAGCCGACCTGCTGGCCTGCTGTCCGGCCGGTGTTCGGATCGGCCGTAGCGACCAGGCCCTGCTCGCGGCCGACCGTCTGAGACTCGCAAGCCGTGTGCGGCAGAGTTTGCGCCGGGTCGTCGCGCCGAGCGTGCCGAAGCCGCCTGGGCCGGGCCGGCTGTTCGGCCGCACCTACCTGCCCGTGCTGCCCGATCCCGGAATGCCGCCTACCTTGTTCGTGGTGGTCGATACGGAAGCGGAGTTCGATTGGAGCAAGCCGTTTGCCCGCCAGTTGACGGGCGTATCGGCGATGGACGACATCGAGCGCGGGCAGGCGGTCTTCGACGCCTACGGATTGCGGCCGATCTACGTGATCGATTATCCCGTGGCTACGCAGCCGCGCGGCGTTGCCGGGCTGCGTGCCATCCTGCAACGCGACGGCTGTGCGATCGGGGCGCATTTGCACCCCTGGACCAATCCGCCCTTCGAAGAGACCGTTTGCGCCCGCAATTCCTATCCGGGCAACCTCGAACCGGGGCTGGAGGAACGCAAGCTTGCGATGCTGCTGGATGCCATACGCGATGCGTTCGGCATCTCGGCACAGTTCTACAAGGCGGGCCGATACGGGTTTGGCCCCGCTACGCCGGACGCGCTGGCCCGGCATGGCATCAGCGTGGACTTAAGCGTGCTGCCAGGCGCCGACCTGACCCGGCGCGGCGGCCCCGACTATCGCGGCTTGGCGCCCATCCCTTACCGCATCGGCGGCACCTCGATCATGAGCGTGCCGATGACGCGGGCCGATGTCGGCCTAGCGCCGTCGATAGGCCGTGCCGCACATGCGATTCACGCGCGGGCCGGTGGCGGCATGCTGCATTTGCCGGCAGTCTTGGCCAGGCTCGGCGTTACCGAGACGATCACGTTGACGCCCGAGGGCGTGACGGCCGGTGAACAGATACGCCTGCTGCGGGCCATGCTGAAGCGTGGCTGCCGACAACTCGTGCTGCATTATCACAGCCCGTCGTTGGCGGCGGGCCACACGCCGTATTCGGGGAGCGCCGAAGACGTCTCAATGATGCTGGGCCGCCTCGCGGAGGTGTGCCGCTTCTTCTTCGAAGAGGTTGGCGGCCTGCCGGGTCACCCCGCCAACCTGCTGTGGCAGGCCGCCACGTTTCGCACCAGCTAGGGGCCACGGCTTTTGCCAAAGCGGTTGGCGAAAGGACGAGTTTGCATGGGTCGCTGATCGTCCGTCCTGGCCTTGCGCTTCAGTAGAACAGGATCGCGCCCGCCGTGACGGCGTTTGAGGTTGTCTGGAGCGGTCCATGCGACTTGGCTTCCTCGTGCGCGTATTCGCCCACCAGCGTCACCCAGTCGGTGAGCGAATAGTACATCGCGCCGATATAGGCCTCGTTACGGCGAACCAGGTTTGGATCGATGTCGCCGGCGGCGCGGTAGAGCGAGCTTTCGCCGTAGCTGGCAACGAGTTTCAGCTTGGGTATTATCTTGTAAGTACCCTGGATGTAGCCGCCCTCGGAGTCTCGCAGCTGACCGCCGGCGGAGATGCCGTCGAAGAACTTGGCCGTCGTGCCGACACCGGAGCCCTTGTAATAGTAGCCCGTCACGCTCGCCGGGCCGAACGTCAGCGTGGCGCCGCCTTCGCCCGCGCCGGCCACCTTGTTGTTGGTCGGACGCGCCGACACCACCGTCGGCGTGATTTGCTGCTGCGACTGCGTCATGAAGCCTGCCCAGACATGGGCGGTGAATGCGGCGCTCTTGTAGTCCCAGGTGACCTTGCCCTCGAATTCGGGGGTGCTGTGGACCGCGGCCGTGCCCGACAACACCGTTCCCTGGTAAGGGCCAACATTGCCGTCCACGCCGGCGAAGTTGAACTCGTTCATCGGCTGGATAGCGCCGATGGTCGCCTGGAAGCCGGCAAACGTCGGGCTGATGTAGGTGATCTGCGGCAGGAAGTCGGTGTAGATATAGCCCAGGCCGATGCGGCCGAGCGAGGTGTTTGCCGGGTCGGCGTTGCCGCCGGTGGCGCCCACGCTCAGCAGCGTTGCGTCGTTGAGGATCGCATCCGAGCCGAAAATGGCAATGTCGCGGCCGATCTTGATCGTGCCGAGCTGCTTGGTGCCGAAGGTCAGGAAGGTCTTGCGGAAGTCGCCGCCGGCGGTTCCCAGCGCGGTGGCGTTGCCGCCCGTGTTGGCGCCGAGGATGCCCGCATTGGACGAGTTGATGCCGGGATAGACGCCGAACGTCGCCGACACGTCGATACCCTCTTGCGTCGTGCTGGCGGTAAAGATGAAGGCGCCCGGCAACAGGCCGTTTCGTATCGCCGAGCTGTCGAACCCGCTGCCATCGGCCAGGCCGCCTCCCGGCGAATGGCCGGCCGAGTCGGAGCTGGAGTAGGTGTAGAAGCCGTTCACGATACCGGAAAAGTTCAGGTCCACCGCACCCACCCGGATGGTGACGCCAGCGCCGGGCTTGTAGGGCATAACATGGACGAAATCCGGGCTGGTCTCGAGCTCGGACTGGATCGCCGTCATCTTGTGCATCGATGCCTCGGCGGAGGCCGCACTGGCGGCCGCGGCCAGCGCGTCGCGCCGCGACTGTGCTTCGGCGTCGTCCGTCGTGGTGTCCACCGGCGCCTGGCTGCGGCGCGCGCGCGTGCTCGTCCGGGCACCGCCATGCAGGTGCTTGTGCAGCAGGCTGGTATATTCGCCTTGCGACAGGCTGCCGCGGGCGTGCAGGATTTCCAGCAGGTCGGTGTAGTCGTCTGCGCGGACGGGCGAGGCGGTCAGTGCCACCACGGACGCGGAGGCGAGCAGGATTGCCGCTGTTCTCATCTTTTCCCCCTGTGGGCCGCGTTGAGCGGCGGCCTCGATATGATGCGAGCGCTCACTGGCGACTCACCCTGTGGCGCGCCGGGAACAGTGTTGCACTAAGGGCAGGCTAGTGCCGCGTGGCCGCGCTGGCGACGATTATTACGCCCGGCAGCCTCATACCTTAGTCGAATAGTTCGATGTGTTGCCGTACTGCGCGTCCGTTCGGATGGGTGGCCGGGTCGCCGACTCCGCGCTATCGTGGCGGTCATGCAACACACGTCGCGCAATCCTTCCTCCGTTCCCGACAGCGCGCTCGCCCGTTCCGCGCTGGACGGCGAGCTCTGCGCCGTGCTGATCGCCGACGACCACCCGCTGTTCCGCGACGCGCTCGCCCAGATCGTCGGCTCGACGCTGCCTCGTGCCCACATCGTTGAATGCGGTTGCCTGGAGGATGCCCAGGCGGCGCTGGGCAGGCAGGATTTCGAGCTGATCCTGCTGGACGTGAACATGCCGGGGATGAACGGCATGGCCGGGCTGCTGAGCGTGCGCAACACGGCGCCGGCAACGCCCGTGGTGATCGTTTCGGGACGCGAAGACCGCGAAACGGTTGATCAGGCGATGGGCTGCGGGGCGGCGGGGTTCATCCCGAAATCCCTTTCGCGCGACGGCATGCGCGCGGCGCTAGCCACTGTGCTGTCGGGCGAGATCAGCACGCCGCAAGAAGGACCGCTGGACGGCGCGCCCGATCGCCACGCGGCCGTTGCGGCCCTGTCGAGCCAGCAACGGCGCGTGCTGGAAATGATCTCGGCCGGCAAGGCCAACAAGATCATCGCCTATGAGCTGTCCATTTCAGAAAGTACGGTGAAGGCGCACGTGACGGCTATTCTGCGCAAGCTGAACCTGCGCAGTCGCATCCAGGCGGCCCTGTACGCCACGCGGCAGAGCTGATCGCCGAACCAGCGGGCACCTCTGCCGATACGGCAACTATTTGGTCGCCTTTGTCACCGAGAACGACAACTCCTCTCGTGGCGTCTGGTCGTCGGCGGTGAAGAAATCCACGTAATCGGTCGAGACGTTTTGCACAGGCGGGCTGCCAGGCAACAGGGGCTGTCCGAACAGCGGTGCTTCGCCGACGGGAACGCCAAGTTGCAGTCCCGGCAGACCGATCCCGAAGCCGCTGTATGCGTCCGAGTCGACGGTGAGTTGGTATGGGGCTTGGGTGGAGAAGAAGATTACGCCCTCGTCGGTCGGCGAGTAGACGAGCCGTTGACCGTTCACGGTTAACGTGACGAGCAACGAGCCCTGTGTGTCCTTTGCCTGGACCGATTGGTTGTAGGTGCAGGAGTTATTGCGGCACGTCTGACTGGCGCCGAACAACCTGGGCACGTATTGCACGTAGATCGAGATGGTAGCGCCGGAGAGATCCGTCCCGGGTTTGCCGAAATACCCGTGTTTGTCCACCGTCTTGGACCCGCTGATCGTGCCGGTGATGTTTTCGGTGACGACCGGCACTGCGGCCATCGACGCCGTGCTCACGATCGCGAACGCACTTACGGCCAAAACGTAAGGCATACTTGCTATTCCTGTCTGTGCCGGCCAACCGAAGCCGATCTGGTTTGTAAGACGGACTCGCGGGCGTGAACCGCTCAGGTGCTCGAAAGTTCGGGTCCGAGACCAGGACCTAGACCGCGTGGCGGCCTCGCCCGGAGATTGACCTGTCCCAGGCAGCGGGCTACATCGCGTGAACTGCCGGGAACGTGGACAGGCCTCCGGGGCCTGATCCCGCCATTCGCGTTTGCGCTTGGCCTACCGGTGCAACAGCCGGAAGGGGACCACCCTTAGCAGGCGCAAAGGAGTACTCCGCATGACGAAGCGGACCGAGAGCAAGTTCAAGATCGACCGCCGTCTGGGTGTCAACCTGTGGGGCCGGGCGAAAAGTCCGATCAACAAACGCGAATACGGTCCCGGCCAGCACGGCCAGCGCCGCAAGAGCAAGCCGAGCGACTTCAACATCCAGCTCAAGGCCAAGCAGCGGCTGAAGGGCTATTACGGCAACATTGGCGAGAAGCAGTTCCGCAAATACTACGAGGAGGCGGTGCGCCGCCGCGGCGACACGAGCGAAAACCTGATCGAGTTGCTGGAGCGCCGGCTGGACGCGGTGATCTACCGCCTGAAATTCGCCATCACCCCGTTCGCCAGCCGCCAGTTCGTCAACCACGGGCACGTGACGGTGAACGGCCGCAAGGTCAACATCGCCAGTTTCCAGGTGAAAGACGGCGACCTGATCGAGGTGAAGGAGAAATCCAAGCAGATGGCCGTGGTGCTGGACGCGACACAGAGCAACGAGCGCGACGTGCCCGAATATTTGGAGGTGGACCACCGCGCGATGAAGGGGCGCTTTGCCCGGGCGCCGAAACTGACGGACGTGCCCTACCCCGTCACGATGGAGCCGAACCTGGTGGTGGAGTTCTACTCGCGCTAACGCCGCCCGGGGCGCTTTTGGCAGCGCTGGGGCAACGTCTGCGCCGCCGCCGGCGCCCCAACGTTGTGGTGGACGCCGCCTACCATCACTGGCTTGCCCGACACAAGGCCGACGTGCAGCCCGCCGCCGGGCCGCTTATCAGCGTGTTGATGCCGGTGCACGACACGCCGGTGCCAATCCTGGCCGCCGCGGTCGGGTCTGTCCGCGCGCAGAGCTATGCCGATTGGGAACTCTGCATCGCGGACGACGGCTCCAGCGCACAACCCACGCTCGATTGGCTTGCGGCGGTGCGGGCCGAACCGCGTATCAGCGTGACGCGCGTGGCGGTCAACAGCGGGATCGCTTCGGCCACCAACGCCGCTTTGGACCACGCGCGTGGCACGTTCGTGGCATTGCTCGACCACGACGACGCGTTGGCGCCGCACGCTTTGGGGCGTGTGGCGGCCGAGATTGCAAGGTTTCCGGACGCTGAGCTGATCTTCTCGGACGAGGACAAGATCGTGGCCGGCCAGCGTTGCTGCCCGTATTTCAAACCGGGCTGGAACCCCGACCTGATGCGGGCGCAGAACATCGTCAGCCATCTGGGCGTGTATCGGCGCACGCGCCTGCTGTCGCTTGGCGGCCTGCGTTCCGGCTTTGAGGGCAGCCAGGATTACGACTTGGCATTGCGCGTGGCGGCCAAGTGCGGCGAGGCGCGCATCCGTCACGTTCCGGAGGTGCTCTATCACTGGCGCCAATCGCCGGGATCGTTTTCGGCCCGTCGGGCGTCGCAAGCTAGCGCGGCGGCACGGCGGGCCATACAGGCGAGCTTGCCGGCCGGAGCCCGGGCGTGCCCCGATGCTGCTTTGCCGCAGTGGACGCGGGTGATCTATCCGGTGCCGGAGCCGCTGCCGCTCGTCTCCATCCTGGTAGCGGGTGAGGGCACGCCGCCCGGCGACCCGCTCTACCCCGCAATCGAGCACCATCGTGGCCCGCTCCACGCCGCTCGTGGCGGCATCGCGCTGCTGCTGGCGCCTGGGCTGGTTGCGGCCGAGCCTGGCTGGTTGCGCGAGCTGGTCAGCCAGGTGCTGCGGCCGGAGATCGGAGCCGCGGGCGCCAGGCTGGACTGGCCGGATGGGCGGATCGCCCAATCGGGCCTGGTGCTCGACGCTGTCCATATAGCACAGACCCTGCGGCCGCGATCAGATGCGGACGACCCTGGTTATGTCGGCCAATTCTGGCTGCCGCGCACCGTCTCGGCCCTCTCGCGCGACTGCCTGGCGGTCCGCTGGGACGTGTTCCTGTCGCTGGGGGGGTTGGATGCGGCGTGCGGCCCCTACGGCGACGTCGATTTCTGCCTGCGCCTGGCGGCACGGGGCTTGCGCTGCGTGTGGACGCCGCATGCCAGGTTACGCTACACCGGTGCACGGCCCGACGAGCGCGACGGCCGCGCTGTTGCGCTCATGCAGGCGCGCTGGAGGGAATCGTTGGCGCAGGACGCCTACCTGAACCCCAATCTTGTCGTCCGGGCCGGCAGTTTGACGATCAGGCAATGAATCTGCAAAGGCAGAGCCAAAGGTCTTTTGCTTCTTTTCGTCAGAAAAGAAGGCCTTCCTTTTCTTGCTTTCAAAGGCCTGAACATGTCCGCCGCCACCGAAATAGCCAGACGGCGCACCTTCGCCATCATCTCGCATCCCGACGCCGGCAAGACCACGCTGACCGAACGGCTGCTGCGCGCCGGCGGCGCCATACAGCTGGCCGGCAACGTGCGCGCCAAGGGCGAGCGGCGGCGTACGCGTTCGGACTGGATGGGCATCGAACGCGAGCGCGGCATCTCCGTCGTGACCTCGGTGATGACGTTCGAGTACGCAGGCTGCGTCTATAACCTTCTGGACACGCCCGGACACGAGGATTTTTCCGAGGACACCTACCGGACGCTGACGGCAGTGGATTCGGCTGTCATGGTGATCGATGCGGCCAAGGGGATCGAGGCGCGGACCCGGAAGCTGTTCGAGATCTGCCGCCTGCGCGACATTCCGATCATCACCTTCGTCAACAAGATGGATCGCGAGTCCCGCGATCCGTTCGAGCTGCTCGACGAAGTCGCCAGCACCCTGGCGCTCGACACCGCGCCCGCCACCTGGCCGGTTGGCCGCGCGGCCGAGTTCGTCGGCACCTACGATCTGCACACGCGCGACATGCGGCTCGTGCAGGCGCTCTCGCAATCGGACCCGCGCATGCAGGCGCTGGGCGACGAACTGGACCTGGTGCGTGCCGCGCTGCCGGAATGGGATCGCGACAGTTTCGATGCCGGCCACCTGACACCCGTCTATTTCGGCAGCGCCATGCGCGAGATCGGCGTGCTCGATCTGCTGGATGCACTTGCCCGCTTCGGCCCGCCGCCCCGCGCCCAGGTGGCCGACACGCGCACCGTGCAGGCCGACGAAGCGCTGCTGACCGCCCTGGTGTTCAAGATACAGGCCAACATGGACCCCAATCACCGCGACCGCATGGCCTTCGCCCGCATCTGCTCTGGCCGCCTGGAGCGCGGCATGAAGCTGCGACAGGTGCGCACGGGAAAACTGATTCCGCTGAATGCCCCGCAGTTCTTCTTTGCACGCGACAGGCAACTGGCCGAGGAGGCTTTCGCGGGAGACGTCGTCGGCATTCCGAACCACGGAACGCTGCGCATCGGCGACACGCTGACCGAGGAGGAAGACCTGCAGTTCCTGGGCGTGCCAAGTTTCGCGCCGGAGATCCTGCGGCGCGTTCGCCTGGACGATGCGATGAAGGCGAAAAAACTGCGCCAGGCGCTGCAGGAATTGGCCGAGGAGGGCGTGGTGCAGCTGTTCCGACCGCAGGACGGTAGCCAGCCGATCGTAGGAGTCGTCGGCACGTTGCAGCTCGACGTCCTGCAGGCCCGGCTGGCCAGCGAGTACGGCGTCTCCATCGGCTTCGAGTCCACGCCCTATAATCTGGCGCGCTGGATCTCCGGCGACCGTCTGCTCGCCGCGAAGTTCGCACAGGACCAGCGCACGGCGATGGCCGACGACGTGGACGGCGACCCGGTGTTCCTGGCCACCTCGGCCTTCATGCTACGCCGCACGTCCGAGCAGAACGGCGCGCTTAGCTTCAAGGACATCAAGGATCACAAGAGCGCCTGACCGGGAGTGGGCCATGACTGCTTGGGACGACAGCGTTGCGATCCGGGCCGCCATCATGCGGGACGGTCTGGACATCGGTGCGCTGAAAGGGTTGGAAATCGGCGCGCTTGCGCATCCGATCGTGCACCGTGCCGATGGCGACGTTGTCTATGTTGACCAGGCCGATACGGAGTCGTTGCGACGCACCTATGCCGACAACCCCGGCATTGATGTGACCAGGATCGTCGATGTCGACGCCGTCTGGGGTTCCCGGACGCTGCGTGAGTGCCTGTCCGGGCGGCGCGTCGATTACGTGATGGCGAGCCACGTGGCCGAGCACGTTCCTGACCTGATCACCTGGTTGGACGAGGTGCGCGAGGTGCTGAGGCCTGGCGGGGAGTTGCGCCTGGCGCTTCCCGATCGCCGCTACTCGCACGATGCGCTTCGGGCCAAGACCCGCCTGGCCGACCTGGTGGCTGCCTGGATCATGAAGGCCAGGCGGCCGCAGGTGAGAGACGTGCTCGATTTCCGCCTCCACACGGCCTCGGGCGTGGACGGCAGCGGCATATACCAGGGATCGTTCGACCTCGGCACGGTAGCGCCCGATCACTCGTTCGAGGTCGCGGTGCAGTCCGCAAAAGCCGCCTTCGACCACCCGGAGACCTATTTCGACGTGCATTGCCTGGTGGCATCCGCACCGGAGTTCGCATCGCTGATGCAGGAATTGGCACAGCACGGTCTGCTGCACATGGCCTGCAAGACGATGGTCGATACCGCGCCGCCGCTGCTCGAATACGCGGTGTTCATGACGCCGTGCGACGATCGGGCGGAGGTGGAGCGCAGTTGGCAGGCGGCACGATCGTCTCTGCATGGTGGCGAGGGAGCCTCGGACGTGCAGGACGAGGCATGGCCTCGTCTGGAAGCGGAGTTGTCGGCCGCCCGGGCCCAGCTTGAAACCGTCTATCGGTCCCGCTCCTGGCGCCTCACGGCGCCTCTGCGCCGCATCCGGGAATGGACGCAAGTTCGCGTCAGGGGCGCGGGCGGCGGTTAAGGCCGCTTCGCTTTTGCCGCGACGATTCGGCCACCGATTGCGATCCGGGCGTCCTGTCCCAGGATTGCGTAGCGCAGGCGGCCGGAGGGCCGGCCTGCGCCTTTTTGCATCAGGCGGCCAAGTCGGCCTGGCCGCGGCGGTCGGCCATGAACTGGTCGAACTCCGCCTTGTCCTTGGCCTGACGCAGCTTCTCGAGGTATTCGACGAACTCCTTCTGCTCGTCTTCCAGACGCTTGATCGTCTCGGCGCGGTATGCGTCGAACGCCGCGTTGCCGCTGCCGCCCATGCGCCGGCCGCGGCCGAAGCCGCGCGTGTTGTGCCATTGGCCCCGCTGCTGCATCCGCCAGGTGCGGCCGCGCCCGCTGAAGACCACAAAGGCCAACGCGGTCAGGCCGATCGGCCAGAACACCCAGAAGCCGGCGACGATCAGCGCGATCCAAGCGCCCTTGCCGTACTCATCCATTTTCTCGACGAACAGCATCCTAGGCTCCTGTGTGAATGTGAAACACATTTACATAGGTGGATGAGACGCCCGACGAGTCAAGGGCTACGCTTAAGTCGTTCTAGCCGGGGCAAAGCGGAGCGTGCCGACCACCGGTTGCCAGGATCCTTCGGGAACGTCACGCGGGTGCTGCAGGCCGTTCAGGACCGGCACCTCGGCGAAGTCGAATGGGCTGACGCCTTCTAGGCAGGCGGCGTTCACACCGTACTGGTTGGGATTCGAGCGCCGCTGGTGATGGGTGTAGATGCCGCAAACCGAGCAGAAATAGTGCTTCGCAGCGCCGGTGTTGAACGTGTAGAGCGTCAGCCGGTCCTCGCCCGAGATGAAGGCGATGTCTCCCACTTCCGCCGATACGGCGACAGCGCCACGCATGCCGCAGTAGGAGCAGTTGCATCGCCGGGCGGTTTGCAGACCGTTCGAGAGCGTCACCTCGAAACGGACCGTTTTGCAATGGCAGGCCGCCTGAATTGCTCCGCCCATCGTCATCCCGCTTTCGGTGATGTGCCCACGGATTGCAGGTAGATCAGCAGGGCGGCTTCGAGCAAGTCTTCCGGCGGCATGGGCAGTTTGCGGCGCGACCCGCTCGGCCCCTCGATGAACAGCGAGGCGATGCCGTGCGCCAAGGACCAGAAATGCAGCGCCACCATCAGCGCCGGCGGCCGGCCGCGCGCCGGCATGGTGCGGGTGGCGGCATCGGCCGCCAGGCGGAACACGCCGAAGGCGCGCTCGGAAGAGGCGAGCAGGGCAGGGTCGTCTTCCAGCGGGAAACCCGGCTCGAACATGGCGGCGTAGAACGCGGGTTCGGTGCGGGCAAAGGCAAGGTAGGCGCGGGCGACGGCCTCGATCGCCGCAACAGGGTTAGGCCGTCCGTCATCCCAGGCGGCGAAAAGCTGTTCGGCGAACTTGTCGAAGCCTTGCCGGGCGATCTCGCCCACCAGGGCGTTGCGGTCCCTGAAGTGACGGTAAGGAGCCGCACCGCTGACGCCGACGGCGCGGGCGACCTCGGCTAGGGTAAAGCCGTTGGCGCCGGCGGTGGCGATCAGGCCCAGGGCCGCCTCGATCATGGCTTCGCGCAGATTGCCATGGTGGTAGCTGCCACGGGCCGACGGTTTTGGGCCGAAGCTCATGTTCATACAGGTAACATGAAGCCCGGCCCCGGGCACAGAGGGT
>CAXUHU010000061.1:18152-20152 GCA_964250925.1 uncultured Acetobacteraceae bacterium
GACTATCCCTTCGCGTGCGCCACGACGATACGGATGATCAGCGTGTATCACAACCGGGATCATGCCCGGACTCAGATCGATCGCCTGATCCGGGCAAGGTGCACGAGGCAAGTAAGCGCTACGCAGAAGCGGTATGCGCCACGCCTTTTTCAGCCAACAGGCTTTCCAGCTCGCCCGCCTGGAACATTTCGGTCACGATGTCGCAGCCGCCGACGAATTCGCCCTTGACGTAGAGTTGCGGCACGGTCGGCCAGTTGGAGAATTGCTTGATCCCCTCGCGCAGCTCCGCATCCTCCAGCACGTTCGCCGTGCCGAATTTTACGCCCAAATGCGTCAGGATCTGCACGACGCGAGCGGAGAAGCCGCATTGCGGGAACATCGCCGTACCCTTCATATAGAGCATTACGGGATTTTCGGCGATTTCACGTTCGATACGCCCGTTGATCGGCTGATGAATAGCGTCGTTCATTGTGCGGTCTCCTGGTTGGGCACGGATGTCTGAAGGGCCAGCGCGTGCAGCACGCCGCCCATGCGGCCGCCCAGTGCTGCAAACACCATCTGATGTTGCTGGATACGGCTGCGGCCGCGAAAACCCTCGCTGACGATGCGGGCGGCGTAATGGTCGCCATCGCCGGCCAGGTCTTCCACGCTCACCTGGGCATCGGGCAGGGCAGTGCGGATCAGCGTCTCGATCTCGGTGGCCGACATCGCCATGGTCTGGTCCCTATGCCATCCACGCCGCAAAGAAACGGTCATGGGCCTCGTGCAGGCGCGCGGCCGATATGGTCACGCCGTCCGGCAGTGTCAAACCGCTTGCTTCGGCGCGGCCGATCGCCAGGGCCGGGATGCCGGCCAAGCCTGCCTCCCGCAGCAGCGCGGCCGGGTCGGCGGTGCCCACCACGTAGCGGGCCTGGTCCTCGCCGAACCACCAGGCATGCGCCGGCAGGCTTGCTGGCGCGCGCGAGAGCACGACGCCAACCGGTCCGGCCATCGCCATCTCGGCCAGCGCCACCAGCAACCCGCCATCCGACACGTCGTGGCAGGCGCCGATGCCGCCGGCCAGGATGGCGCCGCGCACGAAATCGCCGTTGCGGCGTTCGGCGACGAGGTCCACCGGCGGCGGCGGCCCCGTCTCCAGCCCGGCCGCCTCGCGCAGCCAAAGCGACTGGCCAAGGTGGCCTGCGTTACGGCCGATCAGCACCAGGGTGTCGCCCGGGCAGAGTGCGATACCCACGGAGCACGCCGCATCATCCAGTACGCCCAAGCCGCCGATGGCGGGCGTGGGCAGGATCGCGTCGCCCTGAGTCTCGTTGTAGAGGCTGACGTTGCCGCTGACGACGGGGAAGTCCAGCGCGCGGCAGGCTTCGGCCATGCCTTCGATGGCGGCCACGAACTGGCCCATGATCTCGGGCTTCTCGGGGTTGCCGAAATTGAGGTTGTCGGTGATGGCCAGCGGTCGGGCGCCCACCGCGGTCAGGTTGCGCCAGGCTTCGGCCACCGCCTGGGCGCCGCCGGCGCGCGGGTCGGCCGCACAGTAGCGCGGCGTGCAATCGGTGGTCAGCGCCAGCGCCCGGCGGCTGCCCTCGATACGCACCACGGCGGCGTCTGCGGCGCCGGGGCGGCGGATCGTCTGGCCGCCGACGGTGCTGTCGTACTGGTCGGTGATCCAGGCGCGCGAGCACAGATCGGGGCACGCGATCAGCGTCAGCAGCGCCGCCTCGATGCCGACCGGATCGGCGACCTCGCCCAGGGTGGCCGGAGGTGCTGCCTGGCTATGCGGGCGATGATACAGCGGCGCCTGGTCGGCCAACGGCGCAAGCGGGATGTCGGCCTCCACCCGCCCCTGGTGGCGGACGACGATATGGCCGGTATCGGTCAAACGGCCGATGACCGCGAAATCCAGCTCCCACTTCTCGAATATGGCGCGCGCCCGGTCCTGCCGGTCGGGGCGCAGCACCATCAGCATGCGCTCCTGGCTCTCTGACAGCATCATCTCGTAG
>CAXUHU010000062.1:0-10653 GCA_964250925.1 uncultured Acetobacteraceae bacterium
GGGTCCAGCCGCTGGCCCGTGCGGAGGGCGCCGGCTGGCCCGACCGCCTGCCCCGGCCGCCCCGCCTGTTCACGCCCCCGCGCCACGTGGAAGCGACGGCCCTGCTGCCCGACCACGCGCCCGTGCGGTTCACCTGGCAGAAGCGCTCGCATCGCGTGCGCCGCGCCGACGGGCCGGAGCGCGTATTCGGCGAATGGTGGCACCACGACGCCGAGACCTGGGCCGTGCGCGACTATTTTCAGGTGGAGGACGAAGCGGGGCAACGGTTCTGGCTGTTCCGGCGTGGCGATGCAGAGCAGGTGGCGACGGGGGATCTGCAATGGTTTCTGCACGGGATGTTCGGGTGAGGGGCAAGCAGTTCTTTCTTGAAAGAAAGAACCAAAGAACTTTTATTCGTAAAGAAGCGCTTTCTTGACCTACACCGAACTGCACGTCACCTCGAACTACTCCTTCCTGCGCGGCGCCTCGCACGTCGAAGAGCTGCTCGCACAGGCAAAGCATTTCGGCTACGGCGCCATCGCCATCACCGATCGCAACTCGCTCGCCGGCATCGCGCGCGCGCATCAGCGTGCGAAGGAAGCAGAGATACGGCTGATCGTCGGCTGCCGCCTCGATCTCGTCTGCGGCACGTCGCTGCTCGTCTATCCGACCGACCGCGCCGCCTATGCACGGCTGTGCCAACTGCTCAGCCTCGGCAAAAGCCGGGCCGACCGGGGCACCTGCCTGCTGCACTGGGAGGACGTGGCCGCGCAGGCAGAGGGTTTGATCGCAATTTTGCTGCCCGACCGGGCTGACGACGCGTTGCACGGAAATCTGCTTCGCCTGACACGCGATTTTGCCGCCAACGCCTACGTCGCACTCACCTTGCAGCGGCGACCCGGCGACATCTTGCGTTTGCACGAGCTGTCGCAGATGGCGCAAGCCGCCCGCGTGGCGACGGTGGCCACCAACGACGTGCTGTACCACGAACCCAAGCGACGTATTCTGCAGGACGTCGTCACCTGCATACGCGAGGGCTGTACGATCGACGATGCCGGTTTCCGGCGCGAGCGCTTCGCCGACCGCCACCTCAAACCACCCGAGGAGATGGCACGCCTGTTCGAACGCTATCCCGAAGCCGTGGCCCGCACGGCAGACATCGCGGAGCGCTGCCGCTTCAGCCTGTCCGAACTCCGCTACCAATACCCGCACGAGGCCATGCCGGACCGAACTGCCCAGCAAATGCTGGAAAACCTCACCTGGGAGGGCGCAACACGCAAGTACCCGGACGGCGTGCCCGACGAGGTCGAAGCACAGCTTCGCCACGAACTCGCCCTGATCGGGCGCATGGAGTATGCGCCCTACTTCCTGACGGTACATAGGATCGTGCAGTTCGCGGTTTCCCGCGGCATCCTCTGCCAGGGCCGCGGCAGCGCCGCCAACAGTGCGGTCTGCTACGTGCTCGGCGTCACCGCCATCGACCCCGTGCAGACCAACCTGCTGTTCGAACGTTTCCTGAGTACCGACCGCCGCGAACCGCCGGATATCGACGTCGATTTCGAGCATGAACGGCGCGAGGAAGTCATCCAATGGATCTATGAAACATACGGCCGCGACCGCTCGGCGCTCTGCGCGGCGGTGGCACGCTACCGCTCGCGCGGCGCCGTGCGCGACGTGGGCAAAGCGCTGGGCCTAACCGAGGATGTGACCGCGGCGCTGGCCGGTCAGGTCTGGGGTTGGAGCGCCGAGGGGGTTGAGGAGGAACATGCCGCAGCGTTGAACCTCAACATATCCGATCGCCGCCTGCGGATGACGCTGGACATTGCCCGCGAGTTGATCGGCTTTCCGCGCCACATGTCGCAGCACCCCGGCGGTTTCGTGCTCACGCAGGACAGGCTCGACACGCTGGTGCCGATCGCGCCGGCGGCGATGGAAAACCGCCAGGTGATCGAGTGGGACAAGGACGACATCGACCACCTGCAGTTCATGAAGGTCGATGTGCTGGGCCTGGGCATGCTCGGCTGCATGCGCCGCGCCTTCGACCTGCTGGCGCAGCACCACGGCAAGCATTTGAAGACGCTGGACGACGTGCCCAAGGAAGACAAGGCCACCTACCGGATGATCCAGCGTGCCGACACGATCGGCACGTTCCAGATCGAAAGCCGCGCGCAAATGTCGATGCTGCCGCGCATGAAGCCGAAGGAACTGTACGACCTCGTCATCCAGGTGGCGATCGTACGTCCCGGCCCGATCCAGGGCGACATGGTGCATCCCTACCTGCGCCGGCGCGACGGAATCGAAAAACCCGAGTATCCGACGCCGGAACTCGAGGCCGTGCTGAAGAAGACGCTCGGCGTTCCCCTATTCCAGGAGCAGGCGATGCAGGTCGCCATGGTATGCGCCGGTTTCACCGCGACCGAGGCCGATCGGCTTCGCCGGGCCATGGCAACCTTCAAGGTAACCGGCGGAGTGAGCGAGTTTCGCGACAGGCTGGTCGACGGCATGGTGGCGCGCAAATACACCAAGGAGTTCGCAGAGCGCACCTTCAAGCAGATCGAGGGTTTCGGCAGCTACGGTTTTCCGGAAAGCCACGCCGCCAGCTTCGCGCTGATCGCTTACGCCAGTTCGTGGATGAAGTGCCACCACCCGGACGTGTTCGGCTGCGCGCTGTTGAACGCACAGCCCATGGGGTTTTATGCGCCCGCACAGATCGTGCGCGACGCACGCCAGCACGGCGTGGAGGTGCGCCCCGTCTCCGTCCGCGACAGCGCTTGGGATTGCACGCTGGAGCCGGCCGGCCGCACCCACGCAATCCGCCTGGGCTTGCGCATGGTCAAGGGGTTGTCCAGCGCAGAGGGCGACAGCATCGTCCGCACGTGCGCTGCTTGCTCCTACGCCACTATCGGCGAGGTGCACCGGCGCACGCGGCTTGCTAACCGCGCGCTGGAACACCTGGCCGAGGCCGACGCGTTTGCCTGCCTGGGGCTGAGCCGCCGCCAAGCCCTGTGGCAGGTGCGCGCGCTGCCGCCCACCGAGCTTCCGCTGTTTGCCGAGGAGACATACGCCGAACCCGCGACGCACATCGCCGCCATGAAGCCCGGCCGCGAGGTGGTGGAGGACTATCGCAGCGTGGGGCTGACGCTCCGCCGCCACCCCGTGAGCTTCCTGCGCCGCACGCTCGCCGAACGCGGAACGGTGCGTGCGGCCGACCTGTCGCACAGGCGCGACGGCGCGCGCGTAGGCGTCGCCGGCATCGTGCTCGTGCGCCAGAAGCCCGGCAGCGCCAAGGGGATCATGTTCATCACGGTCGAGGACGAAACCGGCCACGCGAACTTGGTGATCTGGCCCACCGTGTTCGCCGCGCAGCGCCGCCTGATCCTGTCCGCCGGCATGATCGCCTGCCACGGCCGCCTGCAACGCCAGGGCAGCGTGATCCACGTGGTGGCCGAACGTCTGGACGACCTGTCCGACATGCTGCGCAGCGTCGGCGCGCGCGACGCCTTCCCGTTCCACACCGGCCGCGGCGACGGCGCCAAGCACGGCGCATCACCCGACGCGCGGGGAATCAGGGTGTCGACGCGGGATTTTCGGTGATCTAATTCTTCCCCGCTATGCTACGCTTCACAGAGCTACACCGTCATTAGAGCGCGTTCAGGTCAACGACTACTCTGCTGATGCGTGTACCCCGCCGGCAGCGCGAACACCGCATCGCCCTGCGTCTCGTACTTCACTCCCACCGCCTCCATCAGCACGCGTGTGCCCGCGGTCGCGCGCAGCAGCACGCCGTCATCGGTGTAGCAGGCCAGCGTTTCCTGCCCGCGCGTGTCGATCGTGCGCCACTCGGTGCACGCCAGGCCCGCTACGATGCCGGCGCCCCGGCGCAGGAAGCCGGACCCGGCACCGGGCTGGTCGGCCGAGCGTGGCGCCGGCAGGTCGACCACCTCGTGCGTCTCGTCGCGCACCAGCGCCATGCGGTGGGCGGTAAAATCCAGCATCATCCAGTTGCCCGACGTGGGCAGATCGACGCGCTGCTGGTGTCGGCTTGCGGACCAGCGCAGGCGCTGCAGCAGCGCTGCGCTGTCGGCCCCCGGCACCGGCACGCGATAGGTCACGTCCACGTCGCGCGTCGGCTGCAGCAGTGGCGCGTCCTGGGCGAATGCGGCGGGGGCCAACGCTGCAAAGGCGCAGGCCAGGCAGGCCAGCATCGCGGCAGCACCGCGTGTCACCGGCCCAGGCCACCCAGGCCGTCTACGGGCAGCGTGCCCGCGTTGCGGTAATCTTCCGGCCGGCGGAACAGGCTGTCCGGCAGCGCGCCGTACTGCACCATGGTGGCCTGCACGGCACCCAGCCGGCCATGCGCATCGGCCGCGGTGCCGCGCAGGATCACCCCGTCATCGGTGATGCAGGCGGCAGCCTGGCCGCGCGCGGAGGCGGCCGTCCATTCGGTGCACGCCAGGCCCGCCACGACGGCCCGCCCATGCCGCTCGAACCGGGCATTGCGCAGTACCGTCTCCTGCGGGTCGTCCTGCCCGATGCCCACGGTCGCATACAGCTTGAGAAACGGCAGCAGAATGGTTGCCACATGCGCAGGCCGGTCCACCAGGAAGGCGGTCGGTAGCTCGGCGCTGGTGATGCGCAGATGCGCGCCACCCGCCTGCACACTCACCTGCACGGCCAGGTCGGCGTGGTCGCGCGGGTGCACGGTGTAGTCCACCACCACGTCTCGGGTCGGCGCCAGCAGCGGCATAGCAGCCATGGCATAAGCCGGCAGACAAGCGATGGCGGCGGTCAGAGCAATTTTCATGCAGCGGCAGGTGCGGTGCGCAGGGCGGCGGGTCAAGCCGGCCGTGCGGCAAGGCTATCATCCGGCCGCCCAAGCTTTGCGATCTCGGCTTTCAACACGTCCGGCTCCGGCGCGCTCACCCATCGCGCCGCTACCCCGGCCGCCCGGTCCAGCAGCAGCTTGTAGGCTTCGCGCGACACCTCGACGGTGCCGAACTGGGTCAGGTGCGCGGTCACAAACTGCGTGTCGAGCAGGGTGAAGCCGCCCAGGCGAAGGCGTGCCACCAGATGCACCAGCGCCACCTTGCTCGCGTCGCGCGCCAGGCTGAACATGCTCTCGCCGAAGAACGCGCCGCCCAGCACCACGCCGTACAGGCCGCCCACCAGCGCGCCGCCCGCCCGCACCTCCACGCTATGGGCATGGCCGCGCATGTGCAGGGCGGTGAACAAGCGCTCGATGTCGCGGTTGATCCAGGTATCCTCGCGGCCCTCGCCAGGTTCGGCACACAAAGCGATCACGCGCGCGAACGCGGCGTCGCACGTCACCTCGAACCCGCCATTGGCCACCGTCCGGCGCAGGCGGCGCGGCAGGTGAAACCCGTCCAGCGGAAGCACGCCCCGCTGCTCCGGATCCAGCCAGTAAAGCCGGTCGCCACGCCGCGTCTCGGCCATGGGAAACAGCCCTGCCCGGTAGGCGCGCAACATCAAATCGGGGGTGACGTCGAAGTGCCGCCTGGACATGCGGGGCAGTTTGGCGAAAGCATCGCCCAACCGCTAGTCAGCCGCCGGCCGTCAGCACTCATCGTGAGAGGAAACGGGACCATGGACACGCATTCGCCAGACACCCACCGCCCGCTGCGCTTCGACCCGCCGCTGCGCGGCCGCATCTATGACAGCATCGCCGAAACCATCGGCAACACTCCGCTCGTGCGCATCCCGCGCATCACCGCGCAGGACAACATACAGGCCGACATCTGCCTGAAGCTGGAGTTCTTCAACCCGACCAGCAGCGTAAAGGACCGTATCGGCGTCAACATGGTGCTGGCCATGGAGGCGGCGGGCCAGCTCACCCCCGAGAGCGTGATCATCGAGCCCACCAGCGGCAACACCGGCATCGGCCTCGCCTTCATGTGCGCCAGCCGCGGCTACCGGCTGATCCTGACCATGCCGGAAAGCGTGTCCACCGAACGCCGCAAGATGCTGACCTTTCTGGGCGCCCAACTGGAGCTGACGCCCAAGGCAGCCGGCATGAAGGGCGCCATCGCCCGGTCCGAGGAGTTACTGAAGCTGCACGCCAATGCCGTCAGCCCAAACCAGTTCGCCAACGCCGCCAACCCCGAGATCCATCGCAAGACGACGGCCGAGGAAATCTGGCACGACACCGCGGGCCAGGTCGATGCGGTCGTCTCCGGCATCGGCACGGGCGGTACGCTGACCGGCGTGGGCCAAGTGCTAAAGGCCCGCAACCCGCAAATTCGCATGGTGGCCGTGGAGCCGGAAGCCAGCCACGTGCTTTCAGGCGGCGTGCCGGGCCCGCACCCGCTGCAGGGCATCGGCGCCGGATTTGTGCCCGCCATCCTGGAGACTGGGCTGATCGACGAGGTCATCCAGGTCGGCAACGACGAAAGCTTCGCCAATGCCCGCCGCCTGGCCCGCACAGAGGGCATCCCCGGCGGCATCTCCTCCGGCTCGGCCCTGGCCGCGACACTCCGCCTGGCCGCGCGGCCGCAGATGGCGGGCAAGCGCATCGTCACGATCATCCCAAGCTTCGCCGAGCGCTACATTTCCACCGTGTTGTTCGACGGCCTCTGAACGCCCGCACATGCTGCAGGAGGAGCGCCGCTTCGTCCTGCGCATGATACCGTACGGCGTGCACGTGGTGACCGCGCTTGACGGGGACGGCGCCCCCGTGGCCGCCACCGCGCATTGGGTGACGCAAACCTCCTTCAACCCCGCCCTGGTCATGGTGGCGTTGCCGGCGGGCAGCCTGGCCTACGCCGCAATCCGAGCCACCAACCGCCTCGCTTTGCACATGCTTGGCAAGGACGACGCCGGCGAGGCCTTCGCCTTCCAGACCCGCGCAGCCGTGCTGGAGGGCGAAACGCTCTCCGGCTGGGGGTTCGCCCCCTCGCGCCATAGCGGCCTGCCGCTGCTGCACGACGCGGTCGGCGTGCTGGAATGCGGCGTGCGCGCGGTGATCGAATATGGCGACCACCACCCCATCATTGCCGAGGTGACCGAAGTGCACCTACGCCTTCCGGCGCAGGACCGGCCGGACCAAATGATCTTGCATATTGCCGAGATGGGACGGACGATCTTTTACGGGGGGTGATTGGCAGACGATGCGCCCGTTTCTCGGCAGCAGTCGATAAACGTGAACTCATACCACTGTTATCGTAACAAAGGTTTGGTGCTTTTTTCACAAAAACGCCTGCTTGTGCTCACGCACGCGCAAGAAGAGCCTGAGCCTGCTTGAGATGCGGCAGGTCGATCATGCGCCCGTCCAGCGCCAGCGCCCCGCTGCCCGGATTGGCTTCGAACGCTGCGATCACGCGGCGCGCCTGATCAATCGCGGCTGCCGTCGGGGCAAACGCGGCGTTGATCGGGGCAACCTGGCTCGGGTGGATCGCCATCATGCCGGAAAATCCATCGCGCGCTCCGCGTGCGGCGTAGGCGGACAGTCCGGCCATGTCGCGGAAATCGGGGTACACCGTCTCGATCGCCGGCACGCCGGCGGCATGGGCGCCGAACAGGGTCAGGCTGCGGGCCAGTTCGTAGGGGGCCGTGAACCGGCCATCCGGCTCACGCGACGTGGCAGCGCCGATGGCGGCGGGCAGGTCTTCGGCGCCCCAGGTGAGGCCGGCCAGGCGCGGCCCGCTGCCGGCATAGGTGCCGAGCTGAAAGACGGCGGCCGGAATTTCGGTGGCGATCGGCAGGATCAGCGCGCGTGGCACGCCGTGCTGGTCAAGCAGCATCGCCAGTCGCACTACGTCGGCGCCGCCGGCCGCTTTCGGCAGCATGATGCCGTCCGGACCCGCGTGAGCGACACCGGCCAGGTCGGCCAGGGCGTGCGGGCCGTCGAGCGGGTTGATGCGGACGAACACGGTTTGCCGGCGCGGCTCGGCCAGAAAAGCGGCGGTGGCTTGGCGGGCGTACGGTTTGGCGGCATCGGCGACAGAGTCTTCCAAGTCCAGAATCAGCGCATCAGTCCCCGAGTCGCGTGCCTTGGCCATACGGTCCGGCCGGTCGCCCGGCACGAAAAGCAGGCTGCGCCAATTCATGGCGTGTCGGGCGGCGAAGGGCGGCGGTGCAACAGGGCACTGCGCAGGCACTCGCACACAAGCTGCCCGTGCTGGTTGTGCAGCCGGTGACGGAACACCACGATCCCGGCCTGCGGGCGCGACCGGCTGGGTCGCACTTCGTGCACCGTCGTTTCCGCGCGCAGCGTATCACCCACGAAAACGGGATTGGGCATGGTCACGCGGTCGTAGCCGAGGTTGGCCACCAGCGTGCCCAGCGTGGTGTCGCCCACCGAAAGGCCCACCATCAAGGCGAACGTGAAGGTGCCGTTGACCACGATGCGGCCGAACTCGGTGCCGGCCGCATACTCGGCATCCAGATGAAGCGGCTGCGGATTATGAGTCAGCGTCGAAATCAACAAGTTGTCCGTCTCGGTGACGGTACGGCGAACGTCGTGGGCGATGGTGTCGCCGTCGGCCCAGTCATCGAAAAAACGTCCGGCCATCCGGGTCTCAGGCCCCCATGAAATCCATCTTTCCAAGCGGCACGCCGTTATGACGCAGGATCGCGTAGGCGGCGGTCATGTGGAAGTACAGGTTCGGTAGCACAAAGCCCGTCAGGTAGGCGCTTCCGGTAAACTCCATGTCGCGGCCCGGAAATTTGAGGCTGATCGTCCGGTCTTCGCTGCCCTGAAGCTGGGTGACCGCAATCGTCTTCAGAAAGGAAACCGTCTTGTCGATACGCGCCTGCAACTCCTCGAACGTGGTTTCCGTATCTGGGAAGCTCGGCGCCTCCACCCCGGCCAGCCGCGCGGCACCATTTTTGACCATATCGGACGCGATCTGCACTTGGCGCGACAGCGGGTGCATGTCGGGCGCAAGCCGGGCGGCAATCAGCACCGCCGGGTCGATCTTACGGGATTGGGCGTCTGCATGGGCTTTGCCGACGAAGCCAGCAAGGTTGCGCATGCCTCGGATGAAGACTGGGATGGAGGCGTCGTAGAAGGAGAATGCCATGGCGTGTCCTGTTGCTTCGGCCGCCGGACGGGCGTGGCCCTCGTGTAGAGTCGGGATGGTGGAGGGGGTTGGATTCGAACCAACGTAGGCGAAGCCAGCGGATTTACAGTCCGCCCCCTTTAGCCGCTCGGGCACCCCTCCGCCGGCGCAGACCGCGGATGCGGGCCGATATTCCGAAGGCGCCACCTTGTCAAACGCCGGCATGGCAGCGGCGGACGGGGTCGGCTATAGCGCACCGATGAAGCCACCATCCTTCCCCGGCAATCGCCCGGCTCACCGGCCGCCCGCCGGCCCCCGCACCAACATGCCGCGTCCGCCGGGCGACGATTCCGGCCGGACGTCCGGCCGTCCTGCCCAGGGTCATTCGGGGCAGGGTCAAGCCGGACAGGGCCGGCAGTCTGCTTCGCGAGGACCGGAAGCGCCTCGCGGGCAGGCACCGGCGGGAACGATCTGGCTGTATGGCCTGCATCCGGTGGCCGCCGCCCTGGCCAACCCGCAGCGCCGCCTGCGCCGGCTGGTGCTGACCGAGGAAGGCGAAACCGCGCTGGCCGCGCAATTGCCGCCGCCCTGGCCGCAGGTGCATGAGCGGCTGGAGCGGGCGCGACTGGACCAGCTTTTAGGGCGCGACGCGGTGCACCAGGGCATGGCGGTGCTGGCCGACCCGCTGCCCCAGCCGCCGCTGACCGCAATACTGGAACGGCGAGGCCCGATACTTGTGCTGGACCAGGTGACAGACCCGCGCAACGTGGGTGCAATCCTGCGCTCGGCGGCGGCCTTTGGGGTGGCCGGCGTGATCGTGCAGGACCGCCACGCGCCGGAAGAGACCGGCGCACTGGCCCGTGCCGCGTCTGGCGCGCTGGAGACGATGCCGATGATACGCGCGGTGAACCTGGCGCGTACGCTGGTGGCGCTGAAGGCGGCCGGACTTTGGGTGGTCGGCTTGGCGGCCGGCCAGACGCCGTTGCGCGGCACCGCGCTGGCCGAACGCCGGGTGGCACTGGTGCTGGGCGCGGAAGGCGAGGGCCTGCGGCGACTGACACGCGACACCTGCGACGAGCTGGCAGGTCTGGCGATGACCGGCATCATGGAAAGCCTGAACGTGTCGTCGGCCGCTACCGTGGCGCTGTACGAGCTGACCCGGGCTGCATGACCTAGCGCTCACGATTGTGTGGGCGAACACGCAGCAAACCTGACGTCCACGCGGTATTAACGCATCGGTCGCATGATGACACGATGAGCCAGACACATACAAAACCCACGCCGTGGCAGGCCCTGCCGGACGATCTTCAGGCAGCCCTGGCACAACAGGCACTCCGCCGGGCTGCGCTGATCATCGCCGAGCAGGCTGAGCTGTTCGCCGTGCAATTCAAGGGCGGTGTGCTGCAAGACCGCGGCGCCAAGGACGCCCTGCAGCTTTTCGCGGCGATTCTGCGCGAGACGACGATCGAGACGCTGAGCCCGTCGGGGCACGCCTAGATCACGACAGCTTCCGGTAGCCGGAGCTATCGTGACCTAGCTGAAGGTCAGCCCGATGCGATGATGCTCAAAAGTCCGGTTCAGCCCTGACAGGCTGACCCGGACCTCCAAGGTATGAGGGCTAGCGCGTAAGACTCGACGACAACGGCTGATCAGCCGT
>CAXUHU010000062.1:10663-19335 GCA_964250925.1 uncultured Acetobacteraceae bacterium
CCGGCCTCCCGCCCAGTACAATGTTTTGGGGGCTCGCGCTTAAGACGCGCCGGAACGGGGTGATCAGCCGTTGCCGTCGTCTTGGTTGTCGCCCTGGTCGGCGGGCGCGGGCGTGACGGCTACGAACAGGTTTTCGCCGCTGCGGATGATGCGCAGCGCCACCGCCTGGTTGGATTTCATCTGCTCGCGGATCGCACGCGTGGCGTCGGTTGTGCCGGTTACCGTGTGGTCGCCCACGCCGGTGATCACGTCGCCGGGTTGCAGGCCAGCCTGTTCGGCCGGAGAGCCCTGTTTCACCTCGGTAATGACGGCACCGCGGGCACCCTCAGGCAGGTCGAGTTGCTGGCGCAGGTTTGGCGTGATGCCCGAAAGTGCCACGCCGAAATTCTGGCTGTTCTGGCCGATAAGCGCGCCGCCGTGGCCGGAGCCGTCGCTGGGCAGCGTGCCGACCGTCACGTCCACGGTCTGCGCGCGGCCCTGCCGGAGCACGTCGAGTCGTGCGTGGGTACCAGGGATTACCTGGCTGACGTTGATCGCCAGTTCGCGCGGGTTGCCGACGTGCTGCCCGTTGACGGCCACGATCACGTCGCCGGGGATCAGGCCCGCATGGCTGGCAGGACCGTCGGCTTCCACGCTGGCCACCAGCGCCCCGTGCTCGTCGCTGCTGCCGCCCGGCAGGTGCAGCGCATCCGACATGGCGGCGTTCACCGCCTGCGCCTGCACACCGATGTAGCCGCGGGTGACGTGACCGGATTTCTCCAATTGGGAGACGACGCTTTTGACCGTGTTGGACGGGATGGCAAAGCCGATGCCGACCGAGCCGCCGCCGTTGGGCGAGATGATGGCGCTGTTGACGCCCACTACCTGACCGTCCTGGGTGAAGAGCGGACCGCCGGAATTGCCCTGGTTTATCGGCGCGTCGATCTGAATAAAGCTGTCGTAGCTGCCCTCGCCGATGTCGCGGCCGCGCGCGCTGACGATGCCTGCGGTAACCGTGCCGCCAAGGCCGAACGGGTTGCCGACGGCCACGACCCAGGCGCCGGGCTGGGCAGTGTTGCTGTCGCCCAGGTTGATGAACGGCAGGCGGTGGGTGGCCTTTACCCGCAGCACGGCCAAGTCGGAAGCCTTGTCCCGGCCGACCACGCGCGCGGGCAGCACCGTGCCGTCGTCGAGCGTGACGGAGACGGACGTGGCGCCGCGGACGACGTGGTTGTTGGTCACGATCGTGCCGTCGGAGTCGATCAGGAAGCCGGACCCGCGTGCTTCGACAACGCGCTGGCGCTGCTGCTGTTGTGGCATGGCGAAGGGGAAGCCGAACGGAAAGCCGCCCTGACCGCGGCCGAAACCAGGAAAGCCGCCCTGGCCTTGGGCATCTTCCTCCTCGTCGGGGTGCATTTTGCTAGTGATGGAGACGACGGCCGGCTTCACCCGGTTTACGAGGCTGACAAAGTCCGGCAACGGATGACTGCCCTGGCCGGGGTCGATCGCCCCTGCCTTGGGCTGGACGACGCTCGGGTCGTTCTGAGCCTGGGCCCCGGACGGCAGGCCGGCAAGGGCTAGGCCTCCGGCTGCGGTGCCGGCCAGCAAAATGGCAGCGAGCGTGTTGCGCCAGGGTTTACGGGGCGAGGTGTTCATCGGGCTGGGGTCTCCATCGGAAGTTGGCGGTCACGGGGATGCCGCTTGCCTGTTGCAATATAGACGCAGGCGTGAACGTTCCATCGTCGCCATGGTGAAACCCACGTCATGACCGCGGTGTCATCGGCTTGGCAGCGCGCCCTGCGCGCCGTATCGGGCGTTACCACAACGTTCGGGGCGACAGGCATGAACGACTATTTTTCGCTGCAAGGGCGCACGGCGCTGATCACCGGAGGATCGCGCGGCATCGGTGCCATGATCGCCGAGGGATTTTTGCGGGCCGGCGCGGCCAAGGTGTACATCTCGGCCCGCAAGGGCGCGGCGCTGGAAGACGCGGCCGGCCGCCTGGGACAGTTCGGCACCTGCGTGGCACTGCCAGGCGATGCGTCGGGAGCAGCCGGGGCACAGGCAATGGCCGCGCACTACCTCAAGCACGAGGATAGGCTCGACATCCTGGTGAACAACGCCGGTGCAGCGTGGGGCGAAAGTTTCGACAGCTTCCCGGAGGCCGGCTGGGACAAGGTGATGGACCTGAACGTGAAAACACCGTTCTTCCTGACCCAGGCGCTTCACGGCGCGTTGAAAGCCGCGGCCACAGAGGCGCGGCCGGCAAAGGTGATCAACATCGCTTCGATCGATGGCGTGTCGGTCAACATGCAGGAGACGTATTCATACGCCGCCAGCAAGGCCGGGCTGATCCATCTGACCAAGCGCATGGCGCTGCGGCTGATCGATGACCACATCGTAGTCAACGCAATCGCGCCGGGGGCCTTCGCCTCCGACATGAACAGGCTGGCGCGCGATCACGCCGACGAGGTGTCCAGGCACATCCCCGCGGGCCGCATCGGCAGCAAGGAGGATATGGCCGGCTCGGCAGTGTATCTCGCCTCTCGCGCCGGCGACTACGTGGTGGGCGGCACGCTGGTGGTGGATGGCGGCATGGCCTGGAAGCGCTAGCGTCGCGGCTGGCCGGCTCGTCTTCGGAGCGGGCGCGGGCCGGCCTATGACGCTCGCCGACGCCAGGTCATTTGGCGCCGGCGCGGTTGTCGTCGGTGCCGGCACCAAGTGGGCCGCCGCCGATAGACGAGCCGGCGCTGGCGCCGACCTGCGGACCGGCGCCGCTAGCCGCCAGGCCGGGGCTGCCCGTCGGCGCACTATTCGTGTTGGTGCACGCCGCCGTGCCGAGAGTGGCCGCGAGGACAGTCATGGCGGTGCGTAAAGGCGCGCGTATGACGGGCAATAGACGTCTCCAGTCCAGATGTCGTGGTCGGAACGCCTGGAGCACAGCCTCGTTGCGGCGCAGTTTGGGGGTTGCACGCAATATGCCCTTGCATCCAACCTGCTCTGGCGCCGACGTGCTCTGGCGTCCCGGCGCTGAAACGAGCAGCGCCACGTCGCTATTATCGTCTGAGAAGCCGCCATGTTCGGCTATCATGCGTGGCGATACGCGTGCACGATAACGGAGGTGCGGGATGACGCTGTCCTACGGTTTTGCAAAGGCCAAGATCACGACCGATGCCGTCTTGCGTGGGTCGCGTCACCGGTCCGAGACCCAGTATCATCTGCATTTCAGCTTGGCGGTCGATGGCGCCAACTGGGACGTCGCCGTCAACGTCGGCACAACGGATGCCGACGACCTGCTCAAATACAAGCTCGTTTACGACTTCCGCCATGGCCTAACGGCAACGTTGCAGGCGGCAGCGGCGGGGTCGCAGATCCTGACCGGTCAGAGCAGCCTGCCGGCGCTGGATTTCGTGCGCAGCGACGTGCTTGCCAACACGGGCGACTGGCGCGACAGCGACGTGATGGACGGATCGGACCGGCCGGAGCCCGTTGCTTCTCTCAAGCGGTTGCTGGCCAGCGCGCAACAAGGTCAGGCCGACATCTACGTGTTCGGCCGTCTCTACAGCGAGGGCGACGGGCTGCACGACACGCACATGAACCAGGGATCGACCGGCAGCTTCCTGCACCGGCCCGACGACGACAGCAACGACCATAACGACGTTTGGCAGGACGGCGCGTTACTAGTCGATCTGGGCCAGCCCGAATGGGCGGCCTATTTCGCCGCTTTCAACAAGCAACTCGTGCCGACCGACGACCTGGGCAACCCACAGCCAAACGCGCAGACGATCTAGCGGGATCGGCCAGGCGGTCGCGCGCGCGGCGGCAACGGGCCAGGGCGGCTCGGCGGTGTTCAAACCGGCGCTGCCTGCTCGCCTCGCCGATGACGGCAGACGCTCCGGCACACTCAGCTCCGACGCCTCGCGTCCACTCCGGATGAGCTCGTTGCCGGCTGGGGTAAAGGTGGTTTTAGGAGGGTCTGCGTGAAGCCGATCAATGGTCGCGCCACAGTGCCAGGCGCGGCAAATGGAAACGCAGCCGCGCGCGCAAGCCGCGGCTGCTCATCAGCATTTCCAGCCCGAAGGCGGTGACCGAGCCGAGCGTGCAGACGATCGCCAGGCCGAAGAAGCTCAGTAACACGCTAGCGATCGCCTTGTTGCTGAGCGCGAACAGGAACAGCGTTAGGATCGCCATGCAGGTGGCGGCGGCCCCGGCCGTGCCGAGCACCACGGCGGCATCCAGTGCCTGCGACCGGCGGTGCAGCCGCTCGAATTGGATCTTTTGTTCGGGGGAGACGCTGGCCGCGCCGACCGTGTCGACAAGACTGTCCAGGCGGTCCGCCACCCTGGCCAGCCGGCTGGCGAACACGTTGAGCAGCGCTGCGATGCCCGACAGCAGGAATACCGGCGTTAACGCCACCTGGATCAGGTGGCCGGCGGATTCCAGGGTGAAGCTTTGGAACATGCGTGCTTTCATAGGGCGCCCGTTCTGGGCTTAGCTGAGAGGAGAACTTGGACGAAATCTCCGCAGTACAAGCAACAAGCCAGACGACAACGCAGTTCTCTGCACTCTATCTGTAAACCAACCGTGCGGGTGGCTCCTATAAGTTGGTCCATAAATGCCCGACGAACTCGGAGTTACATGAGAACATGCAGTTCAAGGGTGCTTTGCTTTACGGCACGTCGGTCAACGACGCCAGCGATTACGGCAGCGTGTTTTTGCTTGATGCCGAGACGATGGGCTCGACGACACCGTGGCACTGATGGTGACAGCCCAGGCAGCCTAATTCGATGTAACAACGCGGTCTTCGGCGTGATGTCGCAAGGGGGAGCTAACAACACCGGCGCGGTCGTCGAAGTAACACCGTTACCGAACCCCCATCTGCTACCGGCCGAATACGAATCCGGCCAACAGCAAGGTGCCCAGCCCGCCGGCGATTGCGTGGACGAATACCAGCAGGCCTGGGCGCGGCTTCCGCCGACGCGCCAGCACGTAAAGCAGCCCGCCGCCAGCAAAGGCCGCCGCTACCAGGCCCAGCGCGTCCCAGGCAAACGGCCCGCTCAGGCGAGCGCGCGACACGGCAACCCACAGCGCAGCCAAGCCCGTCAGACCCGACGCCGCGTGCAGCAGCGCGGCCCTGCGCAGGTAGCCTGCGGCCAGGAACGCCCCCAGAGCCACGGTGAGGCAGAGCGCGTAGAAGCTGAGTATCAACACTTTCTTTCCCTTCCGCCCCGCAATCCCTATATCACCGTCCTATCCAGCACTCCCGTCCGTCCAGCCCGCCGGCCCAGCTCCGCCGCCGGACGCGGCCATTCGAACTGCCCCAAGACCCATGAACTTCGCCACCAACCCCGCCCTGGACCGCGCGCTGACCGAGCGGGGCTATACCGAGCTGACACCCGTACAGGAGGCGGTGCTGGCCGCTGGCGCCGAGGCGCGCGACCTGCTGGTCTCGGCCCAGACCGGCTCGGGCAAGACCGTCGCCTACGGCCTCGCCTTCGCCCCCACTCTGCTGGGCGGGGAGGAAAAATTTGATCGGCCCGGCAATCCGCGCGCCCTGGTGATTGCGCCCACGCGCGAGCTGGCCATGCAGGTGCACCGCGAACTGACCTGGCTATATGCCCAGACCGGCGCCCGCATCCTGTCCTGCATCGGCGGCATGGACGGCCAGCGGGAGGGCCGTGCGCTGGAGGCCGGCTGCCACATCGTGGTGGGCACCCCGGGCCGGCTGTGCGACCACCTCGCACGCGGCCGGCTCAAACTCGGCGAGCTGGCGGTGGTCGTGCTGGACGAGGCCGACGAGATGCTCGACCTCGGTTTCCGCGACGAGCTGGACACTCTGTTGAACGCCACGCCCGAATGGCGTCGAACCCTGCTGTTCTCGGCCACCATCGCCAAGGAGATCACCGCACTCGCGCGCAAGTACCAGAAAGACGCGCTGCGCATCGACACGCTGGTGCGCAACCAGCCGCATGCCGATATCGAGTATCGCGCCGTGCGTATCCCGCCGCGCGAAAACGAGCATGCGGTGGTCAACGTGCTGCGGTACTTCGAAGCGCCGACCGCGCTGGTGTTCTGCGGCACGCGCGACGGCGTGCGCCACTTGCACGCCAGCTTGCAGGAACGCGGTTTTACGTCCGTGGCGCTGTCTGGCGAGCTGACGCAGAACGAGCGCACCCGCGCCGTGCAGGCGATGCGCGATGGTCAGGCGCGCGTGTGCGTGGCGACCGACGTGGCCGCGCGCGGACTGGACCTGCCTGATCTGGGCCTGGTGATCCACGCCGACCTGCCCACCAACAAGGAGATGCTGCTGCACCGCAGCGGCCGCACCGGGCGGGCCGGGCGCAAGGGGACCTGCGTGCTGATCGTGCCGGCCAACCGGGCGCGCGCCGCGGAGTCGCTGATCGCCTCAGCCGGCGTCAGCGCGCAGTGGAGCGGGGCGCCGCTGGCCGAGGAGATACGCGCCCGCGACGGCGCACGCCTGCTGGGAGACCCGGTGTTGACCGACGAGATGACCGAGGAGGACCTGACCCTGGCCCGCACGTTGCTGGAGGGGCGCTCGGCCGAGGACGTGGCCGCAGCCCTGGTGCGGATGTATCGTGCCCGCCTGCCCGCACCCGAGGAGTTGACCGAGTTGTCCCCTCTGCCCGGCTCGCGCCGCGAGACGGCGCGCGAAGCCAGCTCACGGCCGGAAAAGGCCAATTTTGCGTCCGGCCCGATGGTGTGGTTCAGCCTGAACATCGGGCGCACCCAGAAAGCCGATCCGAAATGGCTTCTGCCGTTGATCTGCCGCATGGGCGGGGTGGAGAAGCGCGACATCGGCGCCATACGCATCCAGGACCGCGAAACGCGGTTCGAGATCACCCAGGCCATGGCCGACGACTTCGCCGCGAACCTCCCCGATGACGCTGAGGACAACGTGCGGGTGATGCGGTCCGAGGCGCCGGCGCCGGCAGCCCGGCGCGAGCCCGGTTCGCCCAAACGCTTCTTCAAGACAGCCTCGCCGAAAGTATCCAAGTCCACGTCGAATGCGCGGCAACGCAAATCGTAACGAAGCGTTCGATGCACTGGCGCCAACGCGCGTCACGCACCGCGAAGGTTACGCATGAACGACGACACATACGCCCACTTCGAGCCCAGCAATCGCCCCGCCCCGCCTCCTGGCACCCGGGTGGGCCCTGCCGACCCGGCGGCACAGGTGCATGTCAGCGTGTATCTGAAGCCGGTTGAACGGGGCCACGAACCTGCCGACCGCGACGCCCTGGCCCAGCACAGAGCTGGCACGTATGCCGTTGCCATACAGGCGGTGACGGATTTCGCTGCCGAAGCCGGACTGGCGGTCGAAGGAGTGGATCCCGCGCGGCGCCTCGTCCGGTTAACCGGAACCACGGCGCAGGCGGAAGCCGCTTTCCGCACGACGCTGTCCACCTACGACGACGGCGGCCGGCAGTTTCGCGGCCGCGAGGGGACGTTGCAACTGCCGCAGGCGCTGCACGGCGTAGTGGAGGCCGTGCTTGGCCTGGACACGCGCGCCCAGGCGCAAACCCGGCTGGTGATCCGCGCGGCCGTGCAATCCGGCGGCTACCTGCCCAACGTTGTGGGCCAACTCTACGACTTCCCGACGACGGTGACCGGCGCCGGGCAATGCATCGGCTTGATCGAGTTGGGTGGCGGATACCTCGACAGCGACACGTCCGCTTCGTTTTCGGCAATGGGCCTGACGCCGCCCACCGTTACCGCTGTGTCGGTCGATGGCGGCGCCAACACGCCCACGCCCGACGACGGGGCCAATGCCGAGGTGGCGCTGGACATTCAGGTGGCGGGCGGCGGGGCGCCCGGTGCCGCTATTGCGGTGTATTTCGCGCCCAACACCGACGGTGGCTTCGCCGACGCTATCAGCCAAGCGGTGCACGACACCACGAACAAGCCGAGCGTGATCTCCATCTCCTGGGGCAGCGCCGAGCCGAACTGGACGGCCCAGGCCGTCTCGGCGATGAACAGCGCCATGCAGGATGCCGGCACGCTGAACGTGTCGGTCTTCGTGGCCTCCGGCGATAACCTGGCCACCGACGGCGTAAACGACGGCCAGGTTCACGTGGATTTCCCGGCCGCCAGCCCATACGCCATCGGTTGCGGCGGCACGCAGTTGAACGCGTCGGGCGGCACGGTCAGCAGCGAGGTGGTGTGGAACGACGGCAGTTCCGGCACCGGCGGCGGCATCAGCACGCTGTTTCCCGTGCCGGCGTTCCAAAGCGGCATCGGACTGCCGGTAGGCGCCAGCACCAACCAGCCGGGGCGCGGCGTGCCGGACGTGGCGGGCAACGCGGCCCCGGCCACCGGCTACCGAATCGTGGTAAATGGCCAGCCCACCGTCGTGGGCGGCACCAGCGCCGTGGCCCCGCTATGGGCGGGGCTGACGGCGCTGGTCAATCAGCAGTCGGCACAGGCGGTCGGCTTCTTCCTCCCCAGGCTCTACGCGCAGAACGGGGCGGTGCGGGAAATCACCACGGGCAACAACATGCCCGCGGGCACAACGCTCGGCTACAATGCCGGCACGGGATGGAACGCCTGCACGGGATTAGGCGTGCCGGACGGGGCGGCGGTGCTTGGTGCCTTGACGGCGCTGCCTACGAGTTGAAGCGGGTGCGTCCAATTTCGGAACGGTTGCGCAGGTGTTACCGCTGCAACGTTAGAGC
>CAXUHU010000063.1:0-19272 GCA_964250925.1 uncultured Acetobacteraceae bacterium
GATCGAAGGATTAGCTATCGTATCATTGCGATACCTGCGGCCCCTTCACTACCTGCGACAGGCCGTCCGGCCGCAGGTATTTGGCAAACGCCGCCCGCACCTGCTCCGCCGTCGCGTCGTAGTAATGCTGTGCGGCCACCTGCGGCGTGTCCAGCGGCAGACCGATGTCGATCAATCGCAGGTACAGCGCGCCGAGCGCATCCACGCTGGCGCGCTGCATCGGCAGCCGGCGCAGCATCTGCGCCTTGGCACGCACCAGCTCGGCGTCGCTCACCGGGCTGGTCTGCAAGGCCTTGATGTCCTGGCTCACCAACGCACGCGCACGGCCCACCTTGTCGGGGTCGGCGCCGAACGACACGCTGTAATCGCAGCGCGCGCGCGTCCACTCGAGTTCGCTATCGACACTGTAAACGTAGCCGGTCCGCACGCGGAGGTCGCGATACAGGCGAGACGAGAAGCCGCTGCCCAGGATGGTGTTGCCCACCATCAGCGGATAACGCTCCGAGTCAGCCACCATCAGCTGCACCGATTGGGCCAGGGCCACGCTGTCCTGCAGGTTGCTCACGTCGGGCACGTGCGCCGTAGTGGCCTTGTTCGGGCCGATAGCCGGAAGGTCGATGGCGGGTGTCGGCCCTTGGGCGTGCCAGGCGCCGAAATCGGCCTCAACCACGCGACGCGCTTCCTCCGGAATGACGTCGCCCGCCACCACGATGGTGGCAAGGTCCGGTCGGTAAGCGCTGGCGTAATAGGCGCGCACATCCTCCAGCTTCAGCCCCGCCATCGATTGCAGGCTGGGCTGGCGCAGCGCCGGGTCGCCCGCGGGCACCACCGAATCCAGCACCGCGCGCTTGAACAGGTAGTCGGGCGAGTGCAGCAGGCCGGTTAGGCTCTGGGCGGCTTGGCGGCGCACGATGGCGAAATCGCCGGCCGGAAAGGCCGGGTGCAGCTCGTTTTCCGCCAGCAACGCCATGCCGTGCTCGAACTCCGGCGTCAGCACCTTCAGCGAGAAGCGCGAACCGGCCTGCTCCTGTGCGGCAATGTCGTCCAGCGCCTTCTGGAACCCCAGGCGGTCGTGCTTCTCCGTGCCGTAGTCGAACAGCTTGCTGACGATCTCGGCGACGCCGTCCTTGCCCGCCGGTTCCTGCATCTCGGTCACCTGGCGCACCTGGCCGAACACGCTGACGGTGCGGCCGACATGCTCGGGCAGCACGATCAGCCGCAGGCCGTTGGGCAGCACGCTCGCGGCCGGCACGGCCCCCAAATTGGGCACGTGCAGGGTGGCCAGTTCGTCCGAGGCCCATTGCGGCAGCACCACCGGCTTGGCAGGCGGGCCGCCGAACGATTCGGCGCCGCCGAACCCGCTGCCCGCCACCGGCTTGCCCGAATCCTGCGGCGTCAGGGTGGCGGTGACGGCATGATCCGGATCGAGCCGCTCGTGTGCCAGCCGGTTCACATCGGCCAGCGTCACAGCCTGGTAGGCATGCGCGATGTCGTCGGGGGAGCGGGCGCCCTGGAAGGCCAGCGCGCGCGACCAGCTCTCCGCCAGGCCGGTGATGCTGTCGTTCTTGAAGGCGAGCTGTGCGATCTCCTGCCGTCGCGCCGCCTCGACCAGGTCGGGCGGCACCCCGTTCCTGGCGATGCCGGACAGGATGGCGCGCATCTCGTCCAGCACCGGCTTGGGGTCCTCGCCCTTCGGAAAGGCGGCAGCCGCGAGTGCGTAGCCGACGTCGGCCTTGGGTTCGAAGGCGAACTGCGAGAACAGCGCATGCCCGGCCGTGACCATGCCGTAGAGCGCACCGCGCTCGCTGCCCAGCACGTCCGACAGGATATCGGCCGTGGCAAAATCGGTCGAGGCCAGGCCCGGCATGCGGTAGGCCAGGGTGACTACGCCCACCGGCAGGTCGGTCGGCAGCGACAGCGCCTTCGGCAGCACCGGGCTGACCTTGATCGGCGCATGGGCCGGCACGTCGCGCTTGGGTATGGTGCCGAAGGCGGCGCGCACTTGGTCCAAGGCGGCCTGGGGCTGCACGTCGCCGGCCACAACCAGGATCGCGTTGTTGGGCGCGTACCAGCGGTCGTAGAAGCCGCGCAGCAGCTTGGCGTCGGTCTTGTCGAAGGACGGGCGGGTGCCGAGCGCGTCGTTCTCGTACGGCGTGCCGGCAAACAGGATCGACTGCAGTTGCGAGAGGTAGGTGTAGATCGGGCTGGAAAGGTCGCGGCTCACCTCCTGCTCGATGGCGCCGCGCTCCTTGTCCCAGTCGGCCTGATCGAGGTTCAGCCCGCGCATCCGCAACGCCTCCACGCGCAGCGCCACGCCCAAATTGGCGGCGGGTACGGTGTAGAAATATTGCGTCACCGTCTCGGTCGTGTCGGCGTTGTAGTTGCCGCCGAGCAGCGATCCCAACTCGCTCAACTGGTCGCGGTCGAGCCCGGCCGCACCGCGAAACATCATGTGCTCCAGCGCGTGCGCGGTGCCCGGAAAACCGGCCGGCGCGTCGTTGGAACCGGCAAGATAGTTGATCTCGGTGGTCACCACCGGGGCCAGGTGGTCCGGCACGATCACCACCCGCAGGCCGTTATCCAGCGTGGCGCGCAACACGTCCTCTGGCACGCTGCCCGAAGGACCGGGAGCGGCCGCGTAAGCCTGGCTTAGAGCAGTCGAGGCCAGGAGGGCCAGAATGCATGGAAGACGTGCAGCACGCTTGAACACCTGGCACTCCGGCAACCTTTGCGGCGCACCCTAGGCTTGCCGCGGCCCGGCTGCCAAGACGAGGCTTGGCAGGAACGGAGGATCATCATGCCCGACGCTCTCGCTCTGCTGACCGTGGCCGAGATGGCCGAAGCCGACCGGTTGACGATGCGCTCCGGGCTGACCGGTCCGCGGCTCATGCACAACGCCGGCGCGGCGGTTGCGCGCGAGATCGTGCGGCGCTTTACCCCGTCCTGCCCCACGCTCGTCTTGTGCGGCCCCGGCAATAACGGTGGCGACGGCTTCGTGGTGGCCCGCCTGCTGGCCCGGGCGGGATGGGCCGTGCGGGTCGGCCTGCTCGGCCAGCGCCAGGCTCTCACCGGCGATGCGCAGCACCAGGCGGCCTTGTGGGACGGCGGCGTGCAGCCGATTACGCCCGACGTGGTCGGCGGCGCGCAGCTTGTGGTCGACGCAGTGTTCGGGTCCGGCCTGTCGCGCCCCTTGCAGGGTGCGGCGCGGCAGGCGTTGCAGGCGGCGGCCAGCGCAGGCATCCCGATCGTCGCAATCGACATGCCGAGCGGGGTTGCCGGCGACAGCGGCGCCGACCTGGGCGCCACGCCGGCCCGGCTCACCGTAACCTTCTTTCGCAAGAAGCCGGGTCACCTGCTGCTGCCAGGCCGTTCGCTGTGCGGGCAGGTCGTTGTGGCCGATATCGGCATCTCGCCCGACGTGCTGGACGCGATCCGTCCGGCCTGCAGCGAGAACGGCCCGGCGCTGTGGCGGCACGCCTTGCCCGTCGCACGACCAGGCGGCAACAAGTTCAGCCGCGGCCACGCGCTGCTCTATGGCGGCGGCATGATGACCGGCGCTGCCCGCATGGCGGCGCGGGCGGCTGCGCGGGCCGGCGCGGGGCTGACCAGCGTTGCGGTGCCGGAGCGTGCCTGGGCGGTGTACGCGGCGGCGCTGACCAGCATCATGGTGCGTCCGCTGGCCAACGAAGCGGAGCTCGCGCCGCTGCTGGCCGACACCCGCATTACCGCCATGCTGATCGGCCCCGGTGCCGGCGTGACCGGCCCCACGCGGGACCATGCCTTGGCCATGCTGGCGACCGGTCGCCCCGTTCTATTGGATGCCGATGCGCTCACCACGTTTCAGCACGAGCCGCAGGCGCTGTTGGCTGCGATTGCCGGCCCCTGCGTGCTGACGCCCCACGAGGGAGAGTTCGCCCGCTTGTTCAAGCTGAAGGGCGACAAGCTGACCCGGGCACGGGAGGCTGCGCGGCTGAGCGGGGCGGTGATCGTGCTGAAGGGCAGCGACACCGTGATCGCAAGCCCGGACGGGCGCGCCGCCATCAACGCGAACGCGCCGGACAGCCTGGCCACGGCCGGGTCGGGTGACGTACTGGGCGGCATCATTCTAGGACTGCTGGCACAGGGCACGCCTGCCCACGAGGCCGCGTGCGCCGGCGTGTGGATGCATGCCGAGGCCGCTAATCTTTTCGGCCCCGGATTGTTGGCCGAAGACCTGCCCGACCTGTTGCCCGCAGTGTTGCGCCAGATGCAGTCAGACGACAGCAGGGACTGAGATCGGCGGCCTGACGTCCTGGCTGGTAGCATGCGGGCAAGGCAAGCAGTGTCTACTTGCGGCTTTTTCGAGAAAGCAGGCCTTGCGTCACCGGCTCCGGACGGCAACGTTCCGGCAAAGCACCGCGCGCAGCCGGCGGGCGACCTTGTAGGCCGCCGAGTATCGGCTCACCGCATAGCGCGGGCTGACCTGCCCGCCAAAACCGGCCAGACAGTCGGGACGTGCCGTGACCAGACAGCCGAGGTCAAAGGTCAGGCCGCCTGCCGCACACGCCTGCATCGCGCGCCACAGCAGGACGGCCATGACGTCGCGGGCGCAGTCATGCCGGCGCGTGGTCAGCACGCAGTAGGCGGCCTGTGCGTCCCAGACGACGAGGATAGCGGCGTCCATGACGCCGGCCAGCGTTTCAGCGGCGACGATTAGCCCTTGGCCACGCCCGATGGCGGCCCGGCATGCGCGTCGGGCCGCCTCCCCAGGATCTGCGGCTTCGGCGTGGCGTGCGATCTGCTTGAGCACCGCATCATCGTCCAGGAACCGCACGCGATAGCGGCTCTCGCCCTGCGTTATCAGGGCGCGCGTCGGTTCGCGCATTGAGCGCCAGAGTGCTTGCGGCGGTGCCGGGGCAACCTCGAAGGTAAACCGCACCGACGTCTCGTAGCCGTGCTCCTGGTAGACCATCGTGTCGCGAGTACCGCGGTGCAGCGTGTGCCGGTAGCCGCTGCATCGGGGCAGTTGCGCCAGCAGTTCGCGTATGATCTGCGCTTGCCGCAGCACGCGGTTCGGCGCGGCCCCCGTTCCCTCTATGACCGCCGGACCCAGCACGGGCGTCAGCCTCGGCATGCAGCAGAGCGTCTGCCCGCCCGCGAGACGTTCGATCGCATAGGGCAGGTAACCCACCTTCCGGCCCGACTGCATCACGACAGCCTCGCCGTAATGGCCGTCTGTGGTGGCGCTCAGCCACCACGGCTGGTGGAACACCGTTGGCGCCAGCGGGTCGAAGATCAGTGTGGATGGCGGACCCCGCAGCACCGCAGGCACGGACGCTTCTGGCGGCATGGCATCCACGGTTCACCTCGTCCTGCGCCGCCCCGGGACGCCGTTGCCGCTGAGCAGCACGACCATCGGCATCAAGCCGCCGTAGCGCCCACCAGCGTCTGGCCGGCGTGCTGGCCAAGCGACGGCAGCAACTCGTTATCAAACGCCTTCAACGCCGCCCCGATCGCCTGATGCATGTCGAGGTAACGATAGGTCCCGAGCCGCCCGCCGAAGATCACGTTCGTCTCCCGGGCTGCCAGGTCAGCATACGCATCGTAGAGGCCGCGATCCGACGGCGTGTTGATCGGGTAGTAGGGCTCGTCCTCGCGGGCTGCAAAGCGCGAATACTCGCGCATGATCAGCGTGTGGTCGCGGCTGTGCCTGCGCTCGGGATGCAGGTGCTTGAACTCGTGTATCCGCGTGAAACGCACGTCGGCATCGGGGTAGTTGACAACGGAGGCACCCTGAAAATCCTCCACCGCTGGCCGTTCGATCTCAAAATCCAGCGTCCGCCAGCCGAGCGACCCGAAGCGGTAGTCGAAGTATCGATCGATCGGGCCGGTGTAGATGATCCGCGCATCGCGGCGAAGCTCGGGCCGCACGTCGAAAAAGTCGCAGTCGCAGACCACGTCGATCAGGGGATCGGCGAAGATGCGCTCGAAGATGGCGTGGTAGCCGTCCAGCGGCAGGCCTTCGTAGATGTCGTTGAAGTAAAAATCGTTGTAGTTGAACCGCACCGGCAGGCGCTTGATCGTCTCGGCCGGCAGCAGCTTCGGGTCGGTCTCCCACTGCTTGGCCGTGTAGGTCTGGATAAAGGCTTCGTACAGCTCACGGCCGATCAGGCTGATCGCCTTTTCCTCGAAGTTTTGCGGATCGGCGAAATGCTCTGCCCCGGCGCGCTCGGCAATGAAAGCTTCCGCTTCGGACGGCTTTAGATCGACGCCGAAAAAATTGTTCAGCGTCATCAGGTTGATCGGCATCGTATACATGCGATTGGCATGGCGCGTCAGCACGCGATGCCGGTAGTTGTTGAACGCGGTGAACCGGTTGATCCAGGTCCAAACATCCGCTTGCGAGGTGTGGAACAGATGCGTGCCGTAGCGGTGGAACTCTATGCCGGTTGCCGGATCGCGTTCGGAAAACGAGTTGCCCCCGAAATGGTCGCGCCGCTCCAGCACCAGCACCGGCTGGCGGAGCACGGTGGCGATCCGCTCGGCCATCACCGCACCGAAGAAGCCGCTGCCGGCAATTACGAAACTGTAGTCCTTGGCGCCGATCATGTCGTCAGCCCTTTCCGGCGATGGCCGGCGTACCGGCAGTGTGCGATTGGGCGAAACGGCCGAGGTTGCGGCACGCCTTGGTCCAGAAACTCGAGGCCAACGCGGGCAGATACTGCCGCGTCGGCAGCCGGCGCAGCTTGCGATGGAACAGGCTGCCGGGGTTGAGGTAGCCCGCCAGGCCGATGCGGTATTTGTGCAGGCTAGCGATGTAACGCGCCTGATCCAGCACGGGATGCACAAAGCTGTGCGATTGCAGCGCCGGCGCGTCGGCCTCCAGATAAGGGGGCCAGTGGTCGTAGGCGCCGGTGTCGCCGAAACGGTCCAGCTCGCTGCAGGCATATCCGGCCAGCGCCAGCTCGGTCGGGATGAACCCCTCGCAAAACGGCCAGCCTTCGAGCCGGCCTTCGGCGCGCGCCTGCGCGTGGGCAACCCGGCGGCCCCACAAATGGCGCAGGGCCGCGGCCGAGAACAGCGACAGGCAGATGAGTTGGTGGCGCAGCTCCTCCGGCCGGTAGGCGCCGGCACAGCTTGCGCGCCAGAACCAGTCCTGCGGCGCCTCGCCTTTCGTAAGGCCGACATAGTCGATCTTCTCGCCGGCCGCTCTGGCGACCAGATCGGCGATGGGCTGGTTGATGACCACGTCGTATTCGAGCTGCAGGTAGTAGTCGTATTCGGGCTGATTACGCAGAAAGGCGTAGAGCGGGTAGTCGCCGTTGAACCACAGCAGGTTGCCCTCGCCCGCCGCGGCCAGGCCCATGGCCAGCAGCGAGGCCTCGGTTACCCGCACCACGCGGTCGTGCGGGATCGCGACCGGGCCGGACGTCTCGTCGACCAGCACGAACACGTCTGTCCCGCCGGCGACGGCCAGCAGACGGCCGAACTGACGCTGGGCGAAGCCGTCCCAGAAATGCGTGCGGAAGATGACCGCGATCCTGGGCCGCATCACGAGTGGCTCTCCTGGACGGCGACGGCGGGCGCCGGCCTTCTACGCTGCCCGGTCTGCCGGGCGGCGTCGGCGTAAACCCCCAACGTCAGTTGCGCGATTTCGTCCCAGCCCGGCTGTTCCTGGGCTGACAGCCGCGCCGACGCGGCGTAGCGGCGCGCGGCCGATCGATCGTCGAGCATCGCCGCCATTGCTTGGCCCAAGGCCCCCGCGTCGCCCGGTGGCACCAGCAAGCCTTGCATCCGGTCGGTGATCACCTCGGCAAAATTACCCAGACATGAGGCGATGACCGGACGGCCATGGGCCAGCGCCAGGGACAGTACGCCGCTCGCCTCGATCTCGCGGTAGGGAAACATCGCGACACAGCCCGCGGCGAAGATTGCCGGCATCTCGTCGTCGGCTACGAAACGCGGTTCGATGGCGACGCACGCTTCCAGGCCCAAAGCCGCCACGCGCGCCCGCAACGGCCCCAGGTCCATGTAGGCTTGCCCCACGATGCGGAGCCTCGCCTGCATGCGCTGCGCCGGGGAAAGCCGGGCAAACGCTTCGATCAGCAGATCGGCGCCCTTGTAGGGCTTGATCTTGCCAAACAGCACGAAGGTGAGCGGACCCTGCATCGGATCCGGCGCCGAGCCGGCTGGCGCCGCCGCCAGCGGCCCATGCGGCAGATGAGCGAGCTTGCGGGCAGGAACTCCTAGGGCGACAAGGCGCGCCATCCCCTGCAGCGTGTGCACGATCAGGCGGTCGAACGCTGCCAGCGAAGCAGTGAAACCCAGGCTTTGCAGCCTGGCCGTAGGGCTGCCGTTGAACGGATCGGTATCGTGAACCGTGAGCACCAGGGGCGCTACACGCCGAAAGCCGGGTAACACCATTCTGTCCAGGCCCGGCAAAGGCAGCCACTGGAAATGGATCACGTCGGGCCGCCTTTCTGCCAGCCTGCGGCGCAGGCGGTGCATGCAGACCACGTGGTCCACACCCTTCACCGCCAGGCGCGCAGGCCTGGGCAGGCGCGCCAGCATCGGCGACCGGGTGGCGGCATAAAAGCTGGGCTCGATCATGACAGCCCCGGGGCTGCCGTCCAGGGCGGTCAGCGCGCGGCCGTGCAGCGTCACGTGCTGATCCGCTCTCTCCAGCGCACCGGCCAGCGCCGAGTCGTAGGGCAGGGTGAACAGCGACGGGTCGATCAGGGCCACGCGCATCAGGCGCGCGCCGCATCGGCCAGCGCACCGGCGCCGGCGCGCGCGGAGGCCGGCGGATTCCAGGTCTGGAACGTCTCGCCGCGGCACGATCGCCATACGCCGATGCCGGTCGCCAGCAGCGCCGCCAGCACCTCGCGCAGCTTGCCGGCCGCACCCCGGTCGGCATGCGCCACGATCAGGCCGGCGGCAGAAACGGCGAACGCGGCACCCGCGCAGGCCAAAGGTCCGGCCGCCAGAAGCACAGCCAGCAGCGCGAACAGGCCCGCACACCCGAGCCAATAGATCGACAGCCAGCGCAGCAATTTGTGCGAGACGTATTTGTAGCGGTCGAGCGCCGGCAGCCGCATCAGCAACGGCCACAAGGCGCGGTTCACGTTGAACGCTTGGCAAGCGATCCGAACCTTGCGCCTGAACTCCTCGGCCGGACGGGAAACGGCGGCCTCGTAGGCGACGGCATCGGCCACGCGAACGACTCGCTCGCCGGCGCACAGCACGGCCAGCGACACATACATGTCGTCGATCAGGTAGGGCGGAGGCGCGCGGTGCAGCGCGCGGCGCAGCGCGAAGATCGATCCGTCGGCGCCCATCACCGACCCGGTCGCACTCTCCAGCGCCTTGATGTACTCCTCCAGCCGCCAGTACAACGAGCCGGTGGCGGCCGTGCTGGCCTCACCATCGGCCCCGTCCACGTAACGCAAATGTCCGCAAACGCACCCGATGCCGGCGTCGGCGAACGGCGCTACCAAACGCTCGATCGCATCCTCGGCGAACGTCACGTTGGCGTCGCTGAATACCACGACCTCCGCGTCCGTCAGTGCCACGAGCCGGTTCATCCCATGCGTCTTGCCAAGGCGGTCCGGCGAGACGACCAGGCGTATTCGATCGCCGTAGCCGCGCAGGATCGCCGCCGTCGCATCGCTCGCGGCATCGACATAGACCAGAATCTCGAGCCCTGGCACCCGGCGACGCGCGGCGAGCAGGTTGTCGATGCGCGCGCCGATCACAGCCTCTTCGTTATAAGCGCACACGCACACGGCGACGCTGGCCGGCGCCGGACCGCCCGGCACAGGGCACCGGCCACGCCGTGCCAACAGGCGCAAGCTCAATGGAAAGGTCGTGAAAGGGTGCACGGCCAATGCGAGGCTGCCCAACGCCAAAACGGCCGAAACCCACGCCCAAGCCGTCACCGGCATCTCATGACAGGAGCAGTATGGTGGCGAGCGGATTGCGGGCCAGGCTGCGCAACCGCGCCGCCGAAGCCTCGATGGCCGCCTCCCGAAGCACGCGCTCATCCAGGACCAGTATGGTTATATCGGCGCTACGCACCAGCGCGGCCGCATCGGGCCCAGCCATCGCGGGGGCGCCAAGAACGATCTGATCGTACTCGCTGCGTGCCTCGGCCAGCAGGTTTTCCAGGCCGACTGGCTGGCGCGCCGCCTGCGCGCCAGCCTTGCCGGAAAACAGGGTGTCGACTCCGGCAACCCGGTCAGCCGCAATGCTGTCGCGCCAGTCCGCGTGGCCCGAGAGCACCGCGGCCAACCGCCCTCCCTGGCCGCCGGTCGCCCGCGCCATGCCTGTATCGTCCATGCCGCCATCAACCAGCAGCACGCGCTGCCCGTCGCCCGCGGCGACGCGGGCATAGGCGCAGGCAACCGACGCAGCGGTGACACCAGGCTGGGTGCCGATGAAGCCAACCACGCGCGGCGGCACGCGGGAGAGTTGGCCCAGCCTGGTGCGCGCCAGGCGAAGCGCGTCGGCCTCCGCCTCGCCACTGGCCAGCAGGACCCTGTCGCACAGCCCAGACCGGATGCCACGCCCCCGCATCGTCCCCACCACCGCAAGACCCGCGTTGCGGGCGAAGGCCGCCGCTTCTGCGCGCCCGCTCTGCTTGGTGAAGGCGATGGCGGCCATGCAGGCCAACAACCCCCCACCCAATCCGCCTAGCCCGGCGGCCATCTTCATGTTGGGCGCACTCGGAAACCCGGGCGCCACCGCGGTGCTCAGCACGCGCATGTCAGGCGTCTCCGTTCCGGTCGGCTGCGTCGCGGTCTGCTGCGAACGCTCCAGCAGCGTGCGGTAAAGATCACGCCGGGTCGCCACGTCCTGCTGCAACTGATCGAGCTGCGCCTGCGTGTTCTGCGCTGTCAGGCCGGCCCGCCGCGCCGCATCCAGTTGCGCGATCACATCAGCCTCATGCGCCCGCGCCACACGAAGCTGGGTTGCCAACGACGCGACGATCCGATGCGTCTCGCCGGCGATTTCGCGCCGCGTCGCCGCCAGGTCGGCCTCGGCGCTGCGAAGGGCGGGGTAGGCCGAACCGTAACGCTGCGACAGGTCGGCAACCTTGGCGGACGCCTCGGCCTCCTGCTCGCGAAGCCGCGATATGGTCGCCGATTCCAGCACGCTGGCCAGCGCGTCCGACAACCCGCCGGAAGCCAGCGCATACGCACGGTCGTAATTGGCCTCAATCTGGCTGCGGTCCAGCGTGGCCTTAGAGGCTGCTGTCGCCAGGTCCTCCACCTGCTGCTGGCTGACGCTGCCGGCGCGCAATCCTACCTGACCCGAGCGCTCGCGCAGGTCGCGCATCTGCTGCTCGATCTGCGCGATGTCTGCCCGCACCTGGTCGATGCGTTGCGACATCGCCGCGTTGGCGCCAGAGTTGGCCGAGACGCGCCGCTGCGCGCGGACGTCGATGTAGTGGGCAATGAGAGTGTTGACGAAGCGCGCCGCCAGCGCCGGGTCATGCGCCGTGAAGCCGATGCCGATAACCAGGCTGCGGTTGTCCTGGCTGATGACCAGGCCGTGCATCACCGCGCCGATCAGCGCGTCATCGCTTGCCGTACTGGTCGTGTCGGAAGCTCCGCTGCTGGGCAGGAAGGATTTCACCCAGTTGCGTGCCCGGTCCAGCCTCGAGGCAGGACGCAGCGCTCCATTGAACTCGGGGTCACGATCCAGGTGCAGCTCCTGGGCGACGCCCTCGACCAGTTGCCGGGCCACCAGCGCCTGCACCTCGGTGTGCACCAGAGGCATGGGGTCGGGCGCAGTGTCGGTCCGCAACGCGCCCTGCAGCTCCGGTATGGCGATACGGTCGCCCTCGACGGCCAACGCCGCCTCCGCCGTGTAAGCCTTGGGCAGCGAACGCGCGTAAAAGTAGGCGGCCGACGCGCCGACAGCCGCACACACCCCTATCGCCACCGCATGGCGGCGCAGTTGCGCTAGCAACTGACCAGGCGCCATCGAGCCGGCAGGTGCGGCCGCCGCGGCCGGAGACGCCGGCAGGGTAAGGCTATCCATGACTCACCTTCGGACGGACAGGCTGCATCGCGATCAACCGGACGCCCCGGTGACGACGGGACGCAAGCGCGGCGTCGGCGCCTCGGCCGACGCCAATCCGCCGGTGGCCAGCCTGTCGCCGGTCAGCTCGGCTCGCGCTGCCAGCAGTTGGATGTGGTAGATCAGCCCGCGATCGCGGAACTGCGCCAGGCCTCCCTCGCCTTCCGGCTGAACGATGACCCCGCTCTCGATCAGCCGCGACCAGACCGTGCCCGGCAGGCGACGGCCGCCCACTACCACGTGGCTGGCGGCCCGCGCCACCGCCATGCGGCCCCATTGGTCCTGCTCGGCATTGGCAAGGCGATTCAACAGGCCGGACAAACCCGCCTCCGAACCGGTGCTGGTCAGCATGGCATAGGCGCTTAGAACGCCGGCGCTCGCCTCGTCCAACAGCCGCGTGACGGCGGCGAGGAGGTCCGCATTCTGCACCTGCTCGTCACCGCGGCGCAGGGCAGCCTGGGTGATCCGCAGCCCCAGCAGTTGCGCCATGTAGGGCATGCCGCGCGCAACGGCGACGACCAGCCTTACGGCCTCTTCGGTGAAGGCAATGCCCGCCTGCTGGCCGCCCTTGGTCATCATGCCGGCGATCTCTTCGTCGCGCAGCAACGGCAGGTGAATCGGCACGATGTTGCGCTGGATGGAGGGATGCTGGCCGATGATCTGCTCCAGCGTGTCCGATACGCCGACCACCATGAAATAGAGCTTCGAACCGCGATCGGAGAGCAGCTTGATCGTATCGGCGAGACGGGTGCGCGTCTCGGCATCGGTGACGCGATCAAACTCGTCCACCACGAAGACGACGAACGGGCAGTCGAGAGCCTGCGGAATGGCCGCCACGTCGGCCGGCCGAAGCGCACGGCGGGGGAGAATGCCCTCGCAGCCGTCCATATCCGCCTCCGCCTGCTGAACCGTCAGCAGCGACGGCGGCAGGTCACGCGCCAACGCGTGCAGGATCGTGTCGAAATTGCTCTCCGCCTCGCAGGCGCAGCGTGACACGATCGCACCGCGGCGGCGCAACGATTCGATAGCCAGGTTAGACAGCGACGTCTTGCCGCGGCCCCGTTCGGAATAAAGCACCACATGCGCCGTCTCGTCGAGCACCGCTTCCAGAATGCGGGCGAGCTCGGCCTGCCGGCCGACGAGGGTACGCCGGCCCGCACGCGGGCGGGTCGGCGTAAACACGTCGTTCGGCGGCGCGGCCTGATCGCGGCGTGGCTCGACCCGAACCAGCGGCGCTACAGGCAGACCTGGCGATGACATACGCTGCCCTAAGCCAAACCGGGCGAACCAGGAACGCAGCGCGTCGAACATCTTGGCCATGGGTCAGCCTGCACCTCTGCCGCTGACGACAGCCGGGATAGTCCGGGCAAGAATGGAGAAATCCTGCCAAAGAGTCCAGTTTTTAACGTAATACGTGTCGAGGCGAACGCGCTCGGCATAGGTCGTGTTGCTTCGCCCGCTCACCTGCCAAAGACCGGTGATCCCAGGGCGCGTCTCGTAATAATAGGCGATGTCCTCGGCGTATTTCGGAATCTCAAGGCTCACGATAGGACGGGGTCCGACGAGGCTCATCTCCATACGCAGAACGTTGAGGAGTTGCGGCAGTTCGTCCAGGCTGGTCTTGCGCAGGAAACGGCCGATCCACGTCACCCGCGGGTCGCGGCGCAGCTTCTGCGTGCAGGCCCACTCCTCGGCGGCGGCCGAATCAATGGCGAGCACCCGCTGCAGCACCTCCTCGCCATCGACGACCATGGAGCGGAACTTTAGGCAGTCGAACACCCTGCCGCGTGCGCCCACTCGTCTGTGCGCGTAGAAGACCGGACCGCCATCCAAGCTGACCAGGGCGGCAATCCCCAGCATGGCAGGTGCCAGCACCACCAAGGCAGCAGCCGCCGCGCAGAGGTCAAACGACAACTTCAACAGGCGCAAAATGGGCTTGCGCAGGTTGTTTCGATAGGTCAGCAACACACCGTCATGGCCCAGAAACGTCTTGCGGGCGCCAACGGACGGCAGCCAATCCACCTTTGGCAGCAACGCGTAAGGTACGCGCTCACGAACCAGGGCCGCGAGTACGTCGCCTGGCCAGCTCCGCTCGCCATCCAGCGCCAAAACCAGCAACCGACCCCTATGCTGACGCAAGATCCGGCGCCAGTTTGGCTGCGCCGTCCCGAGATCAGCTGGCGTGACCTGGGCCACGACGTCGTAGCCCAGTTCGGCGCGCGACGAGAGGCTGGCCGTCGCCTGCTCAGTCCACTGCCCGTCGCCGACCACCACCACGGGCACGCGCCAGAAACCGGCGCTGTCCAGCGCTGAGCGGGCGAGCCGGCGCATTGCGACCACCGCTGGCGGGAACAGGCACGCCGTACCCAGCAGCGGCAGGCGAGGCACGTCGAGTTTGATCAGGAACGCCGACGCTGCGGCCATCATCAAGGCGCCGGCAGTGGCCACGACCAGGTCGCGGCACTCCGTCCAGAACGGTATGCGCAGCTCGTAGTGCTCATGCGCCGAAAAATAGCCGATCATCCCCGTGCAGACGCACACCGCAAACGGCACCGCGACTGCCGGGTTGGACGTCAGCCCACCCAGTGCGTCGCCTCCGGAAGCCAGTCCGGCCATTCCTGCAATCATGGCCGCAATCGTAAAGGCAGCGACATCGGCGGCAAGCAAAGCAGCGGAACAGATGAACTCCGGCGTCGCAACGCTGCGATCAGGCGCCGCCCCATGCCCTTCGTAGATGGACGATGCAGGACGGCCAGCCTCGGCCAGAAACAGTTGTAGACGTTGCATGCGATGGACGACGGGCATAAGCCGGCTCCGGAAGGTGGTCGCGACAGGACTGGCTGGCATCGGCATACGCGGGTCTCCAACAATCCTGGAGGCGTGTCTTGATAGGGTGTTGTAGAGTAGGTAGGATTTGAGCACGATTTGCTGCACCGCAGCAGTCACGTTTTTTTCATCTTTGTGAGTGCATCCGAAAGTCACAAACGAGAATAGTCGCGTTCCATGGCGGCTTGCTGCCCACCATCATGGTAACATCCACAGCGGGGTGGCGTGATGATTACTGCAAAAACGCGACTGGCTGTCGGTTTTGCAACCTGCGGACGTGCCGACCTCCTAAAATCTGCAATTTTTCAACTGGCAAGTCAGTCGAAGCCGCCACACTCCGTCATCGTCAGTTACACAAAACCTGACGATATCGCTGCAATCCCGGCAAATATCCTTGGACAAACGGCCGTGACGTTCGTGCTGACCCCGGCAGGACTGCCCAGGCAGCGCAACGCGATACTCGACGTGGCACACGACTGTGACATCCTCCTGTTCCTTGATGACGATTTCCTCGTGGCGCCCGGCTACATCGATGCGGTGCTGCACGCGATGGCGCACGATCCCGCTATCGTAGCGGTCACCGGCACGCCGATCGCCGACGACGTGAAAGGCCCCGGCCTGACGGTGGCCCAAGGCTTGGCTTTGATTCTCGCACAGGCGGACGCTTCACCGGATTACGGCTATGATCCGGCGCCGCACGGTTACGGCTGCAACATGGCAATCGACCTCGCGGTCGCCCGCGCCCGGAGCCTGCGATTCGACGAGCGACTGCCACTCTATGCGTGGTCCGAGGACATCGATTTCACCCATCGTATCGGCCGTTACGGGCGCATCGTGAAACTGCGCGGCGCCCGCGGTGTGCATCTCGGTGCCAAGACAGGCCGGTCGCCAGGCCGGCGGCTCGGCTATTCGCAGGTCGCCAACCCGCTCTATCTTCGCACAAAAGGCAGCTACTCGTGGCGGCGCGCGCTGGGCAGCGTCGGCCGCAACCTGGCTGCCAACGGGGTTCGCTCGCTTTGGCCGGAACCCTACATCGACCGGCGCGGCCGCTTGCTCGGCAATTGCCTGGCCTTTGTTGACCTGTGCCGCGGCCGGTTGCAGCCCGAACGCGTGCTCGACCTGTAGCGCATGCGTGCCAGCGTTCTCGTGCCTGTTTACAACAGCGCCCCCACCCTCGCGCGCTGTCTCGATTCGGCGCGCCGCCAGACGGTCGCCGACATCGAGATCCTGGTCGCCGACGACGCCTCCACCGATGACAGCGCCGCTATTGCGGAGGCGGCAAGCCGGGCCGACCCGCGGGTCCGATTGATCCGGCTAGCGGCGAACGGCGGCAAGCCGCGCGCGATGAACCTCATGACCGCCCAGGCGCAGGGCGAATGGCTGGCCGTGCTGGATGCCGACGATTGCTATCACCCGGCCCGGCTGGAGCGGCTGATCGCCGCGGCCGAGACGCACGGCACGGACATGGCCGCCGACAACCTTCTCTACGTCGATGCCGGCCTGCCCGACGAGCGCGATGGCGCTGCCTTCGGCACCGTCCTGCGCGCCGCCTTCGATGCGGCCACGCCAGACCGCGTCTTCGGCCGCGCGGAGTTCGTCGCCGGGGCCGACAGTTTCGGCGAGTTCGACTACGGCATCCTCAAACCTGTCATCCGGCGCCGTTTTGTTAGCGCGCATGGCCTCGCCTACAGCGAGGCAAGCCGGCTGGCAGAGGACTTCACCTATCTCCTCGCCTACGTCGTGGCCGGCGGCCGGTGCGTGCTGGTGGGCGAGCCGCTGTATTCCTGGACGATGCCGTTCGGCACAGTGTCGCGCCGCTGGACGCAAACCGGGGCCGGCGCGTGGCGCTACGATTACGGCGCCGCGCTCGCGGCCAACGCCGAGCTGATCGGCGCCATGCGGGCGCAGGGGCATGGGGACGTCGCGGCCATGCTGGAGCGACGCGGCCGTCAGTATAGGGTCATGACCCACTACATCGGCGCGCAGAGGCAAGCGGCCGGCGGCGCGCGGATGGCCGCGCTGATCACGCTGTGCAGCCACCCTAGCACGTGGCGCCTGCTCGTTCGCCGGGTGGCGGGCCGCGCCAGGCGCGCCGTCGCAAGCCGCGTCGCCCCGCCGTGATGCATGGGCCTGCGTCCCCCGCCACCGCGCGCACGATAGTGGTGACCGCAAGCGATTCGCCGTTCATGCCGTTCCTGCGCGGCATGCTCGCCTCGCTCGCCAGCCAAGCCGCGCCGCCGGCCCACATCGCCTGCTTCGACATCGGCCTGAACGATGCCGACCGGGGTTGGCTCGATGCACAGGGCGTGCAGGTCACCGTTCCTGGCGCCCATCTCGGCGTTGACGCCGGCGCGGTCCGCCCTGCCCTTCTCTCGTTCCTCGCACGACCATTTCTCCCGGCCTATTTCCCCGGCTTCGACACATACGTCTGGATCGACAGCGATGTGTGGCTGCAGGATGGGGCGGTGCTGGATGCCTACGTGCAGGGCGCTCTGGCCAGCGGCATCGCGGTCACCCATGAACGCACCGGCGCTTACCGGTTCCAGGCCTGGCTGCTGGCTTGGACGGGCAAGCACCTGCTGCGCGGCTATGGAGTGGCCGACACCGTCTGGCTGCTGAGCCGACGGCAGGTCAACGCCGGCCTATTCGCACTCCGCGCCGCCGCTCCGCATTGGGACGTGTGGGCGCGCTGCTACGAGGCCGCCTTGGCGCGCACCGGCGATTTGGTGCCGCACGACCAGTTCGCCCTCAACCATGCGCTTCATGGCGGCCTGCTGGACCGGTCGCATCTGCCCGTCTGCCTGCTGCAGCCGCGCTTCAACTGGATCTGCGACCGCGGCGTGCCGATGTGGAACGACGCGGCAGGCGCGTACTGCGAACCGCGTGCGCCGTACACGACCATCCGGGCGCTCCACCTGGCCGGGCCGGCCAAGCGCCAGGCCTATCCCATCCGGCGGACCAGCGGCGGCAGTTTCACCACCTGCCTTTTACATGGCTCCGGCCCCAACACGCCTGCCCCCAGTCCACTTGCCGGCACTTAGATCATGGCGCGCATGTTCATCGCGGTTGAAGGGCCACCCTGAAGCGATCCTGGTCTAGCTGTTGCAAGACGCTTTCGCGTACCCTAGAGGATGCCCCCGGCCTGCAACGTCCCGTTCGTCTAGAGGCCCAGGACAGCGCCCTCTCACGGCGCTAACAGGGGTTCGAATCCCCTACGGGACGCCAACGTTTACAGTGAGTTAGCCACTTAGGCCCGCCAGTCTGTCCAACTTTTGGCTAATTTACCGGCGTGGATTGGGCTGGATGGCGTTGGACAAGTTCGGGCTTGTTCTCATTGTGTTCTCCTGCTTATCATGCGGGATGGACGAATTTGACACCCTCCTTGGACCAGGGAAGCTTCGCAACGTTGGCCCGGCTACGCTGGCGGATCTGAATGTCTTGGGCATAACGACGATGGCCCAGCTCGCCGCTCAGGATGCCGACATTCTATATCTAAGGCTGTGCGAGGAGACGGCCCGCCGGCACGATCCATGCGTGCACGACGTGTTCAACGCCGCTATCCACCAGGCCCGCACGGGCGAAGGTGTGAACTGGTGGACCTACACGCCAGCGCGCAAATTGCGGCAGGTTGCCGGTGATTTCCCGCGGCCGGCAGTTGGGCGGCGATAGCTTGGTATGCCGCTCCTCGGCCCCGGCCCGAACTCGTTACCTTGCAAGAGTTAGCGGTCGTTCTCGACAAAGCGGCACGGCGCGCATGAGGCAACCCACCCTATCGAACCACTGCCGCCTGTAGGCAGCTTGCCGCGGCGCTTGAGGTGGCCGGTCTGTGCGAAGGTCGCGAGCCGTTCATAATGCGTGTTTCCCTCGCTAGCTCGCCATGCCGGACGGGTGCACTACAATCGCAAGCGGGACACGCTGATTCGCCTGCCCATTGGAGAGCTGGCCGTCTGGCACCTGATGGTGGCTTGCGATCACTGCCGGGCGGAGCGGGCCGTCATGGTGCGGGATCTGGTCGCGCGGTTCGGGTCGGAGCAGCGGCTGGGAAGGGCTAGACTATGGCTGGCAAAACACAAAAGCCGTCCAAGGAAGAGGCTTCAGCCTACCTGAGGATCATGGCCGTGGAGCACGCGGCGCTGCTGAAGGGCACGCTTGCATTGATACAGGCGTGACCGAAATGCTGTTCGGGGGGGCGAAAAGGGACGAAAAACCGGACGAGATGAATGCCGGCGAGGTCGAGGACTGCGTATTCAAACTCGACACGTTCACTAACATCATGATTGCAAGCAACGACATGCTTACCGTTCTGCAGGACATGGCGAGAAGGTGCCATTTAGCTCCGGGTCGCTGGTCATCCGAAAGGGAATGTGACCGAGAGGGCCGGGG
>CAXUHU010000064.1:0-3646 GCA_964250925.1 uncultured Acetobacteraceae bacterium
TGCAGGTCGGCGAAGGTGAACAACATGCAGGCTTGGTCGCCGATCTCGATCGGCTGGCCGCCTAGCAGCACCGTCTTCTCGCGGCCGTCCTGCAGGGTCAGGCAGCCCTCCATCTGCGGAATCGTGCGGCCTTCATGCAGGCAGCGGACGGCCAGGTCGCGTTTTTCGGCACCCTGCAGCACATCGAAATCGTGCAGCGACCGGCCGATGAGGGCGTCGCGCAGGTAGCCGGTCAGCTCCAGGAAACCATGGTTGACTTTCACGTAGCGCATGTCGGACAGGCGGGCGATGATGGCGGGTGCCGGGTTGGCGCCGAAGGCGCGCTCGAAACGCTGCTCGGCGTTGAACCGCTCGGTCTCGTCGTTGATGATCAGCACCAGGATGTCGGGCCGGCCCTGGGCGTCGGTCAGCATCAGGGTGCGTATCTGGTGCACGCGGTGCTTGTCGTCGCCGGCGCGGGTGCACTCGACGACGAGTTCGCTGAACGCATCGCCGGCGAGCAGCCGGTGCATCGGGTATTCGTCGGACGGCACAGCCTGCCCGTCGGCGTAGCGCAACGTGAAGCGGCGGTGGTAGCCGCTGGCGGTGCCGCCCAGATCGCCCAGCCAAGCTACACCGTGCAAGGCCAGGGCAGTGTCGTTCGCCCAGGCAATCGTTGCGTCCGGATCGAGGATGATCACGCCCTCGGTCAGGCCGGAGATGATCTGCTGCAACTGGGTGCGATCGGCGCGCGGCGTCGGCGTGCTGGCGTTCATCCCTGTTCCCTGGAGCACGATGGCTTCTGTCAGCCGAGTCTGGTGTTCTCCGACCCCTTGTCGTGGCGAGCAAGTTCTATCGTGGTCGATGGTCAACCTGATGCGACCAGGCGCTAAGGGCTGGCGGGATCGCGACCAGGGAAGAAGATGTAGTCGGCCCGGTATGGCACGCGGATCTCCGCAGCCTGCCGCCTTGCGTCGCACCCAGCGGTCGGCGGCACCCCGCCCGTGGTGTGGCCGCGCACGATGTAGCCGACGGCCGCGAAAATCCCCTGTCCGGCATGGGTCTTGGCGCGCAGCAGCAGCCAGGGGATCGTCCCGGCATCTCCGCTGCCCGAAGCCAGGACTTCACCCACGACGACGCTGCCGTCGTTGGCCTGCCAGCTCGGCCCGGCGAAATGCCGGCCGGATACCTGGCCCAGCGTGTCGAACAGGGTCGCCTCCGGCGCCTTCAGCTTCCAGGCGAAACCAGTGGCCAACGCGGCGCATGAGTAGATTTGCACGCCGCGCCCTTGCAGCTCAACGACGCTCGCCGCCGACGCCGCCCGGGGCATGATGCAGGCGGCGGCCAACATGACTGCCACGATACCGTTCAGCCTGTTGAGCCGGCCCATCATACTCCTATGCGCGGCCGAAACGCGCAGACTGTCACACGGAGTCGATCGTCGCAGTCCCGGCGCGCTGTTGCAAACGCCAGTTTGCCGCGAAATATCCGCCGGCGGCGCACAATGCGGCCGGTTCGCCGTCCTCCACGATTCGGCCGTCCCGCACGACGATGATCCGATCAAATCCCATCACCGTCGAGAGCCGGTGCGCCACCGCGATCACCGTACGCGACCCGGCCAGCGACAGTATGGCGCGCTGCACCTGCAACTCCGCCGCGCTGTCCAGCGCGCTGGTCGCTTCGTCCAGCACGAGCACCGGCGCCTGGCGCAGCAACGCGCGCGCCACGGCCAGCCGTTGGCGTTGACCACCGGACAACCGCACGCCGCGTTCGCCCACCAGCGAGTCGTAGCCGGCGGGCATGGCTTCGATGAACGCATCGCACCCCACCGCGCGGGATACCGCCAGGACCTCATCCCACGGCGCATCGGGCCGGCCGTAGCAGAGGTTTTCGGCCAGGCTGCGCTGAAACAACGAGACCTCCTGAGTGACCACACAGAAGGCTTGCGCCAGGCTGTCCTGGTCGTGTCGGGCCACGTCCTGACCATCAACCAGCACGCGACCGCTATCGGGCTGCACGATGCCCTGCATCAGCCGCAGCAGCGTGGACTTGCCGGCCCCGGAAGGCCCCACGACGCCGACCCGCTGGCCCGATCGGATGCGCAGGTCGAGCTGGTCGAACAGGACGCGGCCGGACGGTGGCGCGTAGCTGACACCGGCCAGCTCGACCTGACCGCGGGTGGCCAGCAGCGGACGCAGCCCGGCCGGCGCGCGGCCAGGCTGATCCATGCGCAGCACCGACAACGCCTCCGACACCGCGCCAAGCTGGTTGGTGACGCCGAGCAGGGAAAGCGCCGCCTCACGCGACCCGGTCAGCACGCGCAGGGTCAGCGTGCAGATCACCAGGACACTGCCGGTGGTGATCGATCCGCGCTGCCACTGCAGCACGGCCACGCTAAGCACCAAGGCGTTGGCTAGCCAGAACGTGACGTCGTGCCAGGACCGCAGCCGCTCCAAGAAATGCCAGCTCGCCGCGTGCGTCCTGCCTTCGGCCTGCATGCGCCGGCGCAGCATCTGGCTTTCCCGCAGGCGGGCGCCGTAAGCGCGCACCACGCCCATGTTGCCCAGCACGTCGGTGAAGCTGCCGGCCACCTCGGCCGCCGCGCGGTGGTAGGCCAGGTGAAACGGAAAGCCTCGCAGACCCATGCGGTGCAGGACGACGACCGCACCCCCGGCCACGACCACCAGCGCGCCGCCGATCCGCCCGTCGATGCTGGTCAGCACCAGCACCGACCCGACCAGGTCGGCCACCGGCGGCAGCAGGTTCCACACCGTGGTGCGCATCACGCCGGTCGCCGCCTGTGCGGCGGACATGATGCGGCTGGCCAAGGCGCCGCTGCCCTGATCGGCATAGAAGCGCCACGGCTGCGCGCTGACCGCTTCGAACAGGTCGGCCCGGATGTCTTCGCCCGCCTGGATCACCAGGCGGCTGCCGATGAAGCCGCCCAGGCGCCAAAAGGCGCATTCGGCACCAAGCAGCGCCAGCAGCAGCGACAGCGGCGCGATCACGCCGGCGCGGTGCCCGCCTGCTCCAGCCGCTCCTGCCGACGACATGCCGTCCACCAGCAGCTTAAGCGCGTATTGCACGCCGACGGCGCACAGGGCAGCGCTTGCAACCACCGAGAACAGGCCGGCGGACAGGGCTGGCCGGCAGCGGAAATGACGGATGACGAAGGCGAGCGCAGTTTCGGGCAAGCCCCCATCCGGCACATTCTTGGATGGTGTCGTCACTGCGCGCCGGCATCCTCTCGCAGCCCGGCATGGATGCGGTCCTGCCGGCGCCACCAGCCCGGCCCAGACGCGATCGGATCGGCATAGGCGCCCTTGCGTGCCAGCGCCTCAATGACGGCCGCCACCGGAAGCGCACTGGGAGGCTGGGTGCAAACGTCGAAAGCGCCCGGTTCGTAGCGGCCCCGGCGCTGGCACAGCAGGCTGTCCCAATCGACCAGGCCGAACAGCGCCCAGGCCGTGACCGCCAGGCATGCAGCCCCTTCGGCACGCAGCGTCAACGCCGCATCCCATGCCTCCATCAGCCACAGCACCGTCTCGGCCGGGTCCTCGCAGCCGAGATGAACCTCGGTGATCGCCATCGCACGGCCGTAGCGGGCCCACACTTCGCGCAGCCGCGCCGCCCACCCGGTGGCCCCCGGCTCCAGCCCCGCCCGTAC
>CAXUHU010000064.1:3708-19261 GCA_964250925.1 uncultured Acetobacteraceae bacterium
GCCCTGGTGCATGTGGCGCGGATAGAGGCCGAGCCGATCGTCGAGGAAGCGGTCGCTGGTGGCATAGTGGTTGATGCCGAGCACGTCCGGAGCAGCCTCGCCGGTGGCCAGTTCGTCGAGGTGACGCGCCGGCACGCCATGCGCCTCAAGGTAGCCGCGCCAGGGATGACGGCGGCCCACCATGCCGCAGAGCAGGTCCATGCTGAGCCAGCGCCGGTCGTTCTCGTACTCGGCCTGCCCGGCCAGGGGCGGGGTGGCGAAGATGCGGCCGATATCCTCGGTACTGACGAAGTGTGCGCCAGGCTGCTCGGCTCGGATGGCGCGCATCGCCAGCAGGCTTCCCCGGCACTGGTTGACGACCGCCCGCAAGAACGCGCCCTCGTCGCGCAGATGCGGGTGCCAATGGCCGTACAGGCAGGAGAAACGCGCCGTGGTCAGCGGCTCGTTGACCGGTATCCAGCTCTGCACGCCGGGGTAGCGGCGCACCATACGGCCGGCATGTACGGCCAGGCGCTCGGCGAATAGCGGGTCCAGCAGGTGCGTGGCGGCCGGTCCCGCGCCGTGATGCACGAGCCCGGCGATCACGGCGATGCCGTGCTGCTGCAAGCTGGCCATCTGGCGGTCGTGCCACGCCGTCGCCTCGACGCTGGGCGGCTCGTGCCGCTCCCAAAGCAGTGGGTAGCGGACGGTGCGCACGCCAAGCCGGGCGATGCGGGCGATATCGGCGGTGCCCCGCCGCTCATGGCCCGTTTCGCGCACCTGGTCGCACCACGCGTCGCCCACACGAACCACGCTGCACTCAAGGCCGCCCCATAGCTGGGGCGATGCGGGTGGGGCAGTCTCCGCGCGTCTTGCTTGGGTCATTGCTGGCTCTCATCAGGTGATACGGCGAGCGGGCAGGATCGAAGCGTAGCGTAACGCGACGTGCAGCAAACACGCGGAAGCGCCGTCGGGTTGCCAGCCCGGGTACCACGCACCTCACACCCGGCGACCAAGCCACCAGATAGGGAGCTGCGAACAGGACGAAGGCGGGCCATGCAGGAGTATGACGTGCTGGTTGCCGGTGCTGGCCCGGTAGGGCTGGCCTTTGCCGCTTCCATGGCCGGCAGCGGACTGAGTATTGCGCTCGTGGACCCGCAGCCGGTCACGGCTCTGGCCGACCCTTCAGACGACGGGCGCGAGATCGCGTTGACCGACCGTTCGGTGGCCATGCTGCGGGCGATGGGCGCGTGGGACGCCATCCCCAAAGCCGTCGTGGCCCCGCTGAAGCACATGCAGGTGCTGAACGGCCCCTCCCGCTACGCCATGCATTTCGGCGGCGGCCGGCCAGGCGAAGGCCCGATCGGCCGTTTCGTGCCCAATCACTGGCTGCGCCGGTCGCTGCACGCCGTGGTCTGCGCCCAGGCGGGCACTGCGGTGCTGGCGGGAGTGTCGGTGGCTTCGGTGCGGTCCGAGGGCGGCGGGTCCGTGGCGACCCTCTCGGACGGACAGACGCTGCGGGCGCAGCTTGTCGTCGCCGCCGACACCCGGCGGTCGCGCCTGCGCCAGCAGCAGGGCATCGGCGCCAGCATGAACGACTACCGGCAGCGCATGCTGGTCTGTCCGGTGGCGCACACCCTGCCCCACCGCGAGACCGCGACCGCCTGGTTTGAATACGGCCGCACGCTGGTGACGTTGCCGCTGAACGGCGGCTGCTCCTCGGCGGTGATGACGCTGGGCGAGGCCGACGCGGCGGCCCTGCTCCGCCTGGACGACGATGCGTTCGGCGCGGAGGTCACCAGGCGCTACCGCAACCGGCTGGGGACGATGCGGCCGGTAGGCGGCCGACACGCCGTCCCGGTGGTCACGACCTACGCGCAGCGCTTCGTGGGACGGCGTTTCGCATTGCTGGGCGACGCCGCCGTGGGCATGCATCCGACGACCGCGCACGGCTTCAATTTCGGCCTGCTGGGCCAGCATGCCTTGGCGCGGGCGCTTCTTACGGCCGTGGCCGCCGGCCGCGGTGTGGCCGATCCGGGTTGCCTGCGCGACTACGAGGCGGCGCACCGCGCCGAGACCAGGCTGTTTTTCCTGGGTACCGAGGCCATCATGCGCCTGTACGCAGCAGGCGACAGCCTGCCTGCCCGACTGCTGCGCGACGCGGCGTTGCGCCTGGGCAACCTGCCCCCGTTCCGCCAGGCGCTGACCGCCCGCATGCGCGACCCGGACCTGGGCCCGGCTCCCGCCGGAAACGGTTCCGCGAGGATGCTGCAATAGAAATCCTGTGTGCTAGACTGGCTGGATGAGCAGCGTCGTCGTTTTCCTGGCCGCCCTGTGGCGCCGTCAGGCTGGCCTGGCCAGCCTCGTCCTGCTGGGCATGATCGTGGCGACGCTGGCGGACGTGGCGACACCCATCTTCGCCGGCCGCCTGGTGGACGCGGTCGGTGCCGGCCAGCGTACAGCCGCGGTGGACGCGCTGGTGTGGCTGGGCGCGCTCGGGCTGTTCATGCTCGGCGTACGGCAATTGGCGTTGTGGGGCATCGTCCGGCTGACGCTGCGCATGATGCAGGTGGTCAAGGCGGACGCCTTCGCGCGCGTGCAGCGCTTTTCCGCATCCTGGCACGCCGAGAGTTTTTCGGGCGCCGTCGTGCGCCAGGTTCTGCGCGGTGCCGGCGCGGTGGATTCGCTCAACGACGTGATCGTGTTCGCGGTGGTGCCGGGGATCACCGTGCTTGTCGGCGCGTCGGTGCTGCTGGGGCTGCACTGGCCGGCGATGGGTCTGGCGATCGCGGCCGGCAGCGCGCTGTACCTGCTGCTGACAGTTTGGCTCTCGGTCGCCTGGGTGGCGCCCGCGGCTCAGCTCTCCAACGCCTGGGACACGCGCGTGTCGGGTGCGCTGGCCGATGCGATCACCTGCAACGCGTCGGTCAAGGCGTTCGGGGCGGAGGCGCGCGAGGAGACGCGGCTGGACGGCGTGCTGGGCAAATGGGCGCGGCGGACCGACCGCACATGGATGCGCGGCGTCGTCAGCTTTTCCATCCAGGGTGCGGCCCTGCTGGTCCTGCAGTTGCTGATTGCCGGCACGATCACCTGGCTGTGGCGCCGCGGCCAGGCAAACGCCGGCGACGTCGCCACCGTGCTGACGATGTATTTCGTGCTGCACGGCTACCTGCGCAACATGGGGCAGACGGTGCGCGAGTTGCAGCGCGGCATCAACGACATGGCCGAGCTGGTGGCGCTGCACGCCGAACGGCTGGAGGTGACCGATCGGCCCGGGGCGACCGAGTTGCGCGTTACCGCAGGACGCATCGTGTTCAGCGGCGTAGCCTTCCGCTACGGGGCGCATGCGCGGCCGTTGTTCGAGGATCTGTCGGTCGCCATAGCGGGCGGCGAGCGCGTGGGCCTGGTGGGTCCGTCGGGCTCGGGGAAGTCGACCTTCGTGCGGCTGATCCAGCGCCTGCACGACGTGCAGGGCGGCACCATACGCATCGACGGCCAGGACATCGCGGGTGTGACCCAAGCCAGCCTGCGCCGGCAGATCGCGATCGTGCCGCAGGAACCCACGCTGTTTCACCGCACGCTGGCCGAAAACATCGCCTATGGCCGGCCAGGCGCCGCGCCAGCCGACATCGAGCGCGCGGCGCGGCTGGCGCATGCGCACGATTTCATCGCACGCCAGCCGAAAGGCTACGCAACGCTGGTGGGCGAGCGCGGCATCAAGCTTTCCGGCGGCGAGCGGCAGCGCGTGGCCATCGCCCGCGCCTTCCTGGCCAACGCGCCGATCCTGATCCTCGACGAGGCGACGTCCAGCCTGGACAGCGAAAGCGAAGCGGCCATCCAGGCCGCCATGGAGCGGCTCATCGTCGGTCGCACCGCCATCGTGATCGCGCACCGGCTTTCGACCGTGCGCGCGATGGACCGCATCCTGGTGTTCGACGGCGGCTGCGTGGTCGAGGAAGGCACCCACGCGGCCCTGGTGGCGCAGGCGGGCGGCATTTACCGGCGGCTGTTCGAACGCCAGGCGCTTGGCTTGCTTGAGACGGCGTGAGAAGGGCGGGCGCTAGCTACCGTGTCGGGCCGGGCTTGTCGGCCGTTGCGCTGCCGCAGACAGCGTCCTTGCTGGCCGAGGCCGCGTCCAGATCGACGACCACGTCGCCCAGCAATTCGGCATCGAAAGTAATGCGCACCGGCACCGCGGGGCCGCCCCGAACGATGGCGGCGAGCCAAAGCCGGCCATGGCGCGGCTTGGCTTGCGACGTCACCGTGCTCGACTTCAGGAAGCCGGCGAGCATGACCGAATCGGTCTCGCACCGCAGCGCCTGGCCGGAGAAGATGGAGCGTGGGCTCGGGGCAAACGCGTCCGTGCCGGACGCCCGCATCGTGAGCCGGCGGACTTGGCGGCCGTCGAACACCCGTGCTTCGGGCAGGCAGGCGCCGGTGCGCGTGGCGGTCAGCGCTTGCCGTGCCACCGTGCTCAACCCGTCCAGGGAGCCGGGCAGGATCGCGGCCGGTATGGGCAGGCGGTACTCTTCCTGCGGCGGCTCGCTCAACCGTAGTACCGGGCTGCCGGCCGGGTAGTCGATGGCGATCGCATGGTTCTCGCCCGACAGCCGGCCGTGCTCGGCGTAGGCGCGGGGCTTCAGCCCGGCCGCGTCCACCATGCCGTCCACGCTTCCCTCGCTGCGGCCGTGCACCAGGAACTCGGCCAGCCCCAGCGTGCGGGCCGACAGGCTTGCCGAGTAGCGGCTGGCGTCCAGCCGCAAACAGACGGTCGCCGACAGCAGGGGGATGCCGTGCAGCCGCGCGGTGTAGTGCAGGATGGTGGCGTCCAAGGCTTCGGCCGCGCGTGGACCCGCACAAACCAGGGCCAGCACCAGTCCTGCTAGCCCCGCGCCCGGCCAGTTCGTCATGCGTTCAGTGTGCGCTGCCGGCCGCCCGATAGCTATCGGCCAGGTCGCTGACCTGGATGACCGGCTGCAGGTCGGTGAAGTTGGGCACATCGCCCATCACCTTGGCGCCGCTTTCGGCCACCGCGGCCTGGAACGCCTCGGCGGAACTGAAATCCAGGTTGACGATCACCTGGTAGGCTGGCGGTCCACCATCGGCACCGGGTTGGCCTTTCAGCACGTAGTAGCCGTGCAAACCCGCCGGGGTCCAGGTTTCGGCCACCATCGGCATGTGCTTGTGAAGATAGTAATCCATGTCGAATTTCGAGCCGGACGTGCCCGGATACATCACGCTCACGATTGCCATACCCACCTCCCCGTCATGGTCCGGCTCGCAGCTTCGGCCGGCCAGGCGCAGGGCGCAAGCGATGCTCGGAGCGATTGCGCAATCGCGGCATGTCTGTTTGGGATTTGCGATGCACGCTTGCTCTTCCCGAATGTTGGGCCGGATCGTAACCGGTGCGGCCTGCGCTGCCGGGCTCGTCATCGGCGCGGCTCTGGCGCAGCCGCCGACGACGGAGACGGTGGTGCTGATCCGACACGGCGAGAAGCCGCCAGCAGGGCTGGGACAGCTCAGCTGCCAGGGTCTGAACCGGGCCTTGGCCTTGGGCCGCGTGCTCGCTCAGCAATTCGGCACGCCGGACGCGCTCTTTGCGCCAAACCCTGCCGTTGTGAAGGAGGACCACGGTGTTGCCTACGACTACGTCCGGCCGCTGGCCACGATCGAACCCGCGGCCGTCGCCCTGGGCTTGCCCGTCAATACCAGCATCGGCTTCGCCGACGTCGCGTCGCTTCGGTCTGCTGTGGAAGCCCCGGGCCTGCGGCATGCCCTCGTGATCGTAACTTGGGAGCACACGGAGGCCGTTGCACTGGCCCGCCTGCTTCTCGCCTCGCACGGCGCGGACCCGGCTGCGGTTCCGGATTGGAGCCCGCACGATTTCGACGGCATGGACATCGTGCGGATCACACGGGACGGCCCGAAATCGTCCGCAACCTTCGAAAGGCGCCGCGAAGGACTGGACGGACAGTCGTCGTCCTGTCCACGCTGACAAGCCCGCGACGCCAGGCCGCTTGGCCGACCGAGAACGGCCGGCCGTGAGCACGCGCACCGGGCTGGAGCTACGCTCCGCCGCGGCGACAGACGCGCCGGCCTTGGCCGCCCTGCTGACCGCAGCCGGCCACCCCGTCTCGCCCGCCGCGATGGCCGAGCGTTTGGATGCCGTTCGCCACGGCTCGGGCACGGCGCTGCTTGCGCTGGAATGGGGGCCGCCCAGCGGTCTGGTCGCGCTTCACTGGCGCCCCACGCTCACCGCCACGCTGCCCGTCGCCCACGTCTCGCTGCTGCTGGTGGACGCCCCTGCCCGGCATCGGGGTATCGGCCGGCTGCTGGTCAAGGCGGCGGCCCAGGCGGCCCGGGTCGCCGGATGCGGCACGCTCGAGCTGGCGTCGCTCGACGCCCAGCACGACCTGCACGCTTTCTGCCAAGCCAACGGGTTCACGGTGCAGGGTCCGTGTTTCGTGCGCCCGCTGCGCAAGAGGCCCTGAGCGCCGCCGGCCGAGTTCTCAAGCGCGCGCCGGCGGGCTACATCGTCCGCGCCGACAAGGAACCCCAATGCCGAACCATCGCGCCCTGAACACGACCGACGACGCCTCGAAAAGCCGCAGGCGGCAGGAGGCCGACCCCGATCCGAAGGTGGGCGGTATTGCCGCAGATCGCCTGCTTTCGCTGATCGAGCGCATCGAACGGCTGGAGGAAGAACGCAAGGCTTTGGGCAACGACATCAAGGACATCTACGCCGAGGGCAAGTCGTCGGGCTTCGATGTGGCCGTTCTTCGGCAGCTGATCCGGCTTCGCAAGAAAGAGCCCGCCGAGGTCGAGGAGCAGGAGAGTCTGTTGGATTTGTACAAGCGGGCGATCGGCATGTAGCCCGAACGCGATGCCCGCCGCAGGGCATCGCTGCTTACCACGCGTGTCCGGCCGCGCCAGCTGGCGCGTCTTGCCGAGCGCGGCCGAATGGCCGGCGTTGTTACGCTGCGCGCCAGATACTAGGCGCGATGGGCGAAGATGTCCGGCTCCTCGTAGCCCAGCATGTCCAGCCGCGTGCGGGCGGGCAGGAACGCGAAGCACGCCTCGGCCAGCTCCAGCCGGCCCTCGCGAATGAGTAACGCCTCCAGCCGGCTCCACAGCGCATGCAGATGCAGCACGTCGGAGGCGGCATAGCTCACCTGCTCCGGTGTCAGCTCGGCCGCACCCCAATCGGACGTCTGCTGCTGCTTGGAAATCTCCACACCCAGCAACTCACGGCACAGGTCGCGCAAACCGTGACGGTCGGTGAACGTGCGCACCAGCTTGGCGGCGATCTTGGTACACTTCACCGGAGCCACCGTGATGCCGAGGTTGTATTGCAGCACACCCACGTCGAAACGCGCGAAATGCATCAGCTTGACGATGCGGGTATCGGCCAACAGTCGTTTCAGGTTAGGACAGTCGTAGCCGCGCCCGCCCAGCCTCCGGGGCACGATCTGCACAAGGTGCGCGCTGCCGCCGCCCGACGATAGCTGCACCAGGCACAGCCGGTCGCGATGCGGGTTCAGGCCCATCGTCTCGGTGTCGACGGCGACGACCGGCCCCAAATCCACGTCGTCGGGGAGGTCGTCACGGTGCAGGAAGAGCGGGCCGGACGCGTTGAACTGAACAGTCATCCTACGCCCAAACCCGCCGTCGTTGGTGCCCCGGAGAAGACTCGAACTTCCACGACCTTGCGGTCACAGATACCTGAAACCTGCGCGTCTACCAATTCCGCCACCGGGGCCGGTGCAACAACGGAGGCGCGCTAGTAGCCGCGCGCAGCGCGGGCGTCAACCGGTTGGGTGTCGGGGGCAAGGGAGGCCAGGGCTTAGACGCCTCCAAGAGACGGTTCTAAGGACGTGTCCTTAGCGGGGTCGAGGGGCATGGACCCTGGCCTTCCTCCCGAGGCCCACCTGTGCGCACCTGTGTTTTCACGGCCATTTACGGCGGCTACGATGCGTTGCTGCAGCCGGCGGCGCAGGTTGGCGAGTGCGACTTCGTCTGCTTTACCGACGCTGATTGGCCGGACCGGATCGGGGCGTGGCGCATCGTTCGTTCGCGTGCACGGCCGCAATTGCATCCGCGCATGCGAGCCAAATACTTCAAGGTGATGAGCCATCGCGTATTCCCGGGCGGCAGGCTGGCCTGGCGGTATGCACCGTTTAGGTGGCGTCCGCGCTACGACCGGCTGATCTGGATCGACGGCTGCTTGCAGATCAAGTCGCCCGATTTTGCGGCCGAGTTCGGCGGGCATGTCGGTTCGTCCGGGTGGTCCCTGTTCGTTCATCCGGACCGCGACTGCATCTATGAAGAGCTGGAAGCGGCGGCTTGCATGGCGAAATATGCCGGCCTGCCGTTGCGCGAACAGGTCGCCCATTATCGGGCGGAAGGGTTTCCGGCGCATGCCGGGCTGATGGCGGGGGGCTTGATCGCCCGCAGCCCCGACCATCCGGAGTTGTCGCGGATCAATCGTGCCTGGTGGGCGGAACATCTGGCCTGGAGCTACCAGGACCAGCTTTCGCTGCCCGTTGTGCTGTGGCGGTTGGGGCTGGGCTACGACCCGGTTCGGTTGGACCTGTGGGGCAACGCCTGGTTCAACCGGCTGGAGCACGCCAGCGATCGGTAGCCGCACCGTGCCGCGTTACGCTTGGAAACCTGCTGATAGCGGACGTGAAACATCCCGCACCCAAAATGGGCATTGATGAGGTCGATGCCACGAGCGGCATGGCCCATGAACGCAAGGAGGCACTTGTGAACATCTTGAAGACGATTTTGGCGTGCGGTGCATTGGCTGTCGCCTTGACCGGACCGTTGCTGACGCCGGCACCGGCGCAAGCCTGGTGGGCTCGCGGCGGCTATGGCTGGCACGGCGGCTACGGCTGGGGCTGGCATGGCGGTTGGGGCTGGCGCGGCGGCGTCTATGTCGGCGGCCCGGCCGTTGTAGTAGGCGCACCGATCGTTGCCGCACCGCCGGTCGTCTATGCGCCCCGCTATCGCTGGTTCCCCGGCTATTATAGCCCCTATCACGTGTGGGTGGGCCCGCATTGGGGCTACCGGTAACTGTGCGTCCAGTGAAGCTCACGGTTCTGATTGCGGACCGAACAGCTTTGCCAGGCTGACCTGTCCGGTGCCGCGCTCCAGCGGCACCGGCTGGGTGGGAGCCGGTGCCCAGCCAGTCAGCATCGCCAGACGCAAGACAGCCTGGGTACGGCCCTCCTGCTGCGGCAGGTTGGCAAGCGCAGCCGGGAACAGGTCGCGGGGCGGGATGGCGCGGTGACGTTGCCGAACCGCGTTCGTCTCGCCGGCGTCGCGCAGGTCGCGTAACAGGCCGAGCGGGTCGGCGTAGAGTATCGTCATCTCGTCCATGTCGGCCACCGGCAGGGCGAAACCGGCGCGTTGCAGCAGGGCTGCACAGTCGGGCAGTTCGGCGAAGGGGGATACGCGTGGAGAGGCGCCGCCGCTGGCGGCGGCCTCGGCCTGCGTCAGCGCACTGCGCAGGCTGGCCAGCGTTCCGAGGGCGGGCAGGCTGGCCAGGAGCAGACCGTCGGGGCGCAATGCCCGACGAAGCTGGATCAACGCGCCGGGCAGGTCATTTACCCAATGCAACGATAGGCTGGCCACCACGAGGTCGAAGCTGCCGGGCGCGAATGGGAGCCGCTCCTCATCGCCGGCCACGGCAGGGCCGCCGTTACGCGCCGCCATCCTGGGCGACAGGTCGAGGCATACCGTCGCGATCCCGCGGGCGCGCAGCAGCGGGGCCACGATGCCGCGCCCGCCCAGATCCAGCGCCTGGCTGAACCGATGCGTGGTGTCGTCCAGCCGGTCCAGCAGGCGTTCGGCCGCGTCCCGCAGGATCGGCTCCACCGCGGCCACGCGGCCGGCCGCCCGTTCGCGATGCAAACGAACCGCATGCCGATCGAAAATGTGCATGTCGGACATGGCAGGCCCTGTTTCCTCTGACGACTGACGCCCGATAGCTGATATTTGGGCATCATGCTGGGTGTTATCGCGCGCGCCACCTTGGACCTGCTGCTGCCCGCCAGTTGCGCCGGTTGCGCCACTGAAGTAGCCGCACCGGGACAGCTCTGTGCCGCGTGCTTCGGGGCGATGAACTTCATTGCGGAGCCGCTGTGCTGGCGCTGTGGCCTGCCGTTCAGCAGCCGCGAGTTGGCCGACGGGCGCCGGCCATGCCACGGTTGCGCAGCCGATCCGCCGGGCTGGGATCGTGCTCGCGCCGCACTGCTCTACGATGCCGCTGCCAAAACTCTGATCTTGCCGTTGAAGCACGCCGACCGGCAGGAGAACGCGGCGGCGCTGGCCCTGCACATGCACCGGGCTGGAGCCGCCCTGCTGGCGGGCGCCGACTTGCTGGTGCCGGTGCCGCTGCACCGCTGGCGGCTGCTGCACAGACGCTACAATCAGGCCGTTCTGCTGGCTGCCAGCCTGGCGCGGCGGACGGGCCTGCCCACCCTGCCCGACGCGCTGGCCCGCATCCGCCCGACGTCGCCCTTGGGTTCCCATTCGGCGGCTGGCCGTGCCGCACAGATGCAGGGCGCCATCGTCGTGCGTCCAGCACGGCGCATCCGGATCGCGGGCCGGCGCGTTGTGTTGATCGACGACGTGCTGACTTCCGGCGCAACGGCGCGTGCCTGCGCCACCGCGCTGCGTGCCGCCGGCGCTGCCGGCGTGGACGTTCTGGTGGCCAGCCGCGTCGCCCCGCCACAATCGGACCGCGCACCGGGTTTGCCAGGAGACGAGATTGAAGACGATTGAAATCTACACCCAGCCGTTCTGCCCCTATTGCGCCCGGGCCGTGAACCTGCTGACGCGGAAAGGCGCCCCGTTTCGCGAGATCGACGCGCCATCCGGTACGCCGGCGCGCGAAGAAGCTCGCACGCGCTCCGGCGGCCGCGGCACGGTTCCGCAGATTTTCATCGACGGTACCCATGTCGGCGGTAGCGACGACCTGGCGGCACTGGATCGTGCCGGCAAGCTGGATGCCCTCCTGGCCGCTTGAGTAGCCGTCTGGCAGCCTGGGCGCAGCAGCGCATATAATTTGGTGTGTTTTTCAGGTGCCGGACTTCGATGATTCATTATGATCTGCGCTGCGCTGCCGGCCATGATTTCGACGGCTGGTTTCGCAGCAGCGCGGCTTTCGACCAGCAGGCCCGTGCCGGACTGCTGGAATGTCCGGTCTGCGCCAGCCCGCGGGTCGAACGCGCTATGATGGCGCCGCGGCTATCGCGGGGCGCCAAGCCGCCTGCAGCGCCGCCGCCCGGGACGGCCGCAACAACGCCTGGCAAGCCTGTTGCGGACACGCCGCAGACGGAACGATTGACGTCGGCGGCGCCGGGCGAGGTGACGGTAGGCGGCCCGCCGATCATGCCCGATCGTGTGCGCGCCGTGCTGCAACGCATCCGCGCCGAGGTGGAACAGAGATGCGACTACGTCGGTTCGCGCTTCGCCGAGGCCGCCCGGGCGATGCACGATGGCGAAATGCCGGCAAAGCCCATCTACGGCGAAACGACGCCGGAGCAGGCCGAGGCTCTGGCCGAAGACGGAATAGAGGTCACCAGCATCCCATGGGTGCCGCGCGCCGATGGCTAGGGTTTGGCCAGCCGCCTTGCTGCTGGCCGGCACCGTCGCGCAGGCGTCGGCACAGGCGCCGGCACCGATGGGCCGCTGGAGAACGGAGGACGGCGGCGGCATCATCGAGGTACGAGCCTGTGGGCCTGTCCTATGCGGCGTGATCGTCGGACTATCGGACTGGCCGGCGAATGGCGACGTGAAACGCGACTGGCTCGGCAGGCCGCAATGCCATTCGGTCCTACTGGCCGACTTGAAACCGCAGGACGACGGGCGCTGGCACGGAACCGTCACCAATCCCGAAAACGGCCGCATCTACAGCGCGGAAGTCTGGGTTCCCGCCGATGGCCGACTGCGATTGCGGGGCTACATAGGCCTACCTTTGCTGGGAAGCACGCAAATCTGGCCGCCCTATCGGGCTGCTGTTCAGGCCGACTGCCACTTCGGACTTCCGTGATCAGGCCGAGCGGCTTCATGCGTCGGGAGCATGGCACCTAGTCAGTAAGCAGGCTTATTATCAGCCGGCTGCCGCGTATGTTGGTTTTATGCCGACGAGAGAACTGCCGATGACTGTCCGTAATAACCTGGCGAGCGCCCTGAGCGTTTCGTGGAACGCGTTCGTTGCGGTGTTCCTCTATTATACCGTACTCGCGATGGTGGCGCTCGGTGTGGGCGAGCTGTCCGATACGTTCGTGGAAGTGGCCTATCTCGCGCCGGTCGCTCTCTACGCCACGGCGCTGGCGGGCCGTGCAATCCGTGCAGTGGCAGCCGTGCGTATTGACATCGGGCATACGCCCCACGCGTTGACCCGATAGGCTGGAGCCGGGCGGGCCAGCCTGAGCTGGCGCTGGTCGGATGACGGTCAGTCGCGCCTGAATGCTGCGATGTAGTTGACGGCCACGTCGCGGCTCGTGGCCCAGCCTCCGGCCGCGGTGAAGACCATGCCCGAAACGTCGGTGAGGCGAAGCCCCGCAGCGCGGCCCATTGAAGCCGCCTCATCGGGTTTGACGAAGCGCCGCCAGTCATGCGTTCCGGCCGGCAGCATTCTTACGATGTACTCCGCGCCGATCTTGGCGACCGCGAGCGACCGCACGGTGCGGTTCAGGGTCGATAGAAACAGCAGTCCGCCTGGGTCGAGCAGGCCGGCCAGCGTTCTCAGCAACGCAGGCTGGTCGGGCACGTGCTCGATGAGCTCGAGTGCGGCGATCGCTGCGTAACGCGCACCCTCGGCCAGCAGGTCGCGGGGGACGCCTACGCGATACGCGATGTTCAGCCCCGCGGCAGCCGCGTGAGCGCGCGCTACCCCGATCGCCTCGGTCGACGCATCCACGCCGGTCACGCTCAAGCCGGCGCGGGCCAGTGCTTCGGAAGCGATGCCGCCGCCACAGCCCAAATCGAGCACGGGCACGGGCGCGTCGCCGTGTTGCGCGCGCACGCGCTGCACGATCCAGCCGACGCGCAAGCCGTTCATCGCGTGCAGTGCCCGCATCGGCCCGCGTTCGTCCCACCAGCGTGGCGCCAGCGCGGTAAACCGGGCTACCTCGCCGGCCGAAACGTCACCATCCGCCCGCACGGTCTCCGACATACGATAGCTGCCCCTCAGCCGACGCGATTGTCTTACCAGCGTCCGGCCACTAGACCACCCCGCACCCGCGGCGGCCCGGCCTGACGCCGCGCTCCGATGGAAGGATACCATGGCCCGCATCGTGATGAAGTTCGGCGGCACATCGGTTGCCGACCTGGACCATATCCGCCGTGCCGCGCAGCGAGTCCGCCGGCAGGTGGAGCTGGGCGACCAGGTGGCCGTGGTCGTCTCGGCCATGGCGGGTGCCACCAACCAGCTGGTGGGCTGGTGCCAAACGCTCTCGCCGTTGCACGACGCCCGCGAGTACGACGCGGTGGTCGCCACGGGCGAACAGGTGACAACCGGTCTGCTGGCCATCGCCCTGCAGGCGATCGGCATCGAGGCGCGATCCTGGGCCGGCTGGCAGATACCGCTGCGCACCGACGACGCGCACGGAAGCGCCCGCATCCACAGCATCGACGCCAGCGAACTGGTAAGGCACATGGAGCGGGGCCAGGTCGCTGTCGTGGCCGGTTTTCAGGGCCTGGGTCCCGACAACCGCATCGCCACCCTGGGCCGCGGCGGGTCGGACACCTCGGCCGTGGCATTGGCGTCTGCCATAAAGGCCGACCGATGCGACATCTACACGGATGTGGATGGCGTGTACACCACCGATCCGCGCATGGTGCCGCGGGCGAAAAAGCTCGACAAGATCGCCTACGAGGAGATGCTGGAACTGGCATCGGTCGGCGCGCGCGTCCTGCAGGCGCGCAGCGTGGAGTTGGCGATGAAGGAGCGGGTCAGGGTGCAGGTCCTGTCCAGCTTCGTGGAGCCGGATCAGCAGAACCAGGGGACGCTCCTGGTCGATGAGGACGAGATCGTGGAAAAGGAAGTCGTGACCGGGATCGCCTATTCGCGCGACGAGGCGAAGGTGACGTTGCGCCACGTGCCCGACCGTCCAGGGGTCGCCACCGCGGTGTTCGGACCGCTGACGGAGGCGCGCGTGAACGTCGATATGATCGTGCAGAACGTATCGGCCGAGGGTGCTACCGACATGACGTTCACCATCGGCCGCGCCGACCTGCCGCGGGTGATCGCCTGCCTGGAACGCGAGCGCGACAACATAGGCTTTACCACCCTGCTCACCGACAAGGACGTGGTCAAGATTTCCGTGGTGGGCGTCGGCATGCGCAGCCACGCCGGCATTGCCAACACGATGTTCCGCACCCTGGCGGAACGCTCGATCAACATCCAGGTGATATCCACCAGCGAGATCAAGGTGAGCGTGCTGATCGCCGAAGACTATACCGAGCTTGCGGTAAGGGCGCTGCACACGGCGTATGGCCTCGATGCCGCCTGACACCGCTATCGTCGATTGTCCGCCCGCGATCAGCCGCGCGCGGAGACGACTGGACCAGCTGTGGCAGCGCGGCTGCGCCTTCCTGGGCACGCCCACCGCCATCATGGGCGGGGCGATGAGCTGGGTCAGCGAACGCCACCTGGTCGCTGCAATCTCGAACGCCGGCGGCTTCGGCGTGTTGGCCTGCGGTTCGATGGGCCCGGCACTGCTGGAGGCCGAAATTGCCGCTACCCAGGCGATGACCCGGGCGCCGTTCGGGGTAAACCTGATCACCATGCACCCGCAGCTCGGCGCGCTGGTGGCCGTCTGCCTGCGTGCCGGCGTCAGTCACGTCGTGCTGGCCGGCGGTATCCCGCCTGGGCCGGCGGTGCGCGCGGTGAAGGATGGCGGGGCCAAGCTCGTCTGCTTCGCGCCGGCCCTGGTGCTGGCCCGCCGTTTCGTCAGGACCGGGGCCGATGCGCTGGTCATCGAGGGCTCGGAGGCGGGCGGCCATATCGGCCCGGTCTCGCTGACAGTGCTGGCGCAGGAGATCCTGCCCCATCTTCGTGACGTGCCGGTGTTCGTGGCGGGCGGCATCGGCCGAGGCGAGGCGATCCTGTCCTACCTGGAAATGGGCGCTGCCGGCGCCCAGCTCGGCACCCGTTTCGCGGCCACCACCGACAGCATCGCGCATGCTAACTTCAAGCGCGCCTTTTTGCGGGCCAACGCACGTGACGCACTGCCCTCGGTGCAGCTGGACACGCGGTTCCCGGTGATACCCGTGCGCGGCCTGGTCAACGAGGGCACGCGCCGCTTCCTCGAAGCGCAGGCGGTGGCGCTGGGGCGCTACCAGTCGGGCGAACTGACGCGCGAGGCGGCGCAACTGGAGATCGAGCATTTCTGGGCCGGCGCGCTGCGCCGTGCCGTGGTCGAGGGCGACGTGGAGAACGGCTCGGTAATGGCGGGCCAATCCGTCGGCATGGTCACGCAGGAACAGAGTGTGGCCGCGGTGATAGCCGAGCTGGTGGAGCAGGCTGCGGCCGCCATTGAGGCCCGTGGCTGACCCGAGG
>CAXUHU010000065.1:0-1914 GCA_964250925.1 uncultured Acetobacteraceae bacterium
CGCCAGGGCGCCCACCACCATCCAAAGCCTGCCCATCGTCATCCCCGATCACACTTCGCGCCACCCCGATACATTCGGGTTACGGTAACTTTTGTTCACCCGATACAGGCGATAAGCTTCGCAGCATGCCACGTGCGACCTGTTCCCCGAAATCGGCCCGTTCGAGACGGGCTACCTGCCGCTGACGGACGGTCACGTGATGTATTGGGAGCAGGTGGGCAACCCGCGCGGCCGGCCGGTGCTGTTCCTGCACGGCGGCCCGGGTGCCGGGGCCGGCGCCGTGCACCGCCGGTTTTTCGATCCCGCCCATTGGCGCATTGTGATCTTCGACCAGCGGGGGGCCGGCCGGTCGCGACCGCTGGGCAGCCTGGATGCCAACACCACGCCGCATCTGGTGGGCGACATCGAACGCCTGCGCAGCTATCTGGGCCTGGAGCGCTGGCTGCTGTTCGGCGGCTCCTGGGGGTCCACGCTCGCTTTGGCCTACGCGCAGGCGCAGCCCGAGCATGTGGTAGGCTTGGTGCTGCGCGGCGTCTTCCTGGGCCGCGGCAGCGAGGTCGACTGGTTTTTGAACGGCCTGGCACAGGTGTTCCCCGATGCGCACGCCGCATTTTCCGGCTTCCTGCCCGAAGCGGAGCGTAAGAACCTGCTAGGCAGCTACCTGCAGCGCCTGACCGACCCCGATCCGGCCGTGCACATGGCCGCAGCCAGGGCCTGGTCCATCTACGAGGGCTCCTGCAGCACGCTGCTGCCCAGCCCGGACACCGTCAGCTCGTTTGCCGGCGACCGAACGGCGCTGGGCCTGGCGCGGATCGAGGCGCATTACTTCGCCCACGACCTGTTCCTGCCCCCAGGCGGCTTGCTGGCCCACATGGCCGCCATCGGACACCTGCCAGGGGAGATCGTGCAGGGCCGCTACGACATGGTCTGCCCGTCGGTCAGCGCCTTCGATCTGGCGGCCCATTGGCCGTCGGCACGGTTGACGATCATCCCCGATGCCGGCCATTCCGCGCTGGAACCGGGGGTGCGCCGCGCGCTGGTGGCCGCCGTCGAGCGCTTCCGCCATCGCGGCTGACAGCCTTGGTTTAAGACAAAGGTCTAGCTTGCGGCCGCACAAAGCCGTGACGGTCGGCCATGAAACGCCTCGGGCGGCGGCGGCGTTGGGTTGACCATGGGCCGCGAATAAGCGGCCTCATTGAAGGAGCTTCCCTTGAACAAATATCTCGCCTGTACTGCGGCCCTCATGTTGCCGCTGCTGGGCGCCGGCCAGGCCATGGCACAGACATCGACCGGCGCTGCGCCCAGCTCGTCCACCATGGCCCCGCCCGCCTCCTCGACGATGGCGCCGGCTGCCGGCATGGCCGGAACAGCCTCGCCCATGGCCAGCACGGCTAGGCTTTCCGCTACCGACAAGAAGTTCGTGGTGAAGGCGGCCCAGGGCGGGATGGCCGAGGTACAGGCAGCACAGCTAGCCCAACAGAAGACGCAGACGGATACCGTCAAGCAGTTCGCCCAGACGATGATCGACGAGCACACCCCCAACAACGCCGAACTGATGAAGCTCGCCAGCGCCAAGGGCGTGACGCCGCCGTCCGAGCCGGATGCCGCCCAGCAGAAGATGATGGGCAAGCTGCAGGGCATGAGCGGCAAGAAGTTCGACACGGCCTACCTCAAAGGCCAGGTCACCTCGCACGAGGCTGAGCTGAAGGTGTTCCAGAACGAGTCCAAGAACGGGACCGACCCCGACCTGAAGGCGTTCGCCGACTCGACTATTCCCACCATCCAGAAGCACATCACGATGGCCCAGAGCGACAAGGGAATGTAGTCGCAGGCGCACGATAGCGTTCGGCCGCCGAAAGCTATCGTGCGCCAGTTCCCGTATTGGCAAGCATGTCCATCATACTCGAAACAACC
>CAXUHU010000065.1:2014-7517 GCA_964250925.1 uncultured Acetobacteraceae bacterium
TTACTTGAGCGTCAATATCGGTTCCAGCACCCTGGCGAGGGCAAGCAGGCGAAGGTCCGCCATGCCGGGCGCTACCAGGCTGATTGCGGCGGGGGGCGAGCCTGGTTCGTGGCACGGCACGCTAACGGCACAGCCGTCCAGGAAGTTGACCTGCGCTGCATTGCGTAGAATCAGGCCGTTCAGACGCTTGTAATCCTCCTCGGCGTCGAATGCAGCGATCAGCGGTGGCGCAATCGGCACGGTGGGCATCAGCAGAGCATCATGGGCCGCCATCTCCGCCCCAAACAACGCGCTGATCCGGACGCGCGCCTCAACCAAGGCGACGTAATCGGCGGCCAGCATCCGGGCGCCAGGCAGTATGCGGTCGGACACGCGCTGATCGTAGCGCCCGCCCTGTTCGGCCAGCAACGCGCGATGCCAGGCGTAGGACTCGACGACCGCAAATCCTCCGTTTGCGTGCGCCCGAATGATCTCGTCTAACGCGCGCAGCGGTTTATGTACGATGACAGCGCCTGCCCGGTCCAAACGTTGCACCGCACGGTCCGTCGCCCGCTCGGTTGCCGCGTCCATGCCGTCCAGCACAACGTTGGTGGGCATCAGCAGGCGCAGCCCCGCTGCCGGCATGTCGGCCAAGTCCATCGGCGCCTCGCCGGCCAAGATGGCATCCATCACGGCGCAGCACGTTACTGTATTGGCCAGCGGCCCCACGGAATCGAGCGAGGGAGAGAGGGGCAGCACACCTTCTCGCGGAACGCGGCGTGCGGTCGGCTTGAAGCCGGTGACGCCGCAGAAGGCCGCTGGGATGCGGCACGACCCCCCGGTATCCGTGCCGATCGCCGCCCATGCCATGCCGTCCGACACCGAAACGGCCGCGCCCGACGAGCTGCCTCCAGGCACGCGCCCTGCCAGGGGATCGTTCGGCACGCGGCCGAACGGCGCCTGCGGCGTGCCGTGATGCGGGTTGATGCCCACGCCGCTGAACGCAAACTCCGTCATGTTGGTACGCCCGATCGGCACCAGACCGGCGGCCAGAAGCCGTTGCACCACGGTTGCGTGGCAGGCAGCAGGTGCCGCCGCCGCCAGCACGGCCGAGCCCGCCGGCGTGGGCTCGCCCGCCACGTCCAGCAGGTCCTTCAGGCTGATCGGGATGCCGGCGTAGCGGCCGGGCGCACGCCCGGCATTGCGCAGCGCATCCATCGCATCGGCCGAGGCGCGTGCCTGCGCGGCATAGACGGTGATGAAGGTCCGGCCGCCCTCCCCGGCCGGATCGGCGATGCGCTCAAGGCAATCCTCGACCAGGGATCGGCTGGTCGCCCGTCCGTCCTGCAGGTCGCGGGCCGCCGACCGTAAGTCTCGCATGGTCGGACCGTGCCCACCTGCGATGATCTCGGCAACAGAGAATCGCCTTCGATGCTGGAACAAGCTTTCGGTTCGTTTTGTGTTGCCTAGGGTGCCTGGCACATGTTCAGGTTGTAATCTCACCACATGCAAGGACCGCCCGTGCATAGATACACAAGACGTCTCGCCCTTCTGACCGCGGCGTTCGGCCTGTCCGTTTCACAGCCGGCATCGGCCGCCCCCACGACGCTAACCGGAAGCGTGGCACCACTGGCCCGCAGCGTGCGCGTCGTTGGCGAGGCCGACCCGGCGAGCGTCGTTCAGTTTCAGGTGGCCCTGCGCCTGCGCGATTTCGCCGGAATGAGCGCACGCGTGCAATCGGGGGCCACAATGTCGGCGGCCGAGCTCGCAACCGATCATTTCCCGACGCAGGAGGACCACGATGCCGTGGTACGCTGGTTGAAATCGGCGGGCCTGACGATCGAGGCGACCGTGCCGAGCCGTATGACGATTACCGTCAGCGGCCGCGCGGATACGGTATCGCGCGCGCTGGAAGTCCACTTCTCGCACATCGTTTCCGAGGGACAGGATTACGTGTCGGCCGACACCGAGCCATCCGTTCCGTCCGAACTTGCCGGCATCGTGCTCAGCATCAACGGCTTGCAGCCGCAGCACCACGCCCATTACGAACACGTGCTCTCCAAGCCGCGCGCGGGTACCACGCCCTATCTTCCGTCCGACCTGCTGAACGCCTACGCGGCCAACGGCCTCAGCACAGGGTCGGGCACCACGACCGCCATCGTCATCGACACGTTTCCCAAGACGTCCGACCTGACCAGCTTCTGGTCGATCGCCGGCGTATCGCAGAGCCTGTCGAACATCACCCTCATCCAGGCCGTGCCCGGCACATTGCCTGGGCTGTCGGGCGAGGAAAGCCTGGATACCCAGTATTCCAGCTCCATGGGGCCCAGCAGCAAGGTGCGCGTCTATGCGTCGCAATCGCTGACCGACGCGCATCTGGACACGACGTTCCAGCGCGTGATCAGCGACCTGCAATCGGGTGTGGTCATCACCCAGGTCTCCATCAGCCTGGGCGAGTGCGAAACCGACGAGTCAACCGGCGAGCTTGCCACCGACGACCAGTATTTCGCGACCATGACGTCGCTCGGCGCCAGCGTGTTCGTCTCCACCGGCGACAGCGGCAGCCACGAGTGCGGCGGCAGCGCGAACGTGCCCTCGTTCTACAGCACCAGTCCGCACGTAGCCGCGGCGGGCGGCACCACGCTGAAGCTAAGCGGAACGACCGTGTCGTCCGAAACGGGATGGTCCGGCAGCGGCGGCGGCATCAGCACGTATTTCACCAAGCCGAGCTACCAATCGGGGGTGAGCTATGCCAAGCGGGCAGTGCCCGACCTGTCGGCCGACGCGAACCCCAACACCGGCGTGCTGGTGATCGTTGGGGGACAGGAGGAGCAGATCGGAGGAACCTCCGTATCCTCCCCCGTGCTGGCAGGGCTGATCGGCCTGGTCAATTCCAAGCGGATCGCTGCCGGCAAGAGCACCATCGGCTTGCTCGACACCTACATCTACCCGCTGCTGGGCACGAACAGTTTCCGCGACATCAAAAGCGGCAGCAACGGCGGGTACTCGGCCAAGGTTGGCTACGACCTGGTGACCGGCATCGGCGCGCCGATCCTGAGCGTGCTGCTGCCGAAGCTTCTGGCCGACTGATTTCTGGGTGTTCGTAGACCGGCAAGGCTTGCTTCTTAAAAATAACAAATCTCTGGGCATGCTGTCGCGGAGTTTCCGGCAGCATGTTCACCATACAAAAGATCTTTGTGTCTTTCTTCAACAAAAACGGCTTGCCTTGCCCAAGTCGCTCAATGCGGACCGAAACTGGCGGTAGGCCGCTCGGGCGTCACCGAATGGCCGAAATTGCTGCCAAGCCGATTACGGGTGGCACTCTCGTTGAATTGGCCCGTCACGTTGCCAGGGGAATTCGCATTGTACGGTGCCGCATTGTCGGATGACAGTTTCGGCGTTTGCCTGGCTGTCGCCTGGAGTTTTTGGTTCAGGCAGTCGTAGCTCTGTGCCGTGCCCACCTGCACGTCCACGCAGGTGTCGTGCGACGGCTGTGCGTCTGCGCAGCCGCACCACCCAATCGCCAGTACCAGCACTACCGTCGGCCTGTGCATCGCGTGTCCCCTCGTGTCTTCATGGCGCCATGCGCGACAACTGGATCTCGTCGATCGCGACAGGTTGTTTGGCCAGCAGCCCGGAGGCGTAAGCGCGTTCCAGCTCCGCCTGTTTCTGCTGGCGAAGGGCGCGTATCAGCGCATCATGCACCTCCGCCAACGCCACGGGCCCCGCCGGCCTGGTCGCCAGCAGCTTGATTACGTGACAGCCGTTATCGACGCACACCGGCGCGGTCATTGCACCTTCGGGCAAGCCCAGCACGGCATCGTGCACGGCCGGCACGAGCTGTTTCTCGGTGAGCCACCCCATGTCGAGGTATTGCACCCCGGCATCGTGGCGCGCTGCGTCGGGAAAAGCGAGCCGGCCACGATCGACCTGCGCCCGCAACGTGGCCAACCGGCGTTTGCCGTCATCGACAGACCCCGCCGCCGGTTTGGCAGCAAAAAGCTGCACCAGACGATAGCCGCGCGGCTGCATGAACTGCGCCTTGTTCTGGTCGTAAGCCGCCTGCACCACGGCTTCCGACGGAAAGCCCGATGGCAGCTCGGCATGGGCCGCCAGGAAGCTCTGGGCCACGACCTGGTCGTGCGCGCGAGCAAGCAGGGCTGCCACATCGGGCTTCTGGTCCCATTTCTGGCCCAGAGCCTCGGCCAGGATCGCGCGCTGCACCAGCACGTTGCGCAAAAAGTCCTTCAGCGCGGCCTGGTCTGTCAGGAGCTTGTGCCGGCTGTCCGGATCGGCGGCGGCGAGTAACGCGCGCGCCTGACTGACGGTAATCTGCTCGGCCCCGCGCTCGGCGATCACCGGGTCGGGCGCTGCGGCGCACACGCCGAATGCCGCGGCGGCGATCACCAAAAGCCGGTGCCGACGCATAGACGCTACCGCCCGCGCTGGACGGGTGCGATGTATTCCTGGTCGCGGATCTTGTCGTCGTAGTCCTGGACCATGTTTTCCAGCTTCACCTTTTCCATCCCCACCAGCGGCTCGTAGCTGCGCAGCAGCACCGACCGGAAGTCCTGGCTCTGATACAGATGCAGTATCTGCTCGGCCACGTCGAGCAGCTTGGTGTTGGCGGTCTTGCAGGTTTCCAACGCGGTGCCCTTGGCTTTCAGCACGGCTTGCGCTTGCCGGCTTTCCGCATCCTTGGCGCGCGCCAGCTCGGCCACGCCTTGGAAGCTACTTTGAAGCTTGGTGTTCTTCTGCGCCAGGTTCGCCTCCTGCTCCTGAGCCGCGCGGAGCGCGTTCTGCAGCGCTTCAGCATCGGCCGGACGGGCCGCCGATTTGCCGGCGGCCTGCGCGAGCTTGGCATTTGCCGCGTCCAGCTGTTGCTGTATTGCCGCCTTGTCCGCGTTCGCGCGGGCCAGGTCGGCCTGGGCTTGCGCCGCCTGATCCTGTGCCGCGCGCATCTCGGTCACCGATTGGCGCAACGCGTCGCGCAGCCGATCCTCATTGGCCTGCTCGTCGGCCCCAGCGGGCACGCAGGTCGCGACCAACGCCGCCACGATCGAGATCCGGCCAACCCAGCCCCGGCACGTCTGCCTCATTGTCATTTCGTCCTTCGTGTCAGCCACGGGCGCGCTCGGTGATGCGCACCGTGAACTCCCGCCCGACGATAGAAGCCGCCGGTGTGTCGCCGGTCGATGCCGACCGGATAACCCGCTCCACCTCTGCGCGCACGTCCTGGTCGCCGCTGTAACTGGCTACTCGCGCGTTGGCCAGATGACCGGACGCATCAAGCGAGAACAGGATGGTCAACTGATACTTGGCAAAGCGCAGGCGCTCGTCATCGGTCAGCACGCTCTTCAGCTGACGACTGACCAGGCCCGAATAGTAGGCGTCGTTGTCGCCGCCCGCGCCATCGCCGATGCCGCAACCCGCGCCGATACAATCGCCGCCCGCGCCATTGCCGGCGGCCAGCGACCCAGGCCCGTTTCCCTGGATCGAGGTGGTGACAGCGGCAGGCGGGGAC
>CAXUHU010000065.1:7527-19201 GCA_964250925.1 uncultured Acetobacteraceae bacterium
GTGCGGCGTGGGTTCACCGGGCTTTGGCGTCTCCGCCGCCTTCTTCGGGGGCGGGGTCTTGGGCGGTGGAGGCGGGGGTAGCGGCAGTTGAACCTGCGTCATGTGCGGCTCGTTGTGCGGCCGGGCGGCGGGGCCGTGATGCCCTGTCAGCACCGTGTAGATCCCCAGCCCGGTCGCCCCGATGCACACCACGCCGCCCACCGGCAGGCCCCAGCGTTGCAAAGGCGTCTTGCGGTCCAGCTCAGCGTTGAAATCATCGTCGTCCAGCATGTCAGCTGCCGGCGGTGCGCTGGGCCGCCAAACCCAGCGAGGTGATGCCGACGCGGCCGCACACGTCTAGCACGTTCATGATCTTCTCATACTGCGATTGCCGGTCACCTTTTAGAACGATCGGCAGATCAGGCGTGATCGCGCGGGCGTCGCGCAGCTTGGCCTCCAACTCCGCAAGGCTTACCGGTATCGCATCGATAAAGACCTGGCCTGCCCCGTTGCCGGAGATCACCTTGGTTTTGGGCCCGGCCCGCGCCACCGTCGAACTGCCCTTCGGCAGATCGACTTTCACGCCCTGCACGCTGGCTGTCGTCATGATGATGAAGATCACAACCAGCACGTATGCCAGGTCGAGCATCGGCGTGATGTTGATGTCGTCGTAGGGCTTCTCGTCGTTGATCTGCATGACGCTACTCCGCCGCCCGGGGCACGCGGGCGCGCGCGTAGTCGCCTTCGGCGATACGGGTCACCACTTCATCGACGAACACGCTCATCTCCGAGATCACCGTCTTGATGCGCGTCTGGAAGTAGTTGTAGCCGAACAGTGCCGGGATCGCCACGAACATGCCGGTGGCCGTCGCCAGCAACGCCGCCGAGATGCCGGGCGCGATTGAATTCACGTTGACGTCGCCGGCCGCAGCAATGGCGGCAAACGTGATCATCACACCCACCACCGTGCCGAGCAGGCCCACGAACGGGCCGCCGGAAATGGCGATGGTCAGGAACACCATCAGGTTGTTCAGCTTGGCGATCTCGCGCACCATTTGGGCATCCATCGACGAACGGATCGCCGCGAGCGATTGCGGCGCGATCGAACCGTCCGGCAAGTGCCGCCCGCCCTGCAACCGGTCGTTCACCTCGCGCACGCCCGTCTCGTAAACGCGATACAGGCACGACATGGTCACGCCGCGCGCGCTCTCCTTCGGCACCGACGGCAGCAGCGCCGGGTCGCGACGGTTCACCTCGCGCATCAGTTTGAGAAAGCGCTTGTTGGCGCCGGCAACCCGGCTGACGTACATCGCCTTGGCCACCATCACGAGCCAGGAGACGAGCATCATGAAAATCAAGATGCCGATGATCACCCAGGCATCGACGGTGACGGATTTGAGGATGATGCCGATATAGCCGCTGCCGAAGCTGCTGGTCTGCTCGGGGTTTTCGAAGACCAGCAGGCTGGACTGCGTGCCCTGGTCGCGGTCGGCGAGCATGATGGCACCGGCAGGGCGGACCACCTTGCTAATTTGCAGCTCGTCCATCTCGCCCACGAAGTTCGCAGGCGCCGCAGCGGGCACGGCCGTCGCCGGAGCCGCGGCAGCGCCGCCAAGCAGGCCTGCGCCGTTGATCGCGGGCAACGCGCCGGCCGCCTGCGCCGCCTTTGCGCCGTCGACGTATAGCGTGACGGCATCGGCTGACGCGGTGACGGTCAGCAGGTGCCAGCTATCGGCGACCAGGGGTGCGGTTGCCGTCGCGTTCACCGCGCCGGTGGCAGAGGCGACGCTTACCTGTGGTACGCCGGCGGTAAGGGTCACACGAAAATCGTTCACGCCGGCCGTGTCGCGCTGGTCGTACAGCACCGCGGTTTCGGTGGCCGGGTTGGGCTTGATCCAGGCCTGCCAGGTGAGCGCTTCGCCGGCCGCGATGTTCAACGTCGGCGACGGGGTCAGCTTGATCGGCGACGTGCCGTCGAGCTTGCTGCCAAAACCGATGATGGCGTTCAGGTCGCGCCTGCCGGGCGACAACGCGTTGTTGGCGTAGCTGGTGCTGTCTTTCGGCAGCCCGTTCTCCTCGCCGAAATGCCAGATCAGCAGTTGGTCCGCATCGTAGGTCGCGTGCGCATCCGAAGCGTCGTTTGCCTTGTCGTTGCCCCAATACATGTAGAAGCTTGTGGAGGCGCCGGGTGCGATGTCGGGCACATCGACCCAGACGAGGGCCACCTGGTCGACCAGGCCATCAAACTTCTCGATGTGGTAGTGCAGCGGCGTGCGGTCGTCGCCGGCCACGAACCGCAGATCGCTGCCGTCCTGCTTGGCGCTGTCGAACTTGAAGTTGTTGGCGAGCAACCGCACCAGCACCTGCGTGCGCCCGATCGCCTCGCCGATATTGGCGCCCTTGGGCCCGGTATCGGCATCGATCTTGATGCGGTACTGCCAATCGCCGTTCCACCACGCCGCCTGCGCCGCGCACGCGCCCAGCAATTGCACAACGACGCAAACCACCGCGACAAAGCCGCAACGGTGGCGCAGAAGACGCCGCCGGAATGAGCCGGGCATCAGATCAAAACTCCCCATAGACGCGAAACAGCACGCGGTTGGTGCCGGCTTTGGTGTTCGGGCCGTTGTTGAACGTTTGCGCATCCTGCAGCACGCCGTTCAAGTAGCCCCACAGGTTGACACGGCTGCCGATGCCCGCCGAGCTCAGCCCGTAGCTGGACCGCTGGTCCACCTGCGCCTTTGTCAGGCTGACCACGCCCATGTCGGAAAACAGGTGAAAGCGCCAGGATTTCACCGGAGTCTTGCCCAGGTACTTGGCCACCGAGGGGCTGCGCAGCTCGGTCTGCAGGAACGCGCCGCTATCGCCAAGCGTCTCGGCTTCCAGATAGCCGCGCACGCTATCCACGCCGCCCATCGCGATCTGCTCGCTGCTGACCAGCGGATCGTTGGTCAGCTGCCCGGTCAGCGACGCCCAGAGCTGGATGTCGTGCTTGAAATCCTGCTCGCGCGTCAGCGTCGCGCGTGCGATCGAGAAGCCCGGTATCGCACCATAGGCCTTGTTGTCGAACGCCTGCAGGTCGCTGCCCAGATTGGGCAACCCAAACTCAAGCCCGAGCGACAGCGACGTGGTGGAGCGTGCGCCCGTCCAATCCGCTGCGTAGAGTGCGCTGACCGGGTAATACGTAACCGGCGCCGAGGTTACCTGCTTGGTCGTGGTGAACGTATCCAGCTCGTAATACTTTTTGTAGTCCCAGCCTATCGATAGCGAATGGCTAAAACTCGAGGTGCTGCCAAGCGGGATCAGCACGCGGAAACCCGCGCTGGTGCCGCGCCCTGCCACATCGGTGGTGCCGAGTGCGGTGACGTTGCTGTTGGAGTGCAGGTAGCTCAGCAGCAGCGACAGCTTGCTATCCGGTATGTGAAACAGGTACGAGGCTGACGTGACCTCGGCATCGCGCACGTTCTCGGGGGCAACTTGGTAGCTGATCGTCGCTGAATCGCCGCGCTGGAAAAAATTGCCGTAGGTTAGCGACGCGTTCAGGCGCAGCGGCGTGGTGTCGGCGTTGTAGCGGTTGTTCAACTCCAGCGAGCCGTGCAGCGGCAGCGTGTCGTCCACCTTGAGGTCGACATCCACCGTATCGGCCCGGCGCCCGGCTTTCAGCGACGGCGTCACCTGGCGGTCGGGCAGCGTGTTGAGCGTGGTCAGGTCGCGCGTCACGTCGTTCATGTTCGGCACGGTGCCGGGCTGCACCGACGGAGCGCCGGCCCGCACGTCGCTGGGCAAGAAGTATCGCGCGCCCACGACGCGCAGACGCCCTACCCGGCGCTCGATCACCTGCAGTTCGATCACGCCGCCGCTCTGGCTGATGTGCTGCGGCGGGATGGTGACCGAGACGGTGGCGAAACCCTTGGATTGATAAAGCGCTTCCAGCGCCGCACGTGCATGCTCGACGTCGTCCGACGTCTTGTCCGGGCCCACGAACGGATAGACGGTTTCTTCAACCAAGTCCTGCGGCAACACGGTGCTGCCCTCGACTCGAATCTCAGTCAAGTCGAAATGCAGCTTTTCAGGTGCGGCCTTGGCCGCCGGCGGGAAGAAAGCGGCACCCAGGGCAAACCCGGCCACAGCGGCCGCAGCTTTTCCGTTGCCAACCTTCATCCACGTAAGAGTTGCAGCAACCATCTCGACACACCTGCTGAACCCATACGCGAAATACACGGCCGCGTTGCCACGCGCAGCGCCTTCTAGCAATACAGCGCGCCGTGCAGCAACACGTAATCGATGGCCTGCAACGGACCGATCATCAGCCAGGTATTGTCATACTTCCGTCACATACCATTAACCATCGCGTCACACACATCCCGCGCCCTTCCTGGTAGGAAATCGCCAGCCAGCCCACAGAGACTGGTCTTCGCTTCCATAAAGGAAATCGCATGTCTCGCACCCATCTGCTGGGAGCCGTATCCGCGGCTGCCTTGGCTTGCTTCTCGTCCAGCGCGTTCGCGCAGGAATCCACCAAGGCCATCACCGGCGGCGGCTCCACCCTGGCCGAATTCGACTACTTCAACGAATTCGCCACGTTCAACAACAGCCAGCCCAACACTGGCGCGATGTTCGCCAATCCGGCGCCGGCCACCGGCAACGACGTTCTCTACTGGCCGGCTGGCTCGGGCTCCGGCCAGGCCGCGTTCCTGAACGACGACCTTAGCTGCGACGCCAACAAGGTCGATGGCGCCAACAACAAGTTGTGCAGCGGCACCGTGGGCGGCGCAGCCTCGGTCAGCTACGGCGCGTCCGACGCCACGTTCAACACCACGCAGATTATGCAGTGGGACACGTCCAGCGTCGGCCAGTCCGCCGCCGGCGATCTGATCCAGCTGCCTTCGATGGGCGTGGGCGTTGCCTTTCCGATCATCAACTCCGCCTTCACCGCCAATGGCCAGGTCGCGCTGACCGACAACGACCTGTGCGGCATCTTCTCGGGCAAGATCACCGACTGGTCGCAGACCTCGGTCGGCAACACGCTGGCACCCGGCACGATAACCGTCGTCTATCGTTCTGACGGGTCGGGCACGTCGTTCCTGCTGCTCAACCATTTCTCGGTCGTCTGCAACGCCAAGAACTCAAACTTCCCGCTGCCGATCGTGGCCAGCACCACCTTCGTCAACGCGTTCTCGGGCGGTGTTGCACCAAACAGCAACTTCGTGGGCGAGAGCGGCAGCCAGGCCGTTGCCAGCTACGAAAGCAGCCTGTCCGGCACGACAGTCACGTCGGCGATCGCCTATCTGTCGCCCGACTACACGACGGTCGATCCGAACAGCAACGCCGTGCTCACCAACAACATGCCGAGCCAGCTCAACGTGCCGTCCGTGAAAAACGGCACGACCGCCTACCTGCCGACGGTCGCCAGCATCGAACTCGGCTTGAACCACGCCAAGGTCGGCACGCACCTCAAGCCGCCGACCACGCAGGCCGGCGTTCAGGACCCCAGCAACCTGGTGCCGTTGATCCAGACCGACAGCGAGGGCTATCCGGTCGTCGGCTACACCACGTTCGACTTTGCACAATGCTATGCCAGCCCGGTCATCGCGCAGGGCATCATCAGCTTCCTGAAAGACCACTACAACGCGTCTGGCGCCTATGCGACGTCGATCGCCAATAACGGCTTCGTCGGCATCGGCAAGAGCGGCGCCAAGGCGTTCATCTTGACGATCACCAACGACATTCTGGGCAACGAGAAGAAGTTCAACACCAACATCGAGAACGCGACGGCGTGCAAGGGCTTGGTCGGCCGCTAAGCCGAGATCTCCAGCGCTTGAGAGGGGCGGCCACTTCGGTGGTCGTCCGTTTCATTACGCCCATCCGATGGCGCGCCAACGCAGAGCGTCTTCAAAATCCCTAGGCGAAGTCGGCGTTCGCGTTCGAGCACCGGAGCGGAGCAGCATCGTGGCCGTAAGCACCGGCGCACAGGAAGCAGGCGTCAAATAACCGGCATGGTAGGGCTTTGAAGCGCGCTTATTGCGCCCCGTCTTCCCAAGACAGGATGCGGTACTTCCAGGCTGGCCCGCTCAGCGTTCCGTCCAGCCTAAGCAGCACCCGCCGGGTGAACGCAGCCCCGCCAGCGCCTGCCACCCTCGCCTGCATCCGCAGCACGATCGGCCCGCGCACGTCGGCCGCATCCACTGCCAGCCCCGAGTCACGCTTGGCCCGGGCAATCGCCGCCAGCACCGGCGGATCAGCGTATTGCAGCCAGGGGCTCTGCTCCAGCGCCAGCGTCAGATAGGGCAGGCTGGCAGCGTAGAGCGACGGCGACATGCCCAGCACCAGCGGCAACTCGTCCAGCCGCTGGAACTCTTGCCCGGCCGGTCCCCAGGCGCGGCCCTGCATCTTGTACTGTGGGGTCAGCGGCGAATCGTTGTCGCTGCCCGTCGCCTGTTGCGACCGCCAATCGGCGATCGCATTGGCCACGGTTTGCGCCGTGGCACGGTCTGCCCCCACCACGGCAAACAACGCCTGGAGCAGCGCGGGCGGCGCCTGGTTCACGTCCAGCTTGCCCCGCTCATCGGTCACCGTCAGCGTCACCCGTCCGGCCGGTTCGTCCAGCACGCGTGTCATCGCACCGGGCGGCCAGTAATCGCCGCTGCCATCCAGCATGTGCCAGATCGCTTCGTATATGGCGGCATCGGCGGCCGCCTGCAGCTGCGCCCCTTGGCGCAGGGCTGCGGCCAGCCGCGTCTCCGCCCGGCCCGCCCCCGTCACCTGCGCCGCCAGCAACGACAGCAGCGCCATGGTCCACAGCACCAGCAAGAGGGCGAAACCGCGGTCATCCGCACGTCTCGTCAATAACGGCTTCATGGCGCGCCCCCACGGCCACCAGCCGGGTCGAGCGGTAAGACTACCGAGGGCGGGCCCGAATGGCTACCTTGGCCCGCCCGGCCGCAGTCAATGCGCGAGAACGACGCGCCTGACCCGATGGCCGCCTTGATGCCCAGGCGTTTGCGGCGCCGTTCCGGGGCAGCTATCGGATCCGGTAAGGATGTTTGTGATCGCATTGTAGAACACGTTCTTCGAGGATGCAGCGGTCTGTTGGACACGATCGAAGGGGTGTCGGACCCGCCCACAACATCGGCGAAATCGAAGATGAGGCCCTGGGTGTTCGTCCCCGTGTTCACCCATGATCTTGGCGCTGGGGCTGTCGTAGACCAGAATGCCAGCCGCCCCGTAACTCGGGCCGGTATAGGCCAGATCAGCCACGACGTTCTGTCCGATCGTGAGCGTGTTGCTGGTGTCCCCATCAAAGCCGTTCGCCGATTTTCATCTTATCCGGCCAATTAAACGCCGCCTCGGAGTGCCCGTTCAGGCATGAACAACACCACCGCAAAGCCAAGCGCACTTACGCCAGCGGCCGCAGCAAACGTTGTGGCCAGCGCTTGGCTGTAGGCACCCAGCAACGTGATGCGCTCCGCCGTCGGCAACGCGCTGATCTGCGAAAGGCCTAGCGCGACCGAGTGCCCCGCCTGCAGCGGCAGCGCGGCGCGCAGAGTGGCCGACAGGATCATGCCCGAAGCGGCCACGCCGAAGGCGCCGCCGAGCGAACGGAAGAACCCGAGCGTTGAGGTGGCCACACCAAGGTCGGCCCGGTCCACCGCGTTTTGCACCGCCGTCGTCACGTTGGGCATCACCAAACCCATGCCCAAACCGAGCACGGCAAGCAGCCCGTCCAACCCGTTGGCGCGCACGCCACGCACCGCCGCCCAGGCCAAGGCAACGTAGGCCAGCGTAGCCAGCGCCAGCCCGGCCACCGGAAACACCTTGTAGCGGCCGGTGCGCGACACGGCGCGACCGCCGATGACGGAGCTGACGATCAGCCCACCCATCAGTGGCGCCATGCGCAGCCCCGCCTCCGTCGCCGAAAGCCCGAGCACCGCCTGAAAGAACAGCGGCACGAAAACCAGGCTGCCGAACAATGCGGTGACCGTCAGCGTGATGCCAGCCACACCGGTGGAGAACACCCGATCCCTGAACAGCCGCGGCGGCAAGGCCGGCTCAGGCGCCGCCCGCTCCACGGGCCAAAGCAAGGCTAGAAGCACCACGGTGGCCAGCCCCAGCGCCACAATGGGTGCCGACCTCCAAGGGTACACCGCCCCACCCCAACTCAGCAGCAGCAATCCGGTGCAGGTGGCGGCAATGATCAGCGCGAAGCCGGCAAAGTCGATCTGTCCGGTTCGGCGAGGCGCGTTTGCCGGCAAAGACAGGCTGAGGATCACCAGCGCTGCCACGCCGAGCGGCAGATTGATGTAGAAAATCCACGGCCACGACAGCATGTCGGTGATCACGCCGCCCAGCAGCGGGCCAGCCACGCTACACAGCGCGAATACGGCCGCGATCATGCCCTGGTAGCGCCCGCGCTCGCGTGGGGAGACCAAGTCGCCGATGGTGGCCTGCGACAACACGATCAGGCCGCCGGCGCCCAAGCCCTGCAACGCCCGCGAGCCGATCAGCATCGCCATGCTGTGAGCCGCGCCGCACAGCACAGACCCCAGCAGGAACACGCCGATGGAGACGAAGAACGCGGGCCGCCGGCCGAACTGGTCGGACAGCTTGCCATAGAGCGGCGTCGTAGCCGTCGAGGCGACCGCAAACGCGGTGACCACCCACGACAGGTGGGCCAGCCCGCCCAAGTCGCTGACGATACGCGGCAGTGCCGGACCTACGATGTTGCCGTCCAGCGAAGCCAGCGCCAGCACCACCATCAAGCCGGAGATGGCGCGATAGACTTCGCGCGGGCTGGCAGCGTAGGCCTCGGACGCCTCGGGCCGGGTAGCGCCGCTCACGCCACACCGTTTGCCTTGAACCAGGCGAGCGCTTCGGCCCACCCCTGCTCGGCGGCCGCCTTGTTGTAGGTGGCGCGGTAGTCGGCGTGGAAGCCATGGCCCGCATCGGGAAACACATGGATCTGAACCTTGTGGCCGGCCTCGCGCGCCAGTTGCGCCGCGTCGTTCACATCGGCGGGATTGATGCTGTCGTCCTTGCCGCCATAGAGGCCCAGCAACGGGCAACGCAGGGCGGCCGCCTGGTCGGTGGGCGTATGCGGCTGAATCACCGAAACCGGGCCTTTCACCGGCCCATACCAGGCGACAGCCGCCTTCAGCCGCGGGTTGTGTTCGGCATACAGCCAGGTGTCGCGCCCGCCGCGGCAAAAGCCGGTGACGCCCAGGCGGCTCGGGTCGCCCCCATTGGACGCGGCCCAGGCGGCGGTGCTGTCGAGATCGGACAGCATGACGGCATCGGGCGCCTTGAGGATGATCTTCGATACAATCTCGTGCGGGTCGGTGTATTGCGACGGGTCGCCGATACGGGCGTAGAGCTCGGGTGCCACCGCGAGGTAGCCGAGCTTGGCGAAGCGCCGGCAGACGTCCTGTATGTATTCGTGGACGCCGAAGATCTCCTCGATCACCAGGATTGTAGGGAACGGGCCGGCGCCGGCTGGCCGGGCGAAATAGGCAGGCAGGCGGCCGTCACCGACGGTAATCTGCGTCTCCCCTGCATCGAGGCCGGCGCTATCGGTGTGAATGGGTGCAGTCTGAGCGCGGGCGGCCGCGGCAGTGAACCCGGTCATCAGCGTGCTCATCAGGAAAACGCGGCGATTGAGGTCCATGGGTAGCTCCGAGAACAAGATGCGAGCCGCGCGGCCCCAAAAGTATCGACTGGGTCACGCAGCGACGCTGGCCGTAAGACCTCCCTGGTGCGCCTGCATCGCCCTTTGCAGATTCTCGTCGATTTTGGACAGAAAGGTTTGAGTGTTCATCCAGGGCGCCTTGGCGTCGATCAGGATCGCCAGATCCTTGGTCATCGCCCCGCTCTCCACCGTCTCGATACACACGCGCTCCAGCGTCTCGGCGAAGGCAGTGACGTCCGGCGTATTGTCGAACCGCCCGCGGTAGATGAGCCCGCGGGTCCAGGCGAAGATGGAGGCGATCGGGTTGGTGCTCGTCTCGCGGCCCTTCTGGTGCTCGCGGTAGTGGCGGGTGACGGTACCGTGCGCGGCCTCGCTCTCGACCGTTTTGCCGTCCGGGCTCATCAGCACGCTGGTCATCAGGCCCAGCGAGCCGAAACCCTGGGCCACGATGTCGCTCTGCACGTCACCGTCGTAGTTTTTGCAGGCCCATAGATAGCCGCCGGACCATTTCAACGCACTGGCCACCATGTCGTCGATCAGCCTGTGCTCGTAGGTCAGGCCGTGACGCTCGAATTTCGTGCGGAACTCGGCGTCGAACACCTCCTGGAACACGTCCTTGAACATGCCGTCATAGGCTTTGAGGATGGTGTTCTTGGTCGACAGGTAGACCGGGTAGTCGCGCGCTAGGCCGTAATTGAAGCTGGCGCGCGCGAACCCCTCGATGCTAGCGCGCGTGTTGTGCTGGCCCATCGCCACGCCCGGCCCCTTGAAGTCGTGCACCTCGTAGATGTGGCTTTCGCCGCCGTCGGCCGGCTCGAACACCAAGCTGACTCGCCCAGGGCCAGGGATCCTGGTCTCGGCCGCGCGGTAGATGTCGCCGTAGGCATGGCGCCCGATCACGATGGGCTTGGTCCAATGCGGCACCAAACGTGGCACGTTGGCGCAGATGATCGGCTCGCGGAAAATCGTGCCGTCGAGGATGTTGCGTATGGTGCCGTTCGGGCTACGCCACATGCGCTTCAGCCCAAACTCAGCCACCCGGGCCTCGTCTGGCGTGATCGTGGCACATTTCACGCCTACGCCGTAGAGCTTGATCGCGTTAGCGGCATCAACGGTGACGTGGTCGTCCGTCTGGTCGCGATACTCAATGCCGAGATCGTAATATTTAAGGTCTATATCGAGGTAGGGGAGGATCAGCTTGTCTTTGATGAACCCCCAGATGATCCGGGTCATCTCGTCGCCGTCGAGTTCCACAACCGGCGTCTTCACCTTGATCTTGGCCACGTAGCCTCCTGCACGCCATCACATCAGTCAGGCGCTGATGTGCCCTTGCCGAAGGCTGCGGGCAAGCGTGCCGGGTGTCGGCGGGCCAAGTACACCCTGATCCCGGCAGCCATGGGCGGCGCTCTTGCCTTAGTGGTTGCGGCCCCTACCCGTCTTGGCCTGCAATGCGTCGATCTGCTTGGAGGCGTCCGCCTTTGTCAGCGTGTCGTCAAAAGGCTCGCCGGCCTCTTCGGACAGCGTCTTCAAGTAGGAGGCCTGGGCCCCCGTCATGGTCTCACCGCCGGTGGTCCATTCGTTCGGATCTTTCTGTGCGTTCGACGGCAGGCTGTCCGCGTCGGCCTCGCTCGTGGCCTGCTTGGGGTTGTGAGGATGGCCTGTGGTGTGCGGGGACGACGGCTTCGCCTGCTCGTCCGCTTCGCTGGTCTTCGGTGTGTTTGTCATGGCCCGTGAAACGCTGGTGTTTTTGCTTCGTTCCAGGATGACGCAGGCGTGACCAGGGCTGGGGAGAAGCCGACCGCAAAAGCGTGATCGCATCCGGTTGACCTTCGGCCGCGGTAACCATGCCGCCAAGACAAATGGCTAGAGCACGATAGCGTCAGCTCACAGGAGTTATGGTGCTCTAGCGCTGATAGGGCAGCGGCAGAAGGTAGGCGACAGGCACGCGTATCAGGCCAGCCTCTCCAGGCACGATGACGTGGGCGCCAGGATCGAAATCGGTCAGCATCTCAC
>CAXUHU010000066.1:0-9551 GCA_964250925.1 uncultured Acetobacteraceae bacterium
CGCCACGCCGATGAGCCAGGTTCCGGCGAGGCCGCAGAGCCTGCCCCAACCGCCGCCACCAGCCCTGTCGTCCACGCAGATGATCCTCGCCGCCGTGTTGGTATTGGTCTGGGCCGGGCTGCTGATCCTGGTCAGGCGGGCGGTGACGCAGTCGCTTGTTGCCCAATTCGCCGATCTGGGCCGCGCGCGCTCCGCCGGCACGACGCTGTATCTGTTCCTGCTGGTGCTGGGCGCCACGCTCGTGGTGTGCATCATGGGCAGCTACTGGCAGTCGCTGGTGGTCATCATTCCGGCCGCGGTGCTGAACGCGATGCTGCTGGTGCTGTTCCTGTTCAGCATCGGCGCCGCACGCGCCTCCCGCCAGCGGCGCTGAACGATGGACGGCCCGAGTTGGCGGATCGACTACGAAGGCTGGGCAGAAACCTGGCATCGCGGGCCGGATGGCGGGTTCGACCGGGTGGCAGCCGGCACGCGAACCTACAGGGCCGCCGAAGACGACCTGACAGCCTTGCGGCCGCGCAGCGCGGATGGCTGCACGGTCTGCCGCGGCGTGCTGCCGCACGCCTTTTCGCACTGCTTTGCCTGCGGCGCGCCGCTCGCCGACGTCGCCGGCCCCGCCGAGCCGAGCCAGAGCGTGCCCAATGCCGGGCTGCCCGACGCTGGCCTGCCCCCGATGGACCTGGCCCGGGATGCCGCCGAGCGCGCATCCTTCAAGCTGCCGGAGGCGGGCCGGCAGTTCGCCTTCGCCGTCGCCGGCCAACCGGCGCGCCTGTTTGCGCTGGACCGGGATGGGGGCTGGCTGCACGAGTTCGACCGCAGGCGCTCGGGCTGGACCAGGCTGGCAAGTTTGGGCGAGAACCTCCTGCCCGAGCGTAGCTGGAGCATGGCGGCAAGCCCGGCCGGCCTGGCCGTCGGCAACGCGGACAGGCTGACGATCATCGATCTGGCTGCCGGGCCGGTCCCCCAGGCGCTTGCGACCCGGCTGGCCCATGGCGAACTCTGTATCGGCGCGCCCTGCTTCATGAGAGGCGAAGCGCTGGCCCTGATCACCCGCGGCGGCGCGCTCCATCTGGCACGGCGCCGCATGGCACGCGGCGGCGAGTGGCGTTTTGAGCCGGTGCGGGACGCACCCCCCGTTGCAGGTACCGACGTCGCGCGCGATGCCCTGTCCGCGCCTATGACCACCGAGACCGGGGCGAGCTGGGCCGGCCAGAGCGGCGCCGTCACGGTCGGCCTGGGCGAAGACGACACGGCCGGCGCCGCGCTCTGGCGAAGCTGGAGCGCCGGCTTCACGCCGTTCCTGCAGCACCGCCCCTATGTCGACCCCGATGGCAGGGTCTGGCAGTTGGGCAGCCTGCCGATCGCCGGCAACAAGCGGGGCATGGGCTTCGAGCGCATCGGCGTGCAAAGCCAGGCAAGCCAGGAACGCATTGGCGGCTCCGTGCTGGCCGCCGGCATACTCGCCTGCCGCCTGCTCACGCTGCGTCACCGTGCCTGGGTCGAAAACAGCCCCTACGACCGCAACCTGCCGGGCCGCGACGGCGATTTCCTGGCGCCGGTGCTGGCGCTGGACCGGGAGCGCTGCGTGTTGATGGCCGCCGCCGAGGGCGCGACCGAGCTGGTCGCCGGACCGGGCGGGGTCTCCACGCCGGTGCCGGCCGGGCTGCGCTTCCTGGACGGCCAGGGGTTTCACGATCTGGGCCTGTCGTTGGGGTTGCGCACGCTGTCGCAGGTCGCGGCCTTCGTCTTCGCGGGCGCGCTGCATATCTACGATGCGCAGGAAAACGAGTGTTGGCGCTGGGGCCTGCGCCCGGCAGAGTGACCCGCTTGCCGCGCAGGCCGGACGGACGTGGACCGACAGAGGAGCCGATGTGATGGCCGACGACTTGGCACCTGGCGCAGACGCCGCCACCGAGCTGAAGCGTGTGCGCCCGACCCTCTACGTGGCACTCGGCGGCACCGGCAAGGAGGTTCTGCTCCGGCTGCGCCGCCGCATCCTGGAAACGCTGTGGAACGGCCACCGCGTCGAGAAGCTCGATGACTTCAAGGTCGCGTCGTTCCTGTATTTCGACCTCTACCAGGGCAAGGCCGAAGAGGAGCTTGCCGGCCGCGAGGAAGCGCCCGACCCGCTCTCGGCCCTCGTCGACCTGCCCAAGAGCGATTGCATCCAGAAACGCATCGAGACCGGCAAGTATCTCAAGGGCCGGGAGATCGACCGCTACCCGCACATCAAGGAGTGGTTGCCGGCCGGCGACCTGCGCAGCATCCGCGCGGAGGACGGCGCAGGCCAGGTGCGCGCGCTCTCCCGCCTGTTCTTCTTCGACGACGTCGTCAACATCAACGACACCATCAACAGCAAGGCCCGCGCGCTGCTGCACAACGTTTCCAACAGCGAGGCGCTGCTGCGGCTGGGCATGGAGGTCGAGCCGCAGGTACAGATCATCGTCGTCTGCTCGGTGGCCGGTGGCACCGGATCGGGCAGCTTCATCGACATGGGCTACCTCGCCAAGTCGATGCAAAATCCACGGCCCGACCAGGTGTCCCTCTACGCCATCCTCGGCGGCGCGTTCGCCGACCTGAACGAGAAGCGCATGCTGGCCAACAGCTACGCGGCCATGATGGAACTCGACTACTGCATGCAGGGCAGCCCGCGCCCGCCCTACGTGGAGAACTGGACCGACTCGATACGCAACGAAGCGGCCTATCCCTACGACAACGTCTACCTGGTGGACGGCCGCAACCTGGGCAGCCAGGGCACCGGGGATCGCGGCCACCTGTACCGCATGATCGCAGACGTGCTGTTCGAGGATCTGCGCGACCCGCAGCTGCGCGGCAAGAAGCGCGAGGACCTCGTCAACCAGAACACCAACTACCGGCTCGAGCCCTACAGCCCGCCGATGCCGCCCGACCTGCAGGCCCTGTCGCTGGCGTTCAGCCGCGCGTATTCCGGCATCGGCCAATGCACGCTCAGCACCGACGGCCGCACCGAGTTCGACATGGAGACGGCGCGCGCGGCACGGATGATGCTGACCGCGTTCTTCCGCATGCAGGCCGACGACCGCGTGAACACGCCGCAGACCGGCGAGCGCGACGAGTTCATGCGCAGCGCGCTGTTTTTGGACAAGGGCACGTTCTTCCAGGATTTCCCAAGCTCGTTCACGCCGAAGCCGCCGGCGATCGCCGACCTGCCGTTGGTCGGGCGCATCCTGCAGAACGGCGCCACGGATACGATCAGCGACCTGCGCGCCCAGTTGCGCGGCGATTTCGAGGAGGTGCGCGGCGCGCTGCCCAACCGTGCGGACTGGCGCAGTGCCATCGAGCAGCTCCGCGTCAAGCGCGAGCGCGACATCGTGGGCGACATCACCCAGCAGAACGCGTTCGGCCCGCGCCTGCTGGCGATACGCGAGCAGAGCGCCCGCATCATGGCGGATTGGAGCAGGCCGGACGGATTGCGCCAGGCCTTCTATGCGCGCATCGACAATGCCGAGCTGGGCGGCGTCGTCTACACCATCCGGCTGATCCAGCAGATACAGGACGAGATCGGCGTCGAAAGCGGCGGCTTCGTCACGCGCATGCACCGCGCGGCCGAGCAATACGACGCGCATGCCAAGTCGCTGATCGACGGCTTCTACACCCGCGCGCTGGAAAACCTGAGCCGGGCGGTGAAGAAAAACTGGCTCGGCTCGATCGACGCCGATGCCATCGAGCGCACCATGCAGCAGCTCGAGGAGTCGCTGTTCTACACCCTGCAGTACCGGCTGCGTGCGGTCGCGTGCCTGGAAGCGGCCAAGCTGCTGGGCAACCTGCTGCGCCTGCTGGGACGATCGGAGGCGGCGCCGGGGCAGACGGGACCCACCGGCATCCTGGGCGAGATCGAACAGGGCAACTTGGCCGTTCAGGACACGGTCAAGTCCATCGAGCAGGAGCTGCGCGTGCTCAGCGACAGCATACGCGGCGCCGGGCCGATGTCGCAGGTGATACGCGGCGGCAAGCTGGACGAACCGTTGGGCGGCGACTACGCCGGCTGGGGGCGCGAGGCGCTGTCCGGCCAGGGCGGCTCGCGCGTGCTGTTCGAGGAGCTGAAGAAGCCCGAAACCCGCGCACGCATCATCAACAGGCTGCGCGGCGTGGCGCGCGAACGCCTGCGCGACCGTGAAAGCCGGCTGCCCACCGTCCTGCAGGCGTTGCAGGATCTGAACGAGGCGGAACGCACCACCTTGTTCGGCAACGCGATGCTGCAGGCGCTGCCCTGGCTCAACGTCGATCCGCAACGCATGGACACGAGTTTCGACGGCGGCATGGTCAGCGTGTTCATCTCCGTCGAGAACGCGGCCGAGATGGAGGCGAGGTTCGGTGCGGCCCTGCAACGCAAGCTGCCGCCGCTGTATCAGAACAAGCGCATCAGCTTCGTCTCGTCCTCGGTACGCGGCCGCATGGTGATCTACGCCGAGCTGACCGGACTGGCGCTGACCGCATTGGTGCCGATGCATGACGACTGGCGCCGCGCCTACAACGACAAGAACAGCCGCGAGGAACGCTCGCCGCTTCACAACAATGTCGACAAGGCGCGTTTCCGTCACCCGACGGCCATGTCGCTGCAGGAAGTGGAAGCGCTCGCGCAGCGCCTGGAGCTGTTCCTGCGCGGCGTGCTGCTGGGTGTGCTGCGCCGGCGCGCGGACCGTGACTACGAGCTCGACACGTCCAGCAACGACATCGAGGATTGGTTGTCGATCGGCAGCGAGCAGCAGGTCTACCTGCGCGAGTTCAAGTCGGAACGCCGCATCATGCTGGAGCGCAAGCTGCGCCGTATCGAGGAAGGTTTCTCGCCCCTGCAGCTGGCGGCCACCGTGGCGCTGCTCGACTACACGGCGGCGCGTGTCTATCCGAAACGGCGCATACGCCGGGCGGACGGCAACGAGGACAGGGTCGGCGGACTGGCCTGCGTCGCCGTCGAACAATTGCGTCGCACCACGATGGCGAGGTTGGCGCAGGAGCGCGCGCGCCTGCCGATGGCGCCCGAGCCGCTGGCCGCCGCCCTGTTGCGCACGGTGGCGTCGTGGACCACCGAAATTCCCGGCAGCCGCGCCGACACCACGCCGCTGGAGGCCGATCCGGGGCGCGCGGAGGACAAGCGCACGATCGACTGGGACAGCTTCGCCGACGACCACCTGGCGGCGCTGATCCAGCCCCAAGCCGGCGCCACGCCCGCGGGCCTGCAAGCCCCGCCGCCCGTGCCGCCGGAAGCCGGCGCACAGTCCCGCTTCCACCTCGTCATCAACGGCCAGCCCACCGGGCCGTTCGATCCGGCGGCGCTGGCCTCGCATGCGCGCGACGGCACCCTGCACGCCGAGTCCCTGGTGTGGTCACCGGGCATGCCCGGTTGGGTGGCCGCCCGCACGGTCCCGGCGCTCGCCCTGCTGCTGCGCGCGCCGCCGCCGACCGCGGCCGACCCTGTGCCCCCGCCCGTGCCGCTGCGCAGCGTGGTCTGACCGATGCCGCTCGTAACGCGGTGCGACCCTTCCCTGTCACTTGCACAAGCGGGCCCGCCGTGGCCGAATACGCTGCGCACGGATGGCCGGCCGTCGCCATGAGAACACCAGCGGAGAGCCGAGTGCTTGTGCGATCGTCGATCATTGCCGGCGTGTTGTGGGCCAGTGCGGCCGCGGCCCAGCCGGCCCTGCCTGGCGCCGCGCCGGGCAGCCGGCCGTACGACCTGAACATATATCCGGCACTGGCCCAGAGTGGCGGCGGGCTGTACGACCTGAACGTGGCGCCGTCGCAGAACGGCCCGCCAGGAACCGTCACGCTGACCGACCCCACGCCGGCCAAATCATACCTGGACGACGTCCTGAGGGGGACGCACGGCTTCGTCTCGGCGGGCGTGGCCACCCATAACGGCCACGTTTTCGACGGCGGGGTGCGTATTCCGATCGTGCCCGGCAAGGCGGATCTGGAGTTGGCCGCCTCTACCGGACAGTTCGGCATGCCCGGCCTCGGCACCAAGAACGCCACCGTCACCACCGATTCCTACAGTGCCGGTTTGCACATCCATCCCACCGACGACGTGGACGCCTTTATCGGCGTCAGCGGCGTGCGCCTTCACACCCCGGCGCAAAGCATCTACGGCCTGGGCGCCTACGGGCCGGCGAGTTTTCCGGCTCCTTAGCCGCCGCACCGCCATCGACCGCCGAAGAACCAGCGCCGGCGGCCGCGCGTCTGCTCGGCCAGGCGGCGGCCAGCATGGGCGTACAGCGCGGCGTCGAGCCGGTTCTTGTCCTCGATCATGCGCAACGTCGCCGGCGCGATTTGCGTCAGCGCTTTGCGGCCGCCGCTCTGCCGGGCCGTCACGTTCTCCCTCTCGATGGCCTGCATCGTCTCGCCGAACACCTGCTTCGCCCAGCGTGCCGATGCATCCTGCCGCTCGGCCACGTAAAACCAGGCCATGCGGTCGATCACGCCGACCGCTTGGGCCAAATCGCCACGGCTTGCGGGGTCCCAGGCCGAGCTGGTGAGTTGGCGGGCCTGATGGTTGCGCGTGTGCACCTCCACCCGCTCGTCGTCCATCGAAACAAAACGGTCGAAATCGACGTGCTGAGCTACCGACACCGGATACAGCTCGTCAAGCTGGGCTGCATCGTGCGGCAGGGTCACGTGCAGCCGGTAGTAGTTGTAGAGCGACAACAGGCGCGGCACGGGGTGGCGAAAGTTCGAGACGAGGTGGTGTTCTTCGGCGACTGCGTCAAAGACGTCGTAGCCATAATGGCCGCCGTAGTAGCGGTAGCCGAGAAATGGGGCGTAGTTGCCCTGGAGGCGTTCGTGGTCGCGCTGGGTGTTCTCGATCAGCGGACAACGCTCGGCCGGAGCGAACATCCGCTCGAGCGCATGGCCGACCGCCGTTCCGCCGGCCTTCGGCGTGTGGAAGAAAAACACTTTCGGCCCGGCTGCCGCGAGGCGGGGCGTTAGGCCGGACACGGTCTCGCCACGGCTCCGGCCCAGGCTAATGCGTTTGCAGCATCTGGCCGCGAATGGCCCCCTTCGGGTTGTTGGCGGTGTGCACGTTGGCATACCACTGGCCCGCGACGAGCTGCTGCTGCTGCTCGGCCGTCAAAATCACCGAGCCATGAATCGGGCTGGCCGGCGCGTTGCCCAAGGGCACCTGAACGCCCGCGTTCACCCCGGCCGCAGCCGGGCCATGGAAATGCGCCATCGTAACCGCGCTCGAAAACCCGTGGAACGTAACGGTGTAGGTCAGGCGGTGGCTGAGGGTGTCGAGCGCCGCCGCAGCGTCCCCGGCGCCAGCCGACTTGGTCGGCGGCACCTCGGACGTGGCACTCAGCGCCGCATGAAACGACAGTGTTTCGGCCAGCGACGGCGTGACGGCCCAGGCCGCGAACACGCAGCCGAGCAACAGGCGATGGATCATGGCAACCTCCCATTCGTGACCGGGCCATGTTCACCCGCCCGGTGGGCCGCGAGCCTATCCCGGGGCGCGGACAAGCGTAAGCCATGCCCGGCCGCGCGGCGGCCCGCCATGCCGGCGCGAGAAGCATGGCCTGGATGCTCCCTTCGCAAGTCCAAGACGTGCCCACGCCGTCTGGGCTTGGGCACGACCAGGCTGTGCACCGTCGCGAGGGCGCAGGCCAGTGTCGCCTCGTCCACCACCCCGAGGTCGCAGCGGGTTGCGCCCATGCGCCCCCAACCGCCCGGTATCGGAGGGAACGCAAGCGGCGCCCGCTCGCAAAAGAAATCGCGCATGTCCGGATCGAACATGAGGTTGGAGATCGCCCGAATCGGCCTTCAGCGTCGCGAACATCTTCCGCGGCGTACGAAACGCCAAGCGGTCGAAATGCGGAGCCTCGGACGTGGCCGGCAGGCCAAGCGCCAAGTCCCGGACGCGCGCCGGATCGACCGACATTACGACATCGCCGCCGTCCCGCGTTCGGTGCACCGTGAAACCAAACAGGGATTCGCTTCTCGCCGAACCGGAAACCCTGCGCGGCGGTCAGGCTGGAAGGATCGAGCAGCGGCAGGCGGCCGCCCAGCTGTGCCCGCTTCATACCGTCGCTCCTATTGCTCGAGGCCGGTGACGTTTGACGGCACGTCGTAGGCGGTCAGCGTCATTGACACGCCGGTGCACCAGCCGAGCAGCATCGTCGCGTCGAGAATCCGGGCATCCCCCCCCAGCAACGCCTTGACACGGCGATACAGGCCCCACGGCGCACGGTGCCACCAGGATCGCGGCCAGTTGTTAGGCCACCTGCTGCCGCGGTTCGGCAAAGCTGGTTGGCAGCCGGGCTACCAGCTCTTCAACCTGCGTTCGCTGGGCACCACCCGTGTGAACGCAAGACGCGAGCTTGTGGTGGCTTCAGCATACTCGCAGGAACCTGATCGGAGATGCCTCAACAATCATCGTCGCCTAGCAACCGCGATGAAGACGTCGACCTAAAAGCGCGAGCTTTTTCGATTCCACAACTCTGGGTTTATTAGTTCAAATTGTGGCTACACAAAAACAGTAGATCATGACTTTTATTCGGCTTATAGAGGGCGCAATAAACCAAACGGTTGAGGTTCCCGTGCGCAATCTGTTTCTGGCCAGCATCATGATGTTAACGAGCGGCATGGCTGCCTCGGGCGTTCACGCCCAGACATACACATTCAAGACGTTCAAGGCGCCCAACATGGGCTCGACGTTTTTCGAAGCCATCAATACAGGCGACGACATCGTCCAGAACGTGCAGGCTTCCGGAAGCAGCACCTGTTCGGTCCGTCATGCCAGCACCATCACGACCCTCAGTGACCCGAACTCCACCACCACATTGTGCTACGGCATCAGCGACGCCGGCACTGTCGCCGGCTTCTACCTGATCAATTCAGGAAATGCCGCCGTGGGGTTCACCTATCTCAACGGTGTCTATACCGACTACACGGCGCCGCAGGCCTCCGTCGCCAAGGGCGGCACGCAATTGAATTCAATCAGCGTGAACGGCATCCTGGCGGGATCATATGCGGACAAGAACGGCTTCAACCATGCTTTCACGGTCAAGAACGGCGTGCAGCACGACTACAAGATTCAGGGTGCCAACTACCTGATTCCCACTGGCGTCAGCGACAACGACGAGCTTGCGGTGGAAAGCTTCGATGCCAGCGGCAACTTTCTGGGCGACTACCTGATCGATCACGGCAACGTCACCACCATCGCCTATCCAGGCGCCACGCAAACAACGGTCCACACGATCAACGACATGGGCCAGCTTGTCGGCCGCTACGCCGACAGCCAGGGATTGGACCACGGCTACATCTACACGATTGCGACTAGAGCCTATGTAACCGTCGACTCGAAAGAGGCCGGCGGCACCTCGCTGTACGGTATCAACAACGCCGGTGTTGTTGTGGGCGCCGGCAAGTCCTCGCTCCAGACCTCGATCTTTCTTGGCTTGGTCGGCAAGCCAAATTGACCGCAGGGTCTGTCGGCTCCCGCGCCAGTTGACGGCCTAGGTACCCGCCTTTTCGCAACGCCGATCTCCTCGGCCGAGCGTGATCGGTCGTATGAC
>CAXUHU010000066.1:9651-19160 GCA_964250925.1 uncultured Acetobacteraceae bacterium
ATATGCCGCAACGAAGGCTCACGAAGCGTGATGGCAGCCAAAGCATGACAAGCATCTACGCACCGGACACAGGGGCGAAAGCGGCAAAAACCAGGTGGGTGATGGACATTGCCTACGGCGACGACCCGGCTCAAAAGCTCGACCTATACCCTGCTGCCGGCGTGTCGCCGCACAAGCTAGTGATGTTCCTGCACGGTGGCGGCTTTGTTACGGGCAGCAGACGCGGTGGCAGGTTGCTGTCCGGGCCGCTAAACCAGGCCGGCTACACCCTGGCCTGTCTGGGCTATCGTTTGCTGCCGCAGACCGACATGGCTGGATGCGTCGCGGATGCTGCGCGTGCCGCTGGCTTTGTGCTGTCTCGCTCGAAGGAATGGCAAATTGACTCCACCCGTTGGGCTGTCATGGGTCACTCGGCAGGCGCGCTTATGGCGGCGCTGTTGGCTACGGATCAGACGCATCTGTGTGCCGCCGGAGTCGACACGCGTTGTTTCAGCGCCGTCATCGCTCTTGACGGCATTTTCGACGTTCAGCATTTCCTGAAAAGCAGCAAGCGCCAAGCGTTGCGAGACGTCTACGGAAACGATCCAGCTGTTTGGGAGAAGTACTCGCCGATCGGTCACGTGGAACTCATGACGGCAGACCCGAGGTTCTGCCTGATGTATGAGGACGTCAACACGCGCTTTGCCGACCAGGCGGTAGCCTTCGAGAGTAAGCTTAGGCGACACAAGAAGACCGTCGTCACTGGTGTCGCGTCCGGGTTGAAGCATTCCGACCTTATGCTCAAGTTCGACAGCACGGAAAATCCCATGCTCCAGTTCGTGACGAGCAACCTCTCCGAAAGCCTGTAGGCAAGTCAGCCGAGCCCAGCGTGCGCTTAGCTGAACCTGGTGCGACAAGCGCGCCGGCTTGCGCACAACGCACGGTGTCGTCTCCCGGCGCCCTTACGATCCCGGTCGAGCAGGGTCTCGGTCGTATGCCGCCATCACCTAGCTTGCAGACTTCCTGGAACAATCCGGCCTAGACGGGGGGTCCGTCAGCAGCGGAACCGAATATGCATGTCGGCCAAGCCCGGCCACCGCTCGACCCAGTGCATTCTCTCGCCGCGGTGGCGGCAGCACCACTGCCGTTCCCGCAAAGGATGGTATTCTAGGGATGGGCTGGTCAGGCGAGGCGAGCCTGTAGCTCGTTGGTCGCCGAGATCCTTGCGGCCGACCACATCCTGATCGCCACGCCGGTCTACAACTACAACGTCCCCGCCTCGCTCAAGGCGTGGGTCGATCACATCGTCCGCAAGGGGATGACGCTGGGGTACGACGGCAAGGGCCTCGTCACCGGCAAGTCGGCGACGGTGCTGATCGCGAGCGGAGGCATCTACACCGAGGGCTCGCCGATCCGCGACCGCGACGTAGCAACCCAGTACCTGCGCCTGATCCTGAGCGTGATCGGCATCACCGACGTGACCGTGGTGGCCGGTGGCGGTGCGAAAGCGGTGGATATGCGTGAGACAACGATGGAGGGGTTCATTGCCACCCTCCAGCCCAAGATCGACGCCGCGGCTGCTTGAGCAAGCGTCACTACACGGTCACTGCCCCATTGGCGTAGACCCTAGCGGCATCCCCGCATGGAACAGTTCCTTTGTGCCATTAGGGTTGATCCCGGCATTCTGGAACGGTTGCGTTCCGGGGTTTAGACTCTGTACACGCCAGACTCATCATTACTACCGTGGCGCGCAATCGGCGCTGATCCAGTGCGCGCGTTACTGAACACGCGCCGCCATGGTTCAGAACGACGATGCATCCGCATCCTCGCACGGCAGCGCGCGCGCACCGCCACGACGAACGTCCGCGTCTCTACCATCGGTAACTCGGTATCTGAGGCGACGCCTCAAGGCAGATCCGCTAGCAGCCGAACTCGGCCGCAAGGGCCGCCCGATCGATCTTTCCGGTGGGCGTAAGCGGAAAGTTCTGCAAATGTGTAAGCCGCGACGGGACTAGGGCTGCCGGCAACCGGCGTGCGCAGAACTGTCTTACGTCGCCCGCTGGCACGCCGACCTTGCCTCTTGTCGTGTAGACCACGCCGAGCTGCGAAAATCGGCCGAGATCGATCACGTAAGCGACGCAGTCCTCGACACCTTCGGCGGCGCAGACCGCCTCTTCGATCTCCCCGATCTCGATCCGGACGCCATTTACCTTGACCTGGTCATCCTGCCTGCTTCGGAAGCGAACTGATCCGGTTTCACGATCAAGCTGCACCACGTCGCCCGTCGCATAAAGAAGCGTGGCCTCGCCATCGATCGTGCGTTCGAAGAAGCGGCTGCAGCTGCCTCCATCGACGTAACCCAGAGCCACTTGCCTCCCACCGACGTTCAACAAGCCAACGACGCACCGGTCGTCGTCGCTGGCGCGTTCGGACGGGTCCTCGATGAAATAGGACAGGTTCGCCAGCGGGCTGCCGAGGCAGATTGCGTCCAGGCTGGGATCGCCGGAAACAGGCCAGTTGGCAACCGCAATCGTCGTCTCCGCCGGACCGTAGGAATTATACAGCCGCCGGCCGGGCAACCGCGCATGGAAGTCGCGCGCCAACGAAACGCCCCACGCCTCGCCACCGCACAGCACGGCACGCAGCGCGTTGCCCGCTACGAAGCCCGGCATGTCCAGCAACAGGCGAAGCAGGGCCGGCACGAAGCCCACGATCGTCACCCCTTGGGCGACGATGATCCTGCTGACCTCCGGCAAGTCGAACATCCTCGATTGCGGGTAGATCACCATGAGGCAGCCCGCAGCCAGCGGCAACGTGAACTCCCAAACGTGCACGTCGAACAACGCGGAGGTCTTGTACAGAATCCGGTCGGCTGATTCCACGCCCAGAAGATCGCGCATGCAGGCAATACGGTTCAGCAGGTTGACGTGCGATACCGCGACGGCTTTGGGCATGCCCGTGCTGCCAGAGGTATGGGTTATGTAGCACAGGCCTTCCCACTTTGCCTCATGCTGGGCGGAGACTATCCGCGCATGAACGAAGACCGGCGGCTCTCCCATCGCGCGCCCCGGCGCGTATCCCTCAAGCTGCAGCGGCTGGCCTGCCACGACCAGATCGAGCGCGCAGGCGTTGGCAATGGCTTGCACCCGGGCCGTCGGGCAGTCCGAGGCGATCGGTACGTAAACGCCGCCGTTCTGCCAGACGGCCAAGGTCAAAACGACGGAGGCGACCGACCGGGGCAAGTATAACCCGACGCGAACTCCGTCGAGCATCGCGGCGGCGCGGTCGACCTCCGCCTCAACCCGCGACCGGCTGAGCGTGACGGTGCCGCAGGTGATACAAGCGGCCGAGGGATCGGCTCGCAAGCTTGCCTTGATAACCGCCCACACGTCGTGGCCAGTGACGGCCTTGCGCTCGCCGCGCAAAAGCCAGCCGCCCGGCCCATGAGCATCGGGCTCGATCCGGCGCACGCTGGCTGTCCACGGGACGCCCACGGTCTAGACCATCGTCGCTGCATGCAAGGCTCGCGAACGGCACTTGTGCAGGTGTATGCCTGCCAGCCAGTTGCCGAACACGCACAGTGCGGCGGGCCACCACGTGCTTGCCGGAGACTGCACCGCCAAGTCCTGCGGGAAGGCGGCGATCGTCTCGATGCTGCGCCGGAGCTCGGCCGCCGCTTGGAAAGCCGATAAGCGGCGTTCTGACGCAGCGTCGAAATAGTCGTGTGGCAAATCGGGGTAGCAATCCTGTTCGCCCCGAAGAAACCGCCCGACGTCTCTGCGATACTCCATCATCAGGGTGTCGGTGCCGTATTCCGGGTGTCCCTGGAAGCAGACAAGCAGGCTGCCCCGTTGCTTGACGAACAGATGTGCGCCGGCCTGGTTCGTCCGGCCAAGAACGGTGTAGCCGCCCGCGCGCAAGTCGGCCTCCGCCGCATCGTTGCGGCGCGAGTGGACCGCCCGCCAGCGCGACGTCATGCCGGACGTCAGAACATGCTCTACGTCGCGCTCGACGTCGAAGACACCCGAACATTTCCGTGGCAACCGCCGACGCTCCACGCCATCGAAGTGCAGGATGGCGGCGTGCGCGGCCAGGCAGGATAGCATGATCGAGCTGGTGTTTGCGTCCGCCCAGTCCAACGCCCGCGTCAGCGCGCGCCAATAGGGTTCGTGCGCCAACGTAGGTGCGCGCGGTTCAGCGCCGGTGACAATGACGGCGTCGGCCGCGCTGCGCCGCAAATCCTCACCTGTCCCATAGCGGCCCGCCATCCGGCGCCGGGCGTGCTCAGGTCGGGCGACATCGTCGAGGCAGAACAGCGAAAACGACACGCGCAATCCCGCTTGTGCGGCCGCAGCCTCGGCAAGGCCACGATATTGGCGCTCCGTGTCGAGAAAGGCTGGATCTGGCATGTTGTTGACCAGCGCGATGTGTATTACCGCGTCGTCTGGCGGCCGATCCCAAATCGAGACCGCCGCGTGCGGGGCTGGGGCGAAATGGTAGGTTGCGCCGCTCATCGCCCGCCCTCCTCAGAGCGCTTCGGCCAGGCGCATCACCGTATCGAAGCAGGGCTTTCCCGCAGCGTGGTCCAAAGCCTGGTCGAGGTCGGCCAGTATGTCGTCGATATGCTCGATGCCGATGCTGAGCCGAATCATCTCCGGGCTGACCCCCGCCCTCCGCTGCTCCTCCGCACTGAGTTGCCGGTGGGTGGTGGAAGCAGGATGCGTGGCCAACGACTTCGCGTCGCCCATGTTGACCATGCGTCCAAACAGCTCGAAGGCATCGAACATGCGCTTGCCCGCCGCGAGGCCGCCTTTTACCCCGAATGTCAGCAGAGATGGTCCGCTGCCGCCGAGGTACTTTGCCGCGAGCGCATGGTAGGGGCTGTCGGGGAAGCCGGCCCAGCGGATCCAGGCAATTCGCGGGTCGCGCCCAAGGAACTCGGCGACGAGCCTCGCATTGGCAACGTGCCGCTCCATACGAAGCGGCAGCGTCTCCAGACCTTGCAGCAGAAGAAAGGCACTCAGCGGCGCCAGCACCGAGCCCGTGTTGCGCTGGCAGACGGTTCGGCAGCGGGCGATGAACGCCGCCGCGCCGAACTGCTCGGTGTAGATCACGCCGTGGTAGGACGGCTCCGGCTCGCTCATCATTGCGAAGCGCGCGCGGTGCGCGGTCCAGTCAAATCGCCCGCCATCGACGATCATGCCGCCCAGCGTCGTGCCGTGTCCGCCGATGAACTTCGTCAGCGAGTGCACCACGATGTCCGCCCCATGTTCGATCGGACGAAGCAGGATCGGCGTCGCCACCGTGTTGTCGACGATCAGCGGCACGCCGTGGCGGTGGGCGATCTCGGCAAGCGCCGCGATGTCTGCGACGTTGCCCGCCGGATTGCCCACGCTTTCGCAATACACCGCCCTGGTATCGGCATCGATCAGCGCAGCAATCGCCGCCGCATCGTCGCTCGGCGCAAACCGCACCTGCACGCCCTGCTTTGGCAGGATGTGGGCGAAGAACGTGTAGGTGGCGCCGTAGAGTTGTGGGACCGAGACGACGTTGGTCCCTGCCTGGGTGATGTTGGCCAGAGCGTAGTGGATCGCGGCCGCGCCTGACGGCACGCTGAGCGCGCCTATACCTGATTCCAGCGCCGACACCCGCCGTTCGAGCACCGCGTTCGTGGGATTGCCGATCCTGCTGTAAATGTGGCCTTCGACATCAAGGTTGAACAGGGCCGCGCCGTGATCGGCGCTGTCGAACGCGAAGGCGGCGGTCTGGTAGATTGGGACCGCCACCGCCCGCGTCGTCGGGTCGCCGCCATAACCGGCATGCAGAACCATCGTCTCCGGCTTCATGCCCCGCCGATCCTCGCGTCGAGCCGATTGATCTTGGACGATACCGAACGCCTCACGCGAACACGCTTTCAGCTCCGCAGGTGCGCACCACGACCGCGTGCGGCAACAAACACGACGGCCTTCGATTGCCGTGCGCAAATGCTGCGGCGATGCCGGACCACAACGCGATGCGCGCCTCCAGTGCCTGTCGCGCGGCACCCTCGGCCTCTTGCCATTTAATCGGATCCTCGCCGCAAAGGGCGCTGAGCATGGCAACCGCCTTGGGGCCGTGATCCTCGCCGTCCAGCTCGATGTGGCGCTCGAGATAGGCGCGCAAGCTGCCCAACCGGTCGCCCTGACCAGGCAACGCCTCGAGCACCGCCTGGAAGATACCGGGAATGGCCTGCTCGCGGCCACAGGTGAAGGCGGCGCAGATCATGTGCGGCCTGCCGGTCGCGATCACGTCGAACGTGCTACGGACGAACGCGCGCGCAGCATCCGGGACGCACGCGCGTTCGAACGCGGCCTCCAGGCCGGCGCCGCCCCCAAGACATGCAAGTAGCTTAGTGATCGGCCCAACGTCGGCGCCGACGTCCTGCATCGCCGTCAGGTAAACCTCGAAATGACTCGTCGGCACGCCGTCAATCTCGTCCGACTCTTCTTCGAGAACCATCTGATTGATCAAACGGCGGTTACTCGCCTCGCCAACGGGACGCCAAAAAAGGTCCGTGCTGGTCAGATGACGCTGCAAGGCTTTCAGCAGCGCCATGAAGTCCCATACCGCAAAGACATGGTACTCCATGAACATACTTACGTCCGGCAAGCCGTCGAGAGAAGTGTATATCGCGTGCGACCCGAGCGCCTCGCGCTGGGTGGCCAGCGCATCGCTAAGATGGCGTGCATACTGGCTGGCAATCGGCATTGCTCCAAGGCGATCGTCGAACAGCGGTTCCATAAACGAGTCCGGTGAGAGTGAAATTATGAGATACGCAACAGTCACGACAGGATTGTATCGAAAATGAACGCGTATTTGGATAAAATGAGATGCCGATCGTTCACACTCTTGTCATCTTCGCGCCGGTGCGCCGTTTAGCGCCGAGGAGATTGCGGCCGAGACGCCAGCAGGATTATCGGAAAGCATAGCATAGTGGTCGCCCTTGACCTGATAGACGGTCACGTGCCTGCAGAGTGCATTCCAAAGTAAGTCCGGATAGTGCACCTTTCCGTCCACACTTTCGGATTGAATAAAGGCGACCGATCCGGGGAAATACTTTGGTCTGTAGGCCAGGAACACTCGGACGGCGTGCTCCATCATAGTCTGGTTGGTAGTCACGGCCGATGCTGAACCCGCGGCGTGACGACGACGTCCCGATTGCGGCACCCTGGGCCGGAAATCGCGGGCGAGCGCCTTCATCCGCTTCGCCAAATAACGCGGCACTTGCTGCAACGGCAGCTCTCCAGTCAGGACCAGGTGGTAGGAGGCGCGCCGGAGCCAAAACCGGAGCTTGGCACAAAGTGGAAAGTGTTCGATCGGCGTGAGCGTATCGACGATGATCAGACGCTCGACCGACTCTCCGGCGGCAGCCAGGGTTTGCGCCAACGCGAGGGCGACCATACCCCCTAACGAGTAGCCCGCCAGGACGTAAGGCCCGTGCGGCTGCGCAGCGCGTATTAATGGCAGGTAGAACGCGGCTTCCTGCTCGATGCTGTCCATCGTGAGCTTCCGGCCTTGATCGTCGCGCGGTTGCAGGCCATACACGCGCCGCTCGGTTTGTATGCCGCGCGCGGTTCGGACGAGTTCCAGCACGGACCCGCTGGCGCCGGGCGCGATGAAGATAGCCCGCTGCTCGTCGCCGGCTTTCAGCGTCACCAGCGACGGCTGATGCAAGAGTCCGTTCAGCGTGGTCGCCGACGCCAGTGCTGCCGGCGTCGGCGCGTCGAACAGGGCTGCCACTGGCAACTGTATGCCGAGCGGTTCCAGGGCCATGATGAGCGCTGTCGCCGCGAGGGAGTCGCCACCCGCCTCGAAGAAGTCATCTTCGGCCGACAGGTCCGGACGCCTAAGAACGTCCCTGAAAGCGTTGACGATGACGTCGCGTAGGTCTTGCGACACGTTGCGATCCTGTGCCTCGTCGTCCAGCATCTACACAGCCCGTCCGACTTCGATCGTCTAGGATTAGAGGAGAAAACAACGGTGTCAAAGCTGTCCGAGTAAGCCAGCGATCAAGAGCGGCGAAGAGGTGGAATAAGTCCTGGAAATCGGTTGCGAACGGTTTCTGGCGACAACGATTCTAAGATCGTCTTGTAATGACCATGACCTTGTTGGAGTCGGTCTACGCCTGCCGAATCAACGTCCGCAATTATTCGAAGACGACCCTTTGTCGGAATAAGTTTTTTTAGATCTCCTCCGCTTCCAAGCGGCATTTTGGGTGGATGTACAATCGAAACCTCGTTCGTGGGTATCCCCGTGTTTGCCGCTCGCTAGAGGACGATCTTGTCCCACATTGGGACATGACGGCTTCAGTTGTCGAGCGACAACGCCGGGTCCCCTCATCAGTCTTTGGCGGCGACAGTCTCGAAGCTGTATGAACCTGTTCGCGATGGGAAACCGCCTCGGACTGCGCCGCTCGTCTGGTCTCGGTAGATCGTGCCGAGCTTGGGGCTCAAAGCGCGGCTGTTCGGAACAGAGAGCCACATGCGCAGGAGGTGCCTCTTGCGGTCGGGCTCATCGTAGTCCTCGAACTCGGTGCGGCTGTGCAGGGTGACGTGGTTGTTGAGGAATTGCATGTCGCCCGGCTCCAGCAGGCCGCTCGCAATACGGGGATTTGTTCTCGAAGAGAAGGTCCGGCGTCGACGCCGGTCAGGCTACTCTGCGCGGGTTTGCGACGCGACCCCTACGCACGCAAACCCGTCGCCCAGCCGCCGCACGAACCCGGCACTCGGCGCCGGCGTATGCGCAAAACAGCAAACCGTATCGGTCTCCGCAAATCGTTCCAAGAACGCGCGCCGGCTCACCACCGCCTTCGCCGCCCCATCCCGGTCCATCGTCGATACCAGGTCCGGCAATCGCCACTGCAACGGCGAGTGCAGGACATCCCCCGCGAAGGCCGCCTCATCGCGACCTTTCCCGAGCAGAACCGCCACATGATGCGGCGTATGCCCCGGCGTCGGCAGCAACCGAACGTGGTCGCCAATCACCGCGTCGTCGGCCACCAGGTCAGCCCGCCCCGCCTCCAGCACCGGCAACACGGATTGCTCGAACACCGTCATGCCCGCCCGTGCGTACGCCGCCTCCCAGTGCCGCACCTCATCGGCGGAGAAGACGTAACGCGCCTTCGGGAACGTCGGCGCCCATTTCCCGTCGATCAGCCGCGTATTCCACCCCACGTGATCCGGATGCAAATGGGTGCAGAATACGTAATCGACATCCTCGAACCGCAGCCCCGCTGCCTCCAGCGCCAGTTCGTAACCCTGCCCTTCCCGTTTATGCCAATCCGGCGCATGCGGCAGGGTCTTGTCGTTGCCCAAGCAGGAATCGATCAGAATGTTATGGTGCGGCGTGCGCACCACGTAGCTTTGAAAGACCATGATCGCGCGGTCGTCCTCGGTCAGCGCATACGGCGCCAGCCAGCCCCGATGCTCGGCCAGCATTTCCTCGCTCAAGCCCGGCAGCATCTGCCGCACGCCAATCGTTGGGCCAGTAGC
>CAXUHU010000067.1:0-18757 GCA_964250925.1 uncultured Acetobacteraceae bacterium
ATCATATATGATCTGTGATGCAAGCCGGAGAGGAAGCCAGCAGTGGAAACCTGAATGGTTGACGATCGGCGTTACCTTGCCGAGTTGCCGGGCAGAGAACCGGCCCCGTGATCTATCCGCTCCCGACTTCGATCCGGGTAGATCGAGACGTGCGGGTGCGGATGCGCGACGGCGAACACCTTGCCGTCACGATCTACCGTCCGCAGTCACCGGACCGGATGGCCGCGATCCTCTCGGTCACGGCGTATGGCAAGGACTCCAGGCCTGACGAATACCTGGCGCCGCCGCAGCCCGATCGTTCGCTTGGCATATATCGCATCTCTGCCGGCACGGCGCGCGGCGCGCCCGACCCCGCCATCTGGACCGCGCACGGCTACGCCGTCGTCATAGCCGATGCGCGCTGCTATTTCGCCTCGACGGGCACGCCGGGCATCGTCAGCCGCGACGACGCTGAGGACTACGCCGAGCTGATCGACTGGGTGGGCGCGCAAGCCTGGTGCAGCGGGGCGGTGGGCCTCGCCGGTGCCTCCTACCTCGCCATGAGCCAATGGAATTGCGCCTCCCGCACCCGCCCGGCGCATCTGAGGGCGATCATCCCCTGGGAAACGCCCAACGATTTCGGCCGGGACGCGCTGGTGCACGGCGGCATTCCCGAAACCTGCTTCAGAAAGATCTGGGGTCAGGGCGCCTTACCGCGCGGCGCTGGCCCCCAGATGAAGTTTCGTGCGCCAGGGCTGCTCGACGCCGCCATGGACGATCCGATGCCGGTCGACGCCGTCGATGTCCCGGCGCTCGTTGCGGCTCCTGGTCTTGCCACGGCCAGATCAGCGCTCCGCTGAGCGTTCGCGTCTGACGCGACGTTTCCAGGGAGCGACCGAGTCGATGGAGATGTCCGCCGAGACGCCTGCGGGCAGCAAGACGGACGCATAGCAGCCTGCTTGCAGCAGGACCTCCAGGAAGCGCGGCCACCTGCTCACTTGGGGTCCACCACGGCCAGAACGAGCGCCGAAGGGTGCGCCGGGTCGTGCAGGACTTGCTGATGCGCAACGTGCCAATCCGTATCGGTCGCGATCGGGTTTCCGGTGTTCTGGTTCGGGTTGAACATCGGCGAGGCGCTGGACGAGATGTCCAGACGAATGCGATGCCCCGGCAAAAAGGCGTGACCGAGCGTGCCGAGTTGAATCCGGTAGAGCTCCGGCTTGCCGGGCGTCAGCAGCTCCGGCGTGGCAGCCGGTCCCCCCCTGTAGCGCGCACGCACGATGCCGACCGGACGTGAACCCAACATCACCGCATCGCCGTTCGGCTGCACATCCTGTATGGAGGCGGTGAAATCGGTGTCGCGCGCGTCGCTGGACGCGTAAAGCTCCACCGCCACCGGTCCGATGACCTCGAGCGCCTTATCCAGCGCCGGGGTGGTGTAGACGAGCACATCGTGACGCGCTTGAACGTCGTTGCGGTTCGTCGCGAAGGACTTGTCGGAGATGTCGAGCGGCACCGGCGCTTTCGGGTCGTAGGTGTACCCGTCGGCCGCGGCCTGGCCGGAAGGGACCGGGACCGCATCCAGACGGCCGTTGCCCTGATCCGTGTTCGAGCTGCCGCTGCTCGCAAGATAGAACCGCCTTGTCTGTGCCGACGGAACGGGCCAGGCATCGAAGTTGCGCCAGACGTTCGCCCCCGTGACGAAAACGCGCACGATGGGGAAATCGAGCGTTTGCGTCGATTGCTTGAGGTAACGGTCGAAAAATTCCAGGTGCCGCGCGTTGTTGTCGAGGATCGACTCCTTGCCGAACGTCAATTTCCCCAGCGATTCCGCGCCGCCGAAATAGCTTTGCGGATGCAGCCACGGGCCGATGGTGAGGTATTCGCCAGACGCCCCCGCCGGGCGTTGATGCATGCCGTTCCAGAAGTAAAGCGCGCCGTTCTGGTCGCCATCGAACCAACCCGTCGTCACCATGACCGGCAGGTCGATCTTGGCGAAATCGGCCGCCGCCAGGGTTGCTCCTGTCCAATACGCGTCCAGCGTGTCGTGGCTCAGGAACTCGCGGTAAAGCTTCATCTTGCGCCCGAGCGCCTCGTCCATGGTCAGGAGTGGACGGTGCGCGTAGACGCGTTGCATGTCGGTCGAGGCGGCATTGGGGGCCTGGTTGATGTGACCGGAGGTGCCATTCAGCCAGTTCAGCGCCCACTCCATCATGAAGGCGCCGCCCGTGGCGGGTACCTCGTCCAGGATGTTTCCCCCGGGAGAGGTGGGTGCGATGCAGACGAGGTGAGGCGGCTTCTCCTTGGCCGCCAGCCACTGCACGGAAGCGAGGTAGGAGACACCCATCATCCCGACGCGTCCGTTCGACCAGGGCTGGGTGGCCAGGCTCTCGATCGTGTCGTAGCCGTCTTCGGGCTCCTGACCGAGGAAGCGGAACTCGCCTCCCGAGTCGCCGCGGCCTCTGACGTCCTGGACGACGTAGGCGTAGCCATGTTTGGTGAAGAACGTTGCTGTCGCGGCGAAACCTAGGCTGGGCTCCGTCCGCACGTAAGGCGTGCGTACGAGAATGGTGGGGAACGGCCCGGCGCCGGGCGGCAGCCAGACGTCGGAAACAAGCTTCGTTCCGTCGCGCATCGGGGTCTCGAGGCCGAAAATCTGCCGTCCGGACGATGTGGGCTCGGCTGCTTCGGTCGGGCGCGGCGCTGCGCTGGCCGCCAACGGCTTCAAGGCCGGCGCATCCTTCTGGACGGTCTGCGACCACGAGGGACCGGCGAGCCCGACGGCGACGATGATGGCGGAACCCCGCAGGCGACCGAGCTTAGGCATTGCGTTCTCCCAGAGAAGCAAGCAAAAAAGTCTAGCCAGTCGGTTTTGTCAAATCTTCCGCGTGCGGATATCGTCGAAAGGCCAGGCCAGACGTCATGCCCAAGCGTTCGGCCGATTACATGGCACGTCGGCGCGACGACATCCTCGGCGCGCTTTTTGCCTGCGTCCGGCGCCGCGGCTGGGACCGTACGACCATGGACGACGTCGCCGCCGAAGCAGGGCTCAGCAAGGGCGCGGTCTACGTCCATTTCGAAAGCAAGCGGGCCCTGCTGATTGGATTGCTGGAGCAGGAGTCACGGGCAGTCGACGATCTGGCGGACATCGACAGCCTGGAAAAACTGCGCGACCGCCTGATGCGCAACGTAGCCCTGCTGAGCCAGGCCGATGGCTGGATCTTGGCCACCGCCCTGAAGGAGGTCCAGGTGGCCGCCGCCTACGACCCCGAGATACGGGAGAGGCTGGTGGCCGTGACCGAACGCATGATCGCGTTCTTCGCAGCGGTCGCCGCGCGCTTGAACCCTGGGCTCGCCAAAACCGAGGCGCGCCGCCGCGCCTGCACGCTCTTTCTGCTGATGGACGGGATGAACACGTCGCGTTCATACTGCGACAGCCTCACGCAAGCAGACCTGCAAGCGATCGTGGACGGGCAATTGCAAGCATTGGCCTCGCCGTAGACAGCGCCCCCTGCCTCTCTCTGTCACGACGGCTGGCACCGTCCTGCGGCCAGGCCGGGCGTGACTGCACCCCCCGAGGAGACGAGATGACCAAGCGTCAGAAATGCGGCACCGCGATTGCCACCTCTGCAAAATTCGTCGCCGCCACGGCGTGGGTCCTCGCCGCCCATCTCGCGCCGGACGGCGTCCATGCGGAGCCCACGCCAGGCGCCCCCGCGCCGTATGTCGAACAGGACGTATCGATACCTATGCGGGACGGCGTGCGGCTCCACGCCCAGGTCTGGCGCCCGGCCAACGCAAACGAGCCGCTGCCCATACTGATGTCGCGGTCGCCTTATGGCTTCGCGGTGGACCACGTCCGCAAGGCGCTCGCCCCCGGCGGCACGTATCGCCAATTGGCCGACGAAAGATTCATCTTCTTGTTCGAGGATTTGCGGGGCCGGTTCGGCTCGGGCGGCACCTTCGTCAACCTGCGTCCCATGGACGTCTCGCCCAGCGGAACGACCGAGGCCACGGACACCTACGACACGATCGACTGGCTGGTGAAGACGCTGCCGTCCAACAACGGCAAGGTCGGGGTGCTCGGTGTCTCCTATGGCGGCTGGACCGCGGCGCTCGCGACGATCGGCGCGCATCCGGCACTGAAGGCGGTGTCTTCCCAGGCGTCGCCCGACGACATGTTCGTGGGCGACGACTTCTTCCACAACGGCGCGTTCCGTTTCGACTACGCCTGGTCCTGGGTCTCTGCCTTGGAGACGGACGGCCACACGATGAAGAAGTTCGATTTCGGCTCCGGCGACGCCTATGCCTGGTACCTCGCGCAACACGACATAGCCACGCTCGATCGGCAGAAGCTCGGCGAGACGCTGCCGAGCTGGCAAGGCTTCGTGCAACACGCCATCTATGACGAGTACTGGCGCAGCAGCCGCACGTCCCGGATCATCCCGCCCACCGTTGCGGTTCCCGATCTCATCGTCGCCGGCTGGTGGGATCAGGAAGATTTCTACGGTCCGCTGAAAATCTGGGCGGACCAGGAGACGTCCGACCCGAAGAACCTCGACCGCCTGGTAATCGGGCCCTGGAACCACGGCGGCTGGCGGGGAGACAGCGCCTCCTACGGCCCGTATGCGTTGGGGTCGACGACCGGGCTCTGGTTCCGCACCCAGGTCGAGATGCCCTGGTTCCGCTTCTGGCTGAAAGGCGTGGGGCCGCTCGACCTTCCCAAAGCCAGCGTCTTCCAATCGGGCGCGAACAGGTGGCAGCGCCTGGATGGCTGGCCCGCGCCGGCGGACGCGGCGCCAAGGACGCTCTTCCTGCATGCGGGCGGCAAGCTCTCCTTCGAGGCCCCCGGCGCGGACGAAAGCCGGCCGGACAGCTTCCGCTCCGATCCCTCGGACCCGGTACCCTACCGCGAGCGGGCCGTGCTGAAGCCGCTTCTGGATACGGCATCGACCTGGCCGACCTGGCTTGCCGACGACCAGGCACCGTTTGCAAAGCGGCCGGACGTGGTCTCCTGGCAAACCGACGCCCTGCAGCAGGACGTGACGATCTCCGGCAACATCGCCGCCAGGCTGTTCGCCAGCACGACGGGAACGGACGCCGACTGGGTGGTCAAGCTGCTCGACGTCTATCCGTGCGACGGTTCCGTTCCGCCAGAGGTGAGGTGCCGTCAGCGCATGATCGCCAACGACGTGTTTCGGGGCCGTTTCAGGACGGGGTACGAGGCGGCCAAGCCGATCATGGCCAACGCGGTGCTGGAATACGACATCGACTTGCATTCGGCGTCGCACGTGTTCACGAAAGGGCACCGCATCGCCGTGCAGGTGCAAAGTAGCTGGTTTCCGCTGATCGATCGCAACCCGCAGACTTTCGTCGCGAACATCTTCGCCGCCAAACCCACAAACTTCCAGGCGCAAACTCATGCCGTGTATCACACGCCCGACCACGCGTCCGGCGTGGTGGTCCACATGGCGACGGCGGCACCATGAAGCCGCGTGTACAACGTGGACTCATGACGGATAGAGAAGACGTCTTGTCCGAAACGCTTCGGCTTGCGCGCGACAATGGGAACAGGCTTTGGAGGGCCGTCATGGGAAAACGCTTGGCCGGTTTGGCCGGTGCGTCGCTGCTGGCCGCCGCATCACCCATCCAGACGCTCACGGGCGCCTGGGTGGAAATTGGGCCACGCACGACGTTTCACTTCGAGCCTTGCGGCGCGGCGGTTTGCGGCGTGCTCGACGATTCGATCTACATAAAAGCCGACCCGGACGCGCGCGACGTGAGGAACCCCGATCCGGCCCAGCGCACTCGCTGCCTGAAAGGCTTGACGGTCCTGCAGCAACTCGTGCGGGCGGATGCGGGCTGGACGGGTGTCGTCTACATCCCCAGCATGGGAAGGAGCTTTCCGCTGACCTTGACGCCCGTGATTGCGAACACGCTGCATTTCACGGTCTGCCTGGCACCTGCGGACTGCCACACGGCTACGTTGATCCGCATGTAAGGCTCGGCAAATCCCGAAGGTCGTATGCTCCTTCGACCTGCACCGGCTAGCGAAACACGGGCGGAGCTTGAGGGCTTGGACTTCCTTCAGGACCAGTCGTCGAGCAAGCCCGCGCGGCTCAGTAGTTCCACCGCATCGTCTACGCGGACCGGTGCGGCCCGCGCGAGGTCTGCGGGGTCGTCGCCGGCCAAGGCTCGCAATTGGTGTGGCGTGAATGCCAGGTCGATGAACCGGGCCGTGAGCGGCGTCGCGCGCGCAAATCCGAACCGGCTTGGCCGCCAGCGAGCGCTGCGATGACTTGGCGTTCTCCGCTTTCCCGACTGATTCGATAGGCGAACTGGGCCAAGTCCGGCAACCGGTGAGCCGTGCCGAGCACGACCCGCAGCAGCGCCACCCCATCCGGCCTCGACGCATGCTCCAGGATCGAGCGTCCCACCTCGCGCAAGCGTTCACGCACCGGCTGGGTCTCGGCCACGGCTGCCGATGGTGCCGGCGCCATGTCGGCCTGGTCCTGGACAACGGCAGCAAACAACGCCTCCTTGTTGGCGAAGCGAGCGTAGATGCTTGCTTTGCCCGCGCCAGCCCGCGCCGCCACCTGCTCCCAGGTGGTTGCCTCGAAGCCCTGCTGCAGAAACAGCGTGGTTGCCGCATCCAGAATCCGGCGGTCGACATCGCTCGCCTGCGCGCTGGCCGGGATCGGTGCTCGAGTTCCGCGACGTGATCGGACCGCTTTCCGACCCGGTCGCCTATGGGGGCGATGCGGCGGACGCCTTTCACCTCGTCATCCGGTCGCTGCCGGGCTTCGAGTTTTCGGACAAGCCGACCGCGCCCGGCTGGAACCTGGGCAAGATCGCCGGAGCGTGGGCGACCCTGATGGCGCGACTTGGCTGCGGGGACCGATGGGCGGCGCAGGGCGGCGACTGGGGCTCGGCGGTGACGACCGCGCTCGGTTACATGTCGCCGCCCGGCCTGATCGGCGTCCACCTCAACATGGCGATGTTTCGACCGACGAATGACGAGCGCGCGGCGGCGGATCCCGCCGAACGGCGGATGCTTGCCGACGCGGAGCGCTACGACCAGCAATATGCGGGCTACTACAAGCTCCAATCCACCCGGCCGCAATCGGTCGCATTCGGCTTGGCCGACTCGCCCGCCGGGCTGGCGGCTTGGATCTACGCCCTGTTCGCCGACGTCTCGGATAGCGAAGGCGAGCCCGAGCGGGTGTTTGCCCTCGACGCGATGATCGACGACATCATGCTGTATTGGCTGCCCAATGCGGGACCGAGTTCCTTCCGATTGCCCCGGTGACAACCGGCTTGGCTTGGCTCGCGCTGCGACGTCGTCCGCGCAGGCGATCTTAGGCGGAAACGCCGCCCCAGAACGCCTCGGGGATGCCGACCAGGCCGTCCTCGTAACGGACGCCGCTCACGCGATCCTCGGCGAGGAAGACAGGGCCGTCGAGGTCCACCACGTCGCAGAGCTGGCCCAGCACGAAAGCCGGTGCCATCGCGAGCGACGTTCCGGTCATGTTGCCGACCATCACGCGCAGCCCATGGTCGGCCGCCTGCCGCGCCATCGCCAGCCCCTCGGTCAGGCCGCCGCTCTTGTCCAGCTTGATGTTCACCACATCAAACCGGCCCGCCAGCCCGGCCACGTCCGGCAAGGCCTGCACGGTCTCGTCCGCGGCGATCGGGATGGGGCGAGCGTAGTTGTCGAGCAGGTGCTCCTGGCCCACGGCGAAGGGCTGCTCCACCAGCTCGACGCGGCAGTCCAGAAGCGCCGGCCATAGCGCATCGAGGGTGTCGCGGGTAAAACCCTGGTTGGCGTCGACCGCGAGGAACACGTCGGGGCAGGCCGCGCGCACCGCCCGCACGCGCGCATCGTCGCGTCCATCGCCGAGTAGCTTCAGCTTGATCGCGCGTGCGCCCGGGTAGGCCACCGCCGCTTCGGCCATCGCTGCCGGTTCACCCGCGCCGACCGTGAACGTGGTCAGCAGCCTGGCGGGGGGCGGCAATCCCGCGAGCTCCCATACTGGCCGGCCGGCCGCCTGCGATTCGAGATCCCACAGCGCGCAGTCGAGCGCATTGCGTGCGCCCCCCGGCGGCAACAGGGCGGCCAGCTCCTCGCGGGTCGCCCCGGCTTCCACCTTCGAACGGACAGCCTCGATGGCGGCGGCCAGGCGGTCCGGCGTGTCGCCGTGGTAGTAGACGCCCGCCGCTTCGCCCCGGCCGGTGTGGGTGCCGTCGGACAGGGTCGCCACCACGAGCCTGGACGCGGTGAAGACGTGGCCGGTGATCTGGAACGGCTGCTTCAGCGCCCATTCTTCCACCGAGACGGACAGCCGGAGCGTCATGGGGGCGGGGCTGGGGGCGGTGCGGACGAAAGGTGGCGCGCGAAGAACTCGTCGGTGGCCGCGAAGAAATCCAGCCAGGACTGCGCGCGCAGCATCATGTGGATCTCGTTGGGCACCACCATCTGCTCGACATCTACGCCGTGCTTGCGCAGCGCCTGCACCAGCTCGACGGATTGCGAGAACGGCACCTCGCGATCGTCGTCGGCATGCACGATCAGGACGGGGGAGCGCCATTTGTCGACGTCCGCCATGGCCGAGGAGGCGTAGGCGCGCCCGGGCGCGCCCGCCGGCTTGTGCGGACCCGCCAAGCCGGTTTCGAGCACCCGCCAATCATGCCCGCCGGCGTAGGCCCCGCGGGCCGCCAGCAGGTTGGAGGCGCGTGCCAGGCCCAGCGCCGTCATCAGCCCGCCATAGCTGCCGCCCCAGATGCCGATCCGCTTGATGTCGACGTCCGGGCGGGCGCGCAGGTAGTTGGCCCCGCCCAGTATGTCCTGGAACTCGCTGGCGCCGTCCGCCCCGAAATCCTTCGGTTCGCGGAAGTCCAGCCCGTAGCCGATGCCGCCGCGATAGTTCACCGACAGCACGACGTAGCCTTCGTCGGCGAGGTACTGGTTCAGCCCGTACATGAAGCTGTAGGCCCCCATCGGGTGCCAGCCGGTCAGCATCTGACGGTACGGCCCGCCGTGGAAGAACAGCATGGCCGGCCCGGGCTTCTGCCGGCCGGGGGGCGGCAGGAATAGCTGGCCGTGCACGCGCATGCCGTCCGGCGAGTCGAAGACGACCGCTTGCGGCTCGACCAGCTTGCCCAGCGGAAAGTCGGACGGGATCGTGCCGGGCGCCAGGTCCGTCATGCCGTTCGGCCCGACCGCCACCGGGCGCAGCGGGTTGCGCGCGTCGCCGTGCAGGGCCACCACCGCGCCATCGCTGGCGATCACCGGGTAGTCCTCGTTGCCGCCGCCGGTCGTCAGCGCCCGCGGCGCGCCGCCCGCCGCCACGACCTGCCAGACGTGCCAGTGGTCCACGTCGCCGCTATTGGCCGAGTAGGCGAGCTGCGTGCGGTCGGGGCTGGGCGCGATGTTGAACACCTCGAACCCGCCCCCGGTGGTCAGTTCGGTGGGCGTGCCGCCGGCGGCCGGCACGCTGTAGAGGTGCGACCAGCCGGTCTTCTCCCACGGGAAGACGATGCGGTCGCCAGCGGCCCATACCAGCGAGCGGCCGTTCAGCGTGTCGTGGAACACGCTTCCGGGCCCTGGGCTCGCGGTCCAAAGCGCGCGGCCCGAGCCGGTCGCCGGGTCGCACACCCGGATCGACCAGGGTTGGCCGGCGGGGTGCGGCAGGAAATCCACCTCGCTGCCGGCCGGCATCCTGACGAAGGCGAGGTGCTGCCCGTCCGGCGACCATTCCGGCGCCATGTCGACGTCCAGGCTCGGCTGCATCCAAGCGATGCGGTGCGTGCCGAAATCGTAGACGCCCACCATGCTGTGGTCGGTGCGCGTGCTGACAAAGGCGAGGCGCTTGCCGTCGGGGGACCAGGTGAGCGCGCTGTCCTCGCCGCGGTCGTGCAGCAACTGGGATGCCTGGCCGCCATCGAGCGGTGCGACCCAGATCTGGCCCGCCGACAGGAAAGCGACCCGGCCAAGGGCGGGTGCGGCGGAGGGAGCGCGGCCGATCCCCAATTGACGCGGCGCGCCTCCCGTCAGGTCCACCGTCCAGACCGCCTGGACGGGCGGCCCGGACGCCAGGCTGATCGGGTTCACCGGCGGCCCGCCTTCCAGGTCGCCGCCGCGCGCATAGACCAGCCGGTCGCCCGATGGCGCCCAGCCCAGATCGCCCAGATCCTGCCCGTCATCCCCCGCATAGGCGGTGACCGCGCGGGCGCGGTACGCCCCGTCGGCCGAGCGTTCGGCGACCCAGACGTTGCGCACGCCACGGTCGTTGCTCACCCACGCCACCCGGCCGCCCGTCGGCGCGGCCGTGAGGCCGGAGGGGAACGGCGCGCTCAGCACCTGCTGCAGGGTGAAATCGTGCGGCACCTGCGCGCTCGCCGACAATGACGCGGCGCCGAGGCCGGCCGCGAGCGCCAGGCTGCCCGCGCGCGCGCGTCGCTTGCCAAGACCGAAGATCATTGCAGCCAATCCTTTCGATGACGATGGCGGGCAGGCGGACTCACGATGCGACGTGGAGCGCCGCGGACGGTGCGGGGCGCCTCAGCCGCCAGATGCCGAGGGTCAGCATCGGCGCCACGTAGACGGCCAGGAAAACCGAGGCGAGCACGCGGTAGCCGTGGGCGATCAGCGCCACGAGGCCGAACCGCCCCGCCACGAAGATCGAAACCACGAGCAGGCAGAGGGTGATGGCCAGCCGCGCGGCGCGGGGAGCCGGGCCGACGCCACGCCGCCGCCAGCGTTGCGCCACGCGCTCGTTGACCGCATGCACCATGCCCGTCCCGCATTCCAGCAGGGCGGCGAAGATCATCGTCTGGAACGCCAGCCGGAACAGCGGCACGTGCAGCTCCCGCAGCAGCATGTCCGACGGCAGCGTGGCGTGGTCGATCCCGGGCGAGAAGGCGGCCATGCAGACGAAGAACAGGACCGCCGGCAGCATGGCGAGCGGCCCGCACAGCAGGCCCGCGATCACCGCGTCGCGGTCGCTGGTCAAATGGCGCGTCACCGGAAGGATGATGACCGCGCCGATGACGTTGTAGGCGGCGTAGGTCACGCCGCCGACGGCCCAGTCCGTGCCGATCCTGCCGGGTGCGGCGAACGCGTGTGCGATGTCGTGCCCGAACCGGCCGATGCACAGCAGCAGGAAGACGGCGTAGGTGGCGTAGAGCAGGATGGAGACATATTTGAACAAGCCCTCCACGGCCGAGTTGCCGAAGGTGGCGAACAGCGCGATCAGCGCCGCCAGCAGCAGCGTGCCGGCGACGGGCGGCCAGCCGAACATCGCAGCGCCGATGGCGCCTGCGGCCGCGCCGAACACCGCCAGCAGCAGCATCAGGAAGACGGAGTAAGCGGCTTCGAAGCTGACGCCCAGGCGGCCGAGAAGGTGCCGGAAGAAGGTGTTGTAGTCCGCACTTCCCGTGGCCCTGGCGAACAGGAAGGTGAGCACGCAGATCACGCTCCAGATCGCCGTCGCCAGCGCCATGCCGAGCAGGCCGCCGCGTGGGCCGCTCGGCAGGAAATATTCGGCCAGTTCCCGTCCCGTGGCGTAGCCGCCGCCGATCACCACCGCCTTGAACGCCAAGGCGGGCAGGACGAAGCGCCGGAACCAGGCATTGCCGCCGGTCAAGCGGCTTGGCCGAGGCAGCCATCGACCAGGCGGTCCAGATCGGCGCCCGGCCGCATCGGATCGGCGGCGGGCAGGCCGGTGGCGGCCGACACGTCGTCGAACACGCGCCGCCGCTCCTCCTCGCCCAAATGCGCGGTGTTCAGGCTGATGCCGCCGCAGCGTGTCGCCGGGTTGGTGCGCCGGCCGAGCAGCAGGTTGAGGTCGATGGTCTCGGCGATGCTGGGCAGCACGTAGCCGTCGAGCCCGATGATGTGCGTGCGGCCCGGCTGGTGGCAGACGACGAACACGTCCGGCTGGCTGCCGTGCAGCAGGCCGAGCGACACCGCCGCGTAGGACGGGTGGAACAGCGAACCCTGGCCTTCGATCACGTCCCAATGGTCGGGCGCCGCGTCCGGGCTCAGCAATTCGGCCGCACCGGCCTCGAAATCCGAGACCACCGCGTCCATCGGCATGCCCCCGCCGGCGATCATTATCCCGGTCTGGCCGGTGGCGCGGAAATCGGCATGCACCCCGCGCGCGGCCATCGAACGCGCGAGCGACAGCGCGGTGTATTTCTTGCCCAGGGCGCAATCCGTGCCGACGGTCAGCAGACGCTTGCCGGTCCGCTTGCGGCCGGTGGCGATGGGGATGTCTGGGGGCGGCACGCGCACGTCGTAGAGGCGGGGGCCGTGCTGCCGGGCGGGGTGCCGCAACCCCCAGATCGACGCCAGCGGCGTGTGCATGCCGCTGACGACGTCCAGCCCGGCCGCCAGCGCCTCCACGAGAGGCTGCACCCAGGACTGCGCCACTTGGCCGCCCACATTGGCCACGCCGATCACGAGGCCACGCGCCCCCCGCCGGTAGGCCTCGGCCGGCGACAGCCTGGGCAGGCCCGCGGTCACCGTGGCGTCGGGCAGGGCGAACTCCGCCACGCAGGCATCGGGCGCCCAGTCGCGCAGGCCGAACGCCGTCTTGGCGAAGCTGGGCTCCGTGCTGTCGCCCAGGAACAGCAGGTAGGGCCGCGGCAGCGATACGACGCCGGGGGGTTCGCGATGATCGACGTTCATGCAGCTAGCCAACTCCCAGGCGCCGATCAGTAGGACAGGCCGGTGCCGATCAGGTGGAACACGGCGCCGGTCCAGACCAGCACGACAGCCGACAGCACAAGGACGAGGCTCCAGACGCGGGCGAATACGCCCCTCAACCCGGGCCGCGTGGTCCAGACCACCCACGCGTTCCAAAGGAACACCAGTAGCGCCAGAGGGAAGACCACGATGGTGAGCCAGTGCAGCACCATCAGCCAGGGGTCGACCGTGCCGTTCAGCGCGAAGGTCTGGAACATGACAAGGATGGTGGCGGGCCAGGCGACCATCAGCAGGCCATCGAGCAGCGCGGCCGCGCGTGTCAGCCGGTAGCTCGCGACCGCGGCGCCTCGCAGGGTGATCGTGACGCCGTAGCGTCGCCTGTAGAGGGCGTTCACCGGCCAGAACAGGGCGGTCAGCAGCAGCGCCGCGACCGAGGCGATCAGCGCCGGCTTGAGCCAGGCCGCATCCTTGAACCAGGGCACCGGCATGTAGACTTCGTAGGGCGAGCCGTCATCGCTCCAGGCGGCGACCTGGCCGCCGGCCAGTTTGGCGGCCAGGCGAGTCTTGCCGTTGACGTTGCGCCAAAGAAACGGCCCTGCCGCTTCGAACCGCTCGGGCTGGCCCGCGATGTCCTTCAGGCTGGGCGTGGTCACCTGCCCGTCGTCTCGCGCCGTCACCAGCGAGCTGGCCAGCAGGTAGTACAGCAGCGAGAACATCGTCGTCTCCTCGCGCCGCGAGGTGACGTAGGTTCCGGCGAGCATGCCGGCATCCGTCCTGGCGGCGCGGGCGTCGAGGTGGCCGTCCGGGCCGGGGCCGGGGAAATACCGGTCGGTGAAGTTCTGGCGGAGCGCGGTGCGGATCGGTCCTGCCGCGCCGTCCGTGCCGACGCTGTTCAACGAGATGAACAGGCCGACATGGTCGTCGGGGAACAGGGTGAGCTCGCTGTGGAACCATTGCGTGTCCCCGGCATGGCCGATGATGCGCCTGCCGTTGCGGTTCATCTGGTAGAAGCCGAGGAGCATGCTGTTCAGCGGCGGGATGTTGTTCAGCGCCGCACTGTGCATCGTCTGCGCGGTCGCCGCCTGAAGGATGCGCTGTCCGTTGAGTTCGCCATCCTGCAGGTGGGCGATCATGAACTTCGCCATGTCCGCGCCGGAGATGCTGGAGCTGCCGGCGGGTGCCGGGCCGACGACCTCCAGGGGTTTCGGCTCGGCATCGGTCGCCAGCATGTAGCCCTTGCTCATCAGCGGACGCAGCGCCGCCGGCAGCGGCTGCCGGAACGTGGCGTGCTGCATGTTCAGCGGCGCCAGGATGTGCTTGTCGATGTAGTCGGCGAACGCCTCGCCCGACACGCGCTGGACGACGTAGCCGGCGAGCGTCGCGCCGTAGTTCGAGTAGGACGGAGTCGTGCCGGGCAAAAAAATCCGTTCCGGCATGTTCTGCTTCAGGTAGGTGGCGAGATCGGGCTCCCGCGTCGGTTCGGCGAAGATGAGCTGCTTGTTGGTCTCCTCGAAACCGGCGGTGTGCGTCATCAGGTTGCGCATCGTGACCGGCTTGCCCTCGAACGGCGGTATCTTGAAGTCGAGATAGGTGTTCACGTCGCGGTCGAGGTCGACCTTGCCCTGCTCCACCTGCTGCATAACGGCCGTCCAGGTGAACAGCTTGGAGACCGATCCGGGCCGGAACAGCGTGGTGTCCGGATCGACAGGCGTGCGGGCTGCGACGTCGGCGTAACCGAAGCCTTTCTGCAGCAGAACCTGGCCGTTCTTGACCACCACCACGACCGCGCCCGCGATGTTGCCGCGTTGCAGTGCGTAAGGCACGTAGCCGTCGAGCCACGCTTCCAGATCCTGCTTCGAAAGTTCGACTGCCACCTGCGGCGAGCTCGTCTGGGCAGGCAGCGTGGTCGACGCGGCCGTCGGCGTCGTGGCGAGCACCTGGGGCGCCACGCTCGGGCTCTGCGCCAGGCAGGGCGCTGCGAGACCCAACGCCAACGCGCCGACAGCGATCCCCAAGAGACTTCGCACGGTGTGGTCTCCCGAGGCTGCAAAATGTCCGCCGCCTGCTGACGCGGAAAGCCGTGTGGGCACATCTCCGTGGGACATTCGGCACCGATCTTCCTGCCTGAGACGCTATTGTCCCTGCGAGGACATGTCAACGAGCGTCCTGACCGGTCCGTATCGATGAGTTCGTGCTCACGGCTGCTTACGGATTTGCTTCCGGCTCGACCGGGACGCAGGGCGCGCCCGCTCATCCCGACTTGGCTTGCCTCACCACCCAAATCGTTGCCGTTTCGCTGGATCTGACTGGCGGCGTTGCTGAGCAGCTCCACTTGCGACGTCGAGCACACGCAGACGACGAGCGCCGGCGACGATTCGCTTGCCGACGTGCAGGCATGGCCCATCCTGCTGTCGATGTACACCCCTTGTCCCGTCGTCAGGGTGACCGGATCGTAGAACTCCGTGTGGACCACGACACTCCCTTCGACGACGAAGAGAAATTCCTGCCCATTGTGGCGCACCAACTCGCCCTACTCCTTCAACGAGCCGGCCTTCACGCGCGTGAAGATCGGGATCATGTCCTTGTGCCGCAATTCAGGCGACAGATAGAAATAGTCGTAGTTCGGCGTGGTGATCGAAAGCGCCGTCGCAGTCGAACTGACGCTGCGGCGGCTATTGGCTACGGCAGACGCATCGTTCTCCTTGACGAACAGCTCGGACATTCGCAATTGCAAGTTGTTGCTGACCATCTGGAGCTTGTCGTAGGTCAGGGTCAGCCGGTCGTGCTCCACCTTGGATATGGTGGAGAAGGGGAGGCCGGTGCGTTCGCTCATTTCCTTCAAGGTGAGCCCGTATCGAGACCTCAGCGATCTCATCAGGGAGCCGAGAGTGGGTTTCGATGAGGAGGGCATTCGAACACTTTCGAGGCAGCGGGTCACGGCTACTCGCCCGGTCTATAATGATCAGCCCGACGGGCCGGGAACAGAGAGTCCGACGCGGGATGCGGCCGTGTCGTAAACGTAACCCTCTGTCCCAGCGCGATCATGCACCCGTTACGATGCAACGCAATCCGGTCACGCTTGACTCAGGCCCAGACGAGACCATAGCGTCACGGACAGGCAAAAAGACCTTTCTCAGGAAGTAGCGGAGCAGCTATGCAGGGTTCACGTTTGCTTCCTGGGATTGCTGCGGCAGTCACCACCCTGGCTGCTGCGCCGGCTCTGGCGCAGGTGGGCCCTCAAGCCTCGCCGCCCGCGACGTCCTCCTCGAACGCCCAATCGTCAACAGGAAGCGTTGCCCCAAGCAACTCGAAGGCCGTCGAGCAGATTGTCGTAACTGCGAACAAACGTCGTGAACTCGCGAGGCGGGTGGCGAACAGCGTAACGGCGATCTCGGGCGCGGAACTGGCCAGGCGCCAAGAGGTCAACCTTCAATCGCTCGCCTCGCAGATCCCCGGCTTCTCGCTGGAAACCGACGACAAGACGGCCGTCCGCGTGGTGCTTCGTGGATTGAACACCGGCAGTTCAGGCACGACGGTGGCCTCGGTGCTCGACGACGTGCCGACGAACGGCACGGGTGCGCAGAACAACGCATCGATCAACACGCCCAATTTCGACACCTATGACCTGCAACGAATCGAGGTGCTGCGAGGACCGCAGGGCACGCTCTACGGTGCCACCGCGGAAGGCGGCATAGTGAAGTACGTCACCAATGTGCCCGACCTGAACACCTACTCCGGCTCTCTGGAGGGCGGCATCCAAGGAACCACCGTCGGCGGCATCGGCGGAACCCTGAAGGGCTTTGCCAACCTGCCGCTCGGGAACGGCCATGCTGCGGTCCGCATCAGTGCGTGGAACGAGTGGACCCCCGGCTACATCGACAACCCCGAGCTCAACAAGAGCAACAGCAACAGCGCCCAGCAATACGGTTTCCGGGCGTCCGTCCTGGTGCAGCCGGTGCCTGAACTCAACATCCGGCTGACCGCCGAACGACAGAGCCTGTTCAGCAACAACGCCGATTACGTCGAAGCCGTCGGGGCCGCGTCGACGCCGCTGAAGCCCCCGGCGAACCAGTTGTCGTTGTTCGACGGACTGGTCAACAACACCGCCGTCTCCGGAACGAGCCAGTCCGAGACGGCCGTGTACTATGCAAACGTCAACTACGATTTCGGGTGGGCGAACCTCACCTCGATCACCAGCTACAGCTTCGACAATTTCGCGCTCAACGCCGACGAGGGCAACGCGGCCCTGGCTGCCGGAGTGAACGTCGGCCAATTATTGGCTTCGCAGGTGTACGGAGAGCCAATCGTTGCAGACCTGAAGCAGAACTCCAACACCGGCAAGTTCAACCAGGAGGTCCGGCTCACCTCGGATACCGGCCTCGACATTTTCGGCCGATCCCTCGACTACCTCGGGGGAGGCTACTTCACCCACGAGACGACGTCTCTCCTCCAGAACGTCGTCGGCCACCCCGCGGCATCGCCGTCATCCAGCCTCGTGCCGCCGCTGGGCGGCGACGGCATCTCCGGCTCGCTGTCGGAATGGGCGCTGTTCGGCCAGGTGGACTATCACATCCTGGACCGTGTGGACGTGGCGCTCGGCGGCCGGCTCAGCGGCAACGACCAGCACTCCGTCACGTCCTTCGCCACCGGCGTGCTGACCGGCACGGCGATGCACTCTGGCGTCATTTCGTCCAACGACCATGACCAGCTTTACTCGGTGGCCCCCCGGTGGCGTCCGACGGACGACACCACCCTCTATGGACGGATCGCCACCGGGTATCGCCCGGGCGGCCCGAACCAGCCCGTTCCCGGTGTGACCGGCCTGCCGGCATCCTACCAGTCGGACCGCGTGGTGAACTACGAAGTCGGCTGGCGGCAGGACTTCCTGGGCAAGCGTGTTTCCGTGGATCTGACCGGATTCTACGTCAATTGGAAGCGGGTGCAGATCCTCTCCATCATCAACACTCCCGCGGGTCCGTTCAGCATCGAAGGCAATGCCGGCAGCGCCGTGAGCAAGGGCGTCGAGTGGAGCTTCCAGTGGGTGCCGCTGTCCGGGCTGACGCTTAGCGCGGTGGGAAGCTACACCGATGCCCGGATCGCTGCCGACGCTCCTGGACTCGGTGCCACCAATGGCGAGTATCTTCCCTATGTTCCGGACGTCACCAACAGCGTGAACGTTGAGTATAGCTGGAAGACGTTTGCCGATTACGACGCCTACGTATCCGGCACCTGGAGCTTCACGGGCGACCGCTACACCGGCTTCACGCCCAGCCAGACCGTCACCGTCTCGCACGCCTTGCTTCCGAGCTACAGCACCGGCGCCATACGGGCGGGCCTGGAGAGCAGGCGTTACAGTTTCGAGGCGTTCATAAACAACATCAGCGACGAACGGGGCATCACCTATTACGCAAGCAATGGTGGATCGAACGAGACCGGGCAGGTGAGCCTCATCATGCCGCGCACGATCGGGGCGTTGGTCCGCGTCAAGTTCTAGCAGGCGCTGAAGACGTCTCTGTCACCAGACGGCGGGGCATTCGCCCGTCGTCGATGGGGATTCGTCGGCGCGGGCCGAATCGATCCTCCGTGGTCGCACTACAGGTGAGCGATTGACTCGTTCTGGATCGGGTGTGCGCAGCCAAGATACCCAACGTTACGTCAGCCTATGGCCTACAGTCGCGTTGTTGGCTTGACCGCAGCTTGGCGATCGCCTGGACCGTGTCCTCGATGTGGGCGGGCAGGAGGGGTGTGTCGGCTGGCATGCCGTTATCTTCGACGGTAAGCAGGCACTCTGTCGCCCATCGCAGACCGGCGGCCAAGGAAGATTGGCATGACCCCAAACACACCCACCGTGTCGCCGCCGCAACCCCGCGACATGGGAGGCGCCCTCGGCCGCAACATCGAGGCGCTCGCCGAGCGGCGCAGACAGGAGGCGGGCAACGCGACACGGCAGGAGAAGCTCGCCGAGGCGATCACGTCGTTCACAGGCAGCATGACGTTCATCTACCTGCATCTGGCGCTTTACTCGGCGTGGATCCTGGCGAACCTCGGCGTTGTACCGGGGATGCCGAA
>CAXUHU010000068.1:0-18689 GCA_964250925.1 uncultured Acetobacteraceae bacterium
CGCCGGTGGCGGCAATGACACCCCGCCGCCGGTGGCGGCGATGACGCCCCGCCGCCGGTGGCGGCGATGACACCGGGCCGCCGCCTGCTTGCCAGCCTGCGCGAACTGCTGGCCGGCGGGCAAGCGGACTTGGCCGACATCGTCACCATCGTTGCCGCGGAGATGGGTTTTGTCGTCTGCTCGGCCTATGGTCTGCGCAACGGCGAGATACTGGAGTTGCGGGCGACGCACGGCCTGAACCTGGCGGCGGTGGGCAGAACGAAGTTGCGCGTGGGTGAGGGCATCGTTGGGCTGGTGGCGGCCACTGGCCAGAAGCTCAACCTGGCCGACGCGCAGAACCACCCCGCCTTCGCTTACCGCCCGGAGACGGGAGAGGAGTCCTTTGCGTCGATGCTGGCCGTGCCCGTGCGGCGCGGCGGCCGGATGCTGGGAGTCCTGGCGGTACAGGACCGCAGCGTACGCCACTACACCGACATCGAGACGGAGCTGCTCGAGACCGTCGCCATGCTGTTGACCGATCTGCTGGCCGGCGCCGGCAGCGACCCGCCCGAGGGGTTCGTGGGAAGCCTGCCGCGACACTTCGATGCGAACCTGCTCTCGTCCGGCATCGTGCTCGGCCGGGTGTTGCTGCAGGGCACCAACATCGCGCCCGGCAAGCTTCTTGCCGACGACCCGGCCGTCGAGATCGGTCGGCTGCAAACCGCGCTGCGCACCATGCGCGACGGGCTAGACAGCCTGATCGAGAGGCAGTTGCCCGCGCTCGTCGGCGATGCAGCAAATGACCCCCGCGACATCCTGGATGCCACACGGCAGGCCGCCGCCGGCGACGGCTGGCTGAAGCGGGTGACCGAAGCGGTCGGCAGCGGCCTGACGGCCGAGGCGGCGGTGCACCGCATCGCCAACGATTTCCGTGCGCAGATGCGACGCATCGTCGATCCCTACCTGCGCGAGCGGCTGGCCGACCTTGAGGATCTGGCAGGCCGGCTGCTGGCTGCACTCACCGGCACCGACGACACGCCGCCGGATGCTGCCGGCGCCATCCTGTTCATCCGCCGCCTGGGTCCGGCCCAGCTGCTGGATTGGCACGCCCGCGGCATCGCCGGCGTGGTGATCGAGGAGGGATCGGCCGGCGGCCACGCGGCGATCGTGGCACGCGCGCTGGGGCTGCCGGCAGCCGGCGGCGCACGCGGGGCCATCGATGCGGCCGAAGCGGGCGACGAGGCGGTGCTGGACGCTGACGAGGGTACCCTGATCCTACGCCCCGACCCGAGCGTGCGCGAAGCCTATCACCGCGCCTTGTCCGCCCGGGCCGTGCGCAGCGCTGCCTGGGCCGAACGGCGTGACGCGCCGTCGCTCACGCGTGACGGCACGCCGTTCAGCCTGATGATGAACGCCGGGCTGGCGCTCGAACTGGACCAGTTGGCGGCCACAGGGGCGGCTGGCATCGGCCTATTCCGCACCGAGATCGCGATGATGGCGCGGGGCGACATACCGGACGTGGCCGAGCAGGCCGCGATCTATGCCCGCGTGCTGGACGTGGCCGGCGATCGCCCGGTGCTGTTCCGCACGCTCGACCTCGGCAGCGACAAGCTGCTGCCGGATGGTCCGCGGTCCCTGGAGGACAACCCCGCCATGGGCTGGCGCAGCCTGCGGGTGGGGCTGGACCGCCCGGCCATATTGCGCCGCCAGTTGCGCGCGCTGCTGCTGGCCGCGCATGGACGTCCGCTCAGCATCATGTTCCCCATGGTGGCCACGCTCGCCGAGTTCCGGCTTGCCCGCGGCCTGCTCTACGCCGAGGCGGCGCGGGTTCGGCCTGCACCGGCCAAGCTGTCGATCGGTACGATGCTGGAGGTGCCGGCCCTGCTCTGGCAGCTGCCCGAACTTATGGCGGAGGCCGACTTCATCTCGATCGGGTCGAATGACCTGATGCAGTTCGTCTTCGCCGCCGACCGAGGCACCCCTGCTTTGGCCGAGCGTTATGATTTCCTGTCTGCGCCCATGCTTCGCCTGATGAAGTCGGTGAGTGAGCAGGCCGCCTTGTCCGGCGTGTCGCTTTCCGTGTGTGGCGAGGCGGCTGGCCGGCCACTGGATGCCGCGGTGCTGCTGGCGCTCGGAGTGAGCCAGCTGTCGATGTCGGCCTCGGCGCTGCTCGCGGTCAAGGAAGCGCTGACGGCGCTCGACCTTGGAGCGTTTCGCTCATTTCTGGAGACGCTGAAGCGGACGGCGGCCGCCTACACCAGCCTGCGCGAGCCGATGGCCGGCTGGGCCAGGGATCACGGTCTTTTGGTGTAGGCGACGATGGTCCCACGCCCGGCGGGCCTCCTTATTGTAGTGTAGAGGCGACGCAGCCTGTATGACCCAAGCATCGCGATCCGGACCACGGCCTTATGTCTGACACAGCCCAACGCGACGCCCGCCCGGCCGACCCCTCTGCGCCAGCGGCGAAGCTGGGTGCCGAACTCCGCCTGCGCCGGCAGAGCCTGGGCTGGGAATTGCCGGACCTGGCGGGCAGTCTGCGAATTCGCCAATCCTACCTGGAAGCGATCGAAGCCGGCCGGATCGGCGACCTGCCGGGCACCACGTATGCCCTGGGTTTCGTGCGCGCGTACGCCTCTGCCATGGGCCTGGCCGGCGAGCAGGTGGCCAGCCGGTTCCGGGTCGAATCCGCGGACGCCAGCGTACGCCCTGCGCTCAGCTTCCCCGCCCCGGTGCCCCAGCGCGGGGTGCCGGCCGGAGCGCTGATGCTGCTTGGGCTGGTGATCCTGGCGGCAGCCTACTCCGGCTGGTACTACGTCTCCGAGCACCAACGCACGCCGCCCGAAACCGTGCCGCCGATCCCCGACCACCTGCTGCCGCACACCGCCGCCAAGCCCACGCCATCGCCGCAGGTAGCCTCCATCCTGCCTACCGCCTCGGCGCCGGCGCCGGTCCCTGCGACCGCGTTGCCCGTGCCGCCATCGTCCTCGAGCCCTGCGCAGGCGGCCAACGTATCGGTTGTGCCCGCGGCGCCGTCGCCGCCCGCCGCAGCCCGAGCCGCATCCCCCGCCTCGCCAGCTGCACCGCCCGTGGCCGCCGTGTCCGTGCCGGTGACGAGCGCCCCGGCGGGTGCTGGGCAAGCACCGGCTGCCACCGTGCCGGCCGGCACGCGCATCCTGATCAAGGCCGGTGCGGATGCCTGGGTGACCGTGAAGGCGAAATCCGGGCCGCCCGTGTTCAACAAGCTCATGCATGCCGGCGATGTTTGGCCGGTGCCGCCGGCTGCGGCTGGTCTTCTGCTGACTACGGGCAATGCCGGGGGCACGGAGATCGATGTGGACGGCAGCCCGGTGGTCAGCCTCGGCACCAGCGGCGCCGTGCGGCGCGACCTGCCGCTCGATGCCGACATGCTGAAATCGGGCCATCTGCCGCCCAGCGGCCACACCAAGCCCAAAACGGCGTCCGCCGAACCAGCCGCGGATTGATCTGGCCGCGTGTCGACACCTCGATAAGCTGGCCGCGGGCGGCGCATGCCGGAGACGTCAATGGAGATCGACCACATCTTCGTGTTCGTTGGATCCGACGGAAAGGAGCTGAAATACCTCCACTCCCTAGGGTTGGTCGAGACCTACAGGCGAACGCACCCGGGCCAGGGAACACAGAACATCTGCTTCTGTTTCGACAACATGTTCATCGAGTGTCTCTGGGTGAGCGACGTCGCCGAACTGCGCAGCGACGCCATCGCCCGCACCGGCCTGTATGAACGATCGCAGTGGCGCACGGCCCGCACCAGCCCGTTTGGGATTGCATGGCGCTCGACCGGAGAGGGCGAGGGCTTCAAGCCGGCGGTGTGGGCTTTTCGGCCACCCTACCTGCCGGCCGGAACATCGATCGACGTCAGCGTTGACGGCGACGATCCACGTCAACCGATGATGTTCAGGTCGCCGGGAGCGGTGCCTCCGGTGCAATGGCCTAGCCAACGGCGGGGGAACCTGCAGAGGTCGGCAGGGCTAGGCCGCGTTTTGGGCGTTCGGCTGGAGCTGCCTAGGGCCGTGGCTCCCAGTCCGACGTTGGCGGCACTGGCGCGCACCACGATGCTGGACGTTCGGTCGGCCGCCGCCGACATGCCATCCTTGACATGTGAGGTCGAGAGGCTCGACCACACGACGCCTTTGGTCATCCGCCTGCCGGTGCATGCGTAGGCCAACGCTTGCCTGGCTCGGACTTTGTCGGCGGTTCTGCACCGTCTCCGGGGCAATCTGCCCTTCAACCGTATAGGGTGAGCGCATGGTCGAGGATGTATCGCCGGGGCAGGCCTGGGACGCGTTGCTGAGCGAACCCGATACGCAGCTTGTGGACGTGCGCACCGAGGCCGAGTGGCGGCACATCGGCGTGCCCGACCTCGGCCGTGCCGGGAAACAGGCGGTTCTGATCCAGTGGCAATACCCGACCGGCGCGGTGAACCCCGCCTTCGTGGACCAGCTTGAGGCGGCCGGACTGCAGCCGGGTCAGCGCCTTCTGTTCCTGTGCCGGAGCGGGGTCCGCAGCCTTGCTGCGGCGCAGGCGGCGGAGGATGCCGGCTTCCAGTCGAGCTTCAACGTCGCCGATGGCTTCGAGGGTCACGCCGATGCGCACGGTCGCCGGGGTGGCACTGGATGGAAGGCTCTGGGCCTGCCCTGGACACAGTAGCGCCTAACGCACGTAGGCGATCTTCAGGACGACCATCCATGGATAGCGAGTGTCCAGCACCTTGCCGTCCGGTCCTGTCAGCAGCCCGGTCGCGCCGACCGGCACGTGCTTCATCGTCACCGCGTCGTCCACGTTGCCGCCCACCACGTTCAGCGTGCCCGGCGCGCTCTGCACCACGATGTCGCAATGGCCGGGGAACGGGGCGGCGGTGGGCAGGTCGGCGAAGGTCAGCGCCGCGGAGCGGCCGCGGCCGAGGCAGATCAGGTCGCCGGGCAGCGGCGCCATGCTGGCGGGCGCATAGGCCTGCAGCACCTTGTTGGTGCCAGATGCGGCGGCGTTGATGTAGGTGGAATGGTTGGGCGAGTAGGGGAAGTCGGGGCCTGCGCCGGCGATGCGCATGACGTAGGAAATGAACGCGGCCGACCAAGCAAACGCGCTGTCGCGCCTGGCTTCGAAGATCGTGCCGGCCTCGTCGTGCATGCCGGTCCAGGCTACCTCGCGCTCGCCAGGATCCTGGCCGATCCACCAGTACTCGCCCACGCGCTGCCACAGGCCGGCTTCGCGCTCCGGCTTCTGGTCGGGCGGCGGAATAGGCCGGGTCTCCGGCGGATCGTCATCCACTGGCTGGCCGAACAAGCGCCACTCGCGCAACGCGATCGCCACCGCGTCCTGACGGCTGAACGGCTCCCACTGTGCCGAAGCGAAGGGGGGCACATGGTCGTCCAGCACGTCGGGGCCGTGGCTGGCCGGCATCTGAGTGACGGGCGTCACGCCAGCGGTGGCCTTCGGCTTCGGGGGAGCAGCACATCCGGCAAGCAACGCGATCGCCGCCAGCCCCAAGACCCGCTCAGCAACGTGTCTTACGCGGCTTGGGGTCGTAGCCGGCAAGGCCCGGCACGCCGTAGCCGGGCACCACCAGGTTCTCCAGGTCTTCGGCATCGGGCTCACGGCCGAACCACTGCTTGGAAAGGCGTGCCACCGTGCCGTTCGTCTTCAAGCACCGTAGGGCATCCTCCAGCTCGTCGCGCAGTTCGGTGTCCGCCCGGCGGACGGCCGCGCTTTGATGTGTGCGCGTTTCCGGCAACGACAGCCCGGTGGAGAAGTTCGCCTCCCGGCTGGCGACGTACTCCTGCACCGGGCTGCCGCTCAGGCTGGCATCGGCCTGGCGGTTCACCACGTCCTGCGCCGCCTGCACGCCGCTGACGGCCGGCACCAAGGTGAAACCGTAACGTTGCGCGTTGCGCTCGGCCCATTCGGCGTAGGGGCTGCCCGCACGCATGGCCACCCGGCGCCCCTTCAAGTCGGCCAGCGTGCGCACCGGCTCGCCCGTGCGGGACCCGAAACGGAACTCCGACCACACGTAGCCCTCGGTCAGCAGCATCTCGGCCGCGCGGTCCGGCGTGGCCGATATCGGTCCTGGCAGGACGTCGTAGGTGCCGCGGGCCAGTCTCTCGTCGAGCGCGGGTTCGGTTGCCGTCTCGAAGCTGATCGGGCGGCCCATCCGCGCGGCGATGAGGCGAAACAGCTCCACCGTAAACCCGCTCAGCCGGCCCTGCGCGTCCTTGACGACGTAGGGCGGGATGTCGGTCAACACCCCGGCCCGCAACGGCGCTTCCTGGGTCGGTGCCGGCGGCGTTCCCTCCTGGGCCGAGGCTGGCAGAGCCCCCAGGCAGGCCAGCAGAACAAGACAGCACACGCGCATCTGACCATGTCTCCGCAGGCAGGCCAGCATCCCCGCATGCCCTTCCCCTGGCAATGGTAACGGTGCGACCGAGTGCAACAGCGGGGGCAGGGCCGTTGGGGCATTCTTGTGACCGGCCCCCACCCATGCCAATCATCTCGCATGCGACGACTTCTTCTCTGCACCGCCATGCTGCTGGCTGCGGTCCAGGCGGCCGCTGCTCAGCCGCCAGGGCAGGCGTTGGTGCAGACGGGGCCGCTGACGTTTGCGCCGCTGGTTCGCCGTGTGGTTCCCGCCGTCGTCAACATCGCCGTCCGGATGAACGTGGCCGACCCGGCTTCCGCCTCGGCCATGCCGCCCGAGCTGAAGGGCACGCCCTTCGAGAAGACGTTTCGGGACAGGTTGCGCGGGCGGCGCGAGCAAATGATCGGCGCGGGCTCTGGCTTCGTGCTTGACCCCGCCGGCATCATCGTCACCAACAACCACGTGGTGGGCGAGGCCGACAAGATCCTGGTCAGCTTCACCGACGGCACCGAACTGCCGGCCCGCATCATCGGCACCGACGAGCTGACCGACATCGCGGTGATCAAGGTGGATGCCGATCACCCGTTGGCCGCCGTGCCCTGGGGCGACAGCCGCGTGGTGCAGGTGGGGGACTGGATCATGGCGGCCGGCAACCCGTTCGGCCTCGGCGGCTCGGTCACCGCCGGCATCGTCAGCGCGCGCGGGCGCGACATCGGCGCCGGGCCGTTCGACGATTTCTTCCAGCTCGACGCGCCGATCAACCCCGGCAATTCGGGCGGCCCCAGCTTCAACATGTCGGGTCAGGTGATCGCGCTGAATACGGCCATCGTCTCGCCCACCGGCGGCTCGGTCGGCATCGGCTTCGCCATCCCGTCCGAGATCGCGTCCAAGATCGTTGACGAGCTCTTGGCTAAGGGCCACGTCGATCGTGGCTGGTTGGGCGTGGAGCTGGACACCACGGGGCACCGGCGCTCGGGTGCGGCCATCGCCTCGGTCAACCATGGCGGGCCGGCCGCGCGTGCCGGGCTTCGCGCCGGCGATCTGGTGACCGCGATCAACGGCGAGCGTGTGGAGAGCACGCGCGAGCTGATCCGCGACGTCTCGTCGGTCAACCCCGGCGCTGCCGCCAGGCTGCGCGTGCGGCGCGGCGCCCAGAACCTCGACGTGACCGTGATGGTGGGCAAGCGCCCGCCGGAGCCGCCACAGGCCGAGGGCGAGGGCGATCAGTGAGAGACAGTTGTCAGTTGCCGATTACCGGTTGCCGGACGGCGCTGGGGCATCTGCTTTTGAACACTGGCAACTGAAAACTGGAAGCTGACTATGCGAATACTGCTTGTCGAAGACGACCCGACCGTCGCCGGCTTCGTGGTCAAGGGGCTGCGGGAAGCGGGCCACGTGGTCGAGCACGCCGATAACGGCCGCGACGGGCTGTTCCTGGCCGCCAGCGAGGCCTTCGACACCATCATCCTCGACCGCATGCTGCCCGGCGGCATCGACGGCATACGCCTGCTGGAAACGCTGCGCAGCCAGAACAACACCACCCCGGTCTTGCTGCTCTCGGCCCTGGCCCAGGTGGACGAGCGGGTCGCCGGCTTGAAGGCCGGCGGCGACGACTACCTGACCAAGCCCTTCGCCTTTTCCGAGCTGCTGGCCCGGGTCGAAGCGCTCACCCGCCGCGGCAAGACGGAGGGTCCGCAGACCAAGCTGCTGGTGGGCGACCTGGAGATGGACCTGCTGTCCCGCTCTGTCCGACGCGCAAGCCAGAAGATCGACCTGCAGCCGCGCGAGTTCCGCCTGCTGGAATACCTGATGCGCCACGCCGGCCAAGTCGTGACGCGCACGATGCTATTGGAAGGCGTGTGGGACTATCATTTCGATCCACAAACCAACGTGATCGACGTGCATGTGAGCCGGCTGCGGCAGAAGATCGACAAGCCGTATCCGACCGCGCTGATCCATACGATACGAAATGCAGGGTATATGCTGAGGCCGGAATAGCTGCGATACTGTGCAAGTGCTTCGTTGCTCGCCCGTCGATAGCGGCTGGTGGAAGCAAGACGACCGCGTGGTGCTGAGCCGGGCAGTGCGGAAAGTGGTTCGGCGTGCCGGTACGCCGCAGGGCGGCACGCGTTGACGCTCGGCTGCTGAATGATCCGCTCCGCCAGCCTTCGCTTCGCCCTCCTGTTCGGCATCGTGTTCGCCGCCTCCGCCCTCGCCCTTGTGCTGTTCCTGTGGTTCTCCACCGCCAACCTGCTCGACCGCCAGGTTGAAGCCGCCATCAACGCCGACGCCCAGGGCCTCGTCGAACGGTGGTCCGAGGGCGGCATCCCCTCGCTCCTGCTCACCATCCAGGACCGCCTCAGCGAGAACGTCGATGACGACGCGATCTACGAGGTCTCCGACCCGCTCGGCGCCACGGTGGCCGGCAACCTAGGACGCTGGCCCGAGCGGGTGGCCCAGCCCGGCGTGATCTACGAGCTGCAGGTGGTGCGCGCCGGCACGCGCAGCCTGGCCGACGTGCGGCGCTACGACCTGCCCGGCGGCTTCCGCCTGCTGGTGGGGCGCGACGTGCGCGGCCGGGTGGAGCTGCGCCACCTGCTCACCAGCACGCTGCTCTCCTCGATGCTGGTGGTCGCGGCGTTGGGCACCGCCGGCGCGCTGCTGATACGCAACCTGTTCCGCCGCATGGTGGCCGAGGTGTCGGCCACCGCCGAAGCCATTGCCGGCGGCGACCTCTCGCCCCGCGTGCGCCGCACCGGCCGTGGCGACGAGTTCGACCGCATGGCCGAGTCGATCAACACCATGCTGGAGCGTATCGCGCGCCTGATGGACGGCGTGCGCCAGGTCAGCAACGCCATCGCCCACGATCTGCGCACGCCGATCACCCGCGCCCGCGCCCGGCTGGAGGACGCGGCCCTGCACGCCCGATCCGAAAGCGAGTTGCGCGCCGGCGTGGAACGTGCGGTCAGCGATCTGGACGGTGTAACGGCCGTGTTCCATGCCCTGATGCGCATCGCCGAGATCGAGGTGGGCGCCCGACGGTCGGCGTTTGCCGAAGTCGATCTGGGCCCGCTGCTGGCCGACCTGGCCGATCTATACGGCGCGGTCGCCGAAGAGCACGGGCTCAGCCTCAGGCTGGACGTGCCCGACACGCTGGCGATCCTTGGCGACCGCGACCTGCTGCAGCAGGCGGTGGCAAACCTGCTGGACAACGCCATCAAGTTTTCACCGGACGGCGGCCGGATCACCTTGTCGGCCGCGCGGCTGGATCGGCAAGTGCAGCTGTCGGTGGCCGATGGCGGACCCGGTATTCCCGAAGCCGACCGGCCCCGTGCAGCCGAGCGCTTCTTCCGTGGCGAGACGGCCCGCAACACCCCCGGTTCCGGGCTGGGGCTGGCGCTGGTACAGGCCGTGGCCCTGCTGCATGACGGCACGCTGACTCTGGAGGACGCCCATCCCGGCCTGCGCGCCAGCCTCATCGTGCCGGCAATGGCATCACCGGCCGCCTACATGAACAGCGGTTCACCTGTGACCCACCCAACGGATACCAACGCGATGGCATCTGCTGATCACAGATGATAGGCCGCGCTCCGCTGCTGCTGCTGCTGGCAGCCTCGCCATGCCTGGCCGATGAGCAGCCGAGCTTTGCGCTGACCACCGATACGCCGGCCTACTGCACGCAATTGGCACGACAGGTAGCCGATCGGCACAGCCAGGTGCTGGACGTGCAGCGACTGCTGGGCGAGGGACGGGAAATGTGCGAGCGCGGGCAGATACGCGGCGGCATCCGGCGGCTGCGCCGCGCGCTGGTGCTGCTGCATCATCGAACCAATCCGCCTTGAGTTAGGAAGCAGTCCTTTTTTAAAAAAAGAAGGGTTTGCCTTCCGTGATGACGATCGTTCCTGCCGAATCAGTCGCCACGCTCGCAGCCCGCCTGTTCGATTGCGTCGCGCTCGACCTGCCAAACCCCTTGGTCCACGCCAACTTCTCTCGTCACTGCACCGCAGCCCAGCGCCGTTCGTTGCTGTCGCGCAACTTGCCGCGACGCGCCGCGATGCGGGGCGTAAACCTGCTGCGCTACCCGGCGGGGACGCTGGTCAATGGCGACCGCTCCTACCTCACCGTAGCCGGCGGGGCGATCGTGCGCGAGCAGGTGGCGCCGTGGTGTGCGGACGCCGAAGACGAGGCACAACGCATGATGGCCGGACCAGCGGTCGATATCGGCCAGCCCTGCCTGCTGCTGGCGCGCTTCGGCGAGAACACCTGGGGCCACTGGGTGATGGAGATGCTGGCAAAGGCCGCGATCGCCGAGCGGCTTGCCCCCGGGCACTTCACCTTTGCCGTGCCGTGGTGGACGACCGAGCCCGCCGTGGCGGACGGAGTGGCCGACGCGGTGATGGGATCGCTGGCGGCCTACGGAATCGAACCGCCGCGGCTGGTGCGGCTGAGCGGCTTCACGGTGTTTCGTTTCGCGTCCCTATACGACATCACGGGCGCGTTCGACGATGGGCTGCATCCCGGGGCGCTGGAGAGCCTAGGCAAACTTGCGGCGCCGAAAGCTCGTGGTCCGCTGCACAGGAAGGTAGCGCTGCTGCGACGCCCGCCACTGGCGCGCGCCCTGTTCAACGCAAGCGCGTTACAAGGCCATCTGGAGGCGGAAGGCTTTCACCTGACCGATCTGTCGAGGCTGTCGTTTGGCGATCAGGCGCTGCTGTTTTCGCAGGCCGACATCGTGGTCGGCAGCTTGGGCTCGGATTTCTGGGCGACGGTGTTCTCGCCTCGGGCCGCCAAGCTGGTAAGCCTGGCGCCCGCTGCGTGGGAAGACGGCTACTTCATCGGGCTGTTCCAACGCGTAGGGGCCCGCCACGCCGATGTGCGCGGCCCTTCCACGGGAATAGGGACCGATGATGTGGAGCGGTCGCCGCATCTGGCCGATCCCGACGAGATCGGCGCGGCACTGCAGGCGTTGATGCCAGCGGCCGCCGACAGGGTCGTGGTGGACGGAGAGGCGATGCCGGGCCGGCTTGGCGGCGAGATGTTGCGTATCAGCTTCGGGCGCGATGGCAACGCGGCCGCGTTCATCAGGGGCGAGTGGGCGGAGCCGGAGGCCACGCATCGCTGGTCGATAGGGGCATCAAGCGCGTTGGCCGTGCCCGGGCCGGTCGCGGCGTGCTGGCTTGCCATCGAGGGGCAGGGCCATGTCTATCCCCCGCATCTGCCGACGCGTCCGCTGGTCGTAACGGCGAACGGCGTCGAACTCGCTCGCTTCGAGGTGATCGGCCGCACCCGCCTGTTCTGCCCCATTCCGGCCACGAGCGGGATGCTGGTGCTGACTTTCCTGCACCCGATCTGTCCCTCGCCACGCATGATGGGAGCGGGCCCGGACGACCGCCCCTTGGGCTTTGGCTTCGAACAAGTAAATCTGTATGAGAAATGTTCTAATATTGAATAGAAGTTTGGTCCTCTTCGAAGAAGGACGACTTCCTTGACCAATCCGGGGGGGGCTTGTTGACCCCTCCCCGACCGTCTGGCTAGTAGTTGTAGAGTAGATTGGCCACGTTCACCGAACCGAGACCGGTCGCCAGGTCGTAGGCCTGATGTGCTGGAAAGGCGTTGACCGTTGGGTAATTGGGCGAGCGCAACACGCCCACGCCCTGGCTGGCCGCCAGCGTCGCATGACAATCGACCGTGCCCTTGATGCAGGGCTCGGCGTTGTTGCCGGCCGTGACGTCGTTGAACACGCAGGCGGTCGAGATCTTGTTGCCCAGCGTCGCATTGCACTTCGTGCTCAGCAGCGTGTTGTTGAACTGCAGCTGAGCCATCTGATACAGGCGCGGCGAAGCGTTGCCGACCTTCATGCCCTTGACCTCATCGACCAGCGCCATGATGCCGGCAAAGGCGGGGGCAGCGAACGACGTGCCGCCGGCCGCGTTGCCGAACACATCGTTGACGTTGTTGTAGTGGCACGCCGTGCCGCCGGTGTTCGGGTTGGACATGCAGAACACGTAGAAATGCGCCCAGCTGCCGTTGGACGCGAACAGCGACACGTCGGGCTGGTCGCGCACGCCGTCGTTCGGCACGCCCGGCACGCCGATCGCCTGCCAGTCCGGCTTGGCAAACAGGATGCTTTGCCCGCCGGTGCCGCCCACGTCGTTCTGCACGAACGGCAAGCCGGAATTGCCGGTGGTGCTGTTGCAGCTCGCAATCGCGTTCGGGTAACCGAGATACTTGACGATGATCGAACTGGCGCAGGAGTTGTTCCAAGGAATCTCCGGTACGTAGGACTTGGCCGAGGCCAGGCCCTTGCCGTTCTTCATCGTCCAGTACGCCGCGTTCTGGCCCAGCGCCGTGTCGTAGAAATCGGTGCCGCCGAGCGAGGTGTTGTATGCGTTGGTCGACAGCCCGTTGACTGCAATGCCGTTGCCGGTGACCACACCCGTATCGGCCGAAACGCCGCCGTCACCGGTCGAGATCATGATCGACAGGCCTTCGGACGCGCCCATCTCGACCAAATTGTTCCAGCCCTCCAGGAAGGTCAAGCCGTTGCCCTGCTCCGAACCGCCGTAGCTGATGCTGAGCACGCCGGCCGTGGTGCCGACTTCGACCAGGTTTTGCAGCGTGGTCTCGACACCGAAGGTCGTCTCCGAGCCGGCACAGGCCGCCTCGATAATGCTGGCGTCGGGTGCGACCGCGCTGGACCACTCGGCGTCGAGTGCCGCTTCGCCCTCGTCGCCGGTGAAGCCCGGGTCGCCGCAACCGCCCGGATGGATGATCGACAGCGTGCCGGTGTAGCCGCCCAGGCCGAACTGGGTGCGAAACGAGTTCCAATCCTTGGGATTGATGTCCGTCTGCTCGACGACAGCAACCGTCACACCCGTGCCGGTGATCGTCTTGCCGAACATGTTCGTTGAGGCAGACCGCAACGAAGCAACGTTATAGATGGTGGCAAAATCGTCCGGACCCACGGCGTAGAAGGTCGGCGACGTGGGGAGCGTGAACTTCGGGCTCGGCTTGATCATGTTGGGCTTGGGAAAGAAGTTCGACAGCGTGGCGCCGCGCACGACCGGGGCCAAGGCCGCGGGAATGGCCAGGTCGGTCATGTTGGCGATGTGCGTCTCACCGGCGAACGAAACGCTGTGCAGCGCCGTGTGGAACGCCGCGGCGATGGCGCCGACGGGACCTGCGAAGTCGATTGACATGCCGGTGGGCGAAACACGGTTCACCGTCAGGCCGTGGCTCTGCAGCCAGCCCAGGGTCTTGGCCACATCGGCCGCATCGGGGCCATAGGCGCGCAGGTCGGCCGGCGTCAGCCATTTGCGATAGGAGGGTGATTTCGCGTCGTGCTGCTCGGCCACCAGCCTGTCCAACGCCGCCTGCAGGGTGGCTGGACGCTTCAGCACCAGGGTCACGTGCGGCAACACCTGCGTATCGGGCAGCGCACCCAAATCGTGTGCAACAGACAGCGCAGACGAGCGCTCGCCGGTAACCGCAACGGTTGTCGTATCGTCGACAGTCCCGCTCACCAGGGGCGCAGCTGCGGCGGTCGACATGGCGCCCCCGAGCACGGTGGCGCATAGTAGCGTAGCTCTTAATTTATAAGACATTGTACGACTCCGAAGGAGAGTGCAGAGTATAAGGAGACCGCTCACGGTTCTCCTCCCGACTATAATGGCGCAGCCCTGCCGTTACACATGCAGAATTATTAGAGAAAGTCAGCACGGTTCACCGCGTTCGCGTCCGGTTTCTTGTGACGGTAACGCTACCCGCAATAATCCGGCGAGGCAACTCAACCATAGCGATCGTTTTACAATGGTGAGTATTGGCTGGTAGCCAAAACTGCCGTGCGATGGCCGGTCAGAGCACCGTCTGAAACCGCGGCCGGCCCAAGGCGGGCAGCAAAGGCAGCAGCACGCTTAAGTCGCGCTCGATCACGCAGCACAGGTAGCGCGGGGCGGACCCGGCCACTCCCTGTCCATCCGGCGCAGGCAGGCCATCGGCACCCAGCCGCAGCGCCGTCAGGCCAAGATCGCGATAGATCTTCAACAGGTCGCCGCCAGCCCGCCACACGGCGGCATCGCGCCCCTCCTGCTGTGCCAGGTCGCGGAAACGCCAGATTGCCGACACCCGGTCGCTTTCGGCGCCAGCCGGGTCCCCCAGGCCAAGCAACACGCCCTTGATGCGGCGGAACGGGATGCCGCTGCGCCCTGCCTCGCCCATCACCAGCCCGTCCGCCTCCGCTGGCGGCAAGGCGCCCAGTGCCGCGTAGCGCAAGCGCTGCTCGGCATTCCACGGCAGCGCCCTCACCCGTCCGGGCCGTATTACGTTCCACAGGGCCGCCAGCCCCAGCGCCACGGCAAGGCCCACCGCCGAGCGCACCCCAACCGGCGCGCGGCCCGACAGCACCACCGCCCACCAGCTGCTTTGCGCCAGGATTCGGACCCTGGGTTCGAAACTCGCCAGCCACATCACACTGAACAGCAAGCCAAAGAGCGGGATGACGGTGCTGGCCCGCAGCGGGTAGGTGAGCAGCCGCGCGTGCCGGTAGTAGGCGTCACGGAACGGCGCGATGCTGAGGGCGGCCAGAACCAGGATGGCCGGCACGAAGCCGGGCTCGCCCTGCAGGGCCGTCAGCCCCGCGCCAGCCAGCAAAGCGGCGATTGTGGCACCCCAAGCCAGCGTCACGCGCTGCGACAGGCCGATGGCCAGCACCATCAATGCGGTGCCGATCAGCGACGGGATGTATTGTCCGGCACTGGCGGCGAAGGCCGAGTACCCGGGGTCGATCCAGGAATAGTCCGGATGGGTGTCCAGCACGCCGATCGACAGCAGCATCGCCCCGCAGACGGCGACCCCGCCCGTACTGGCCGCCACCGCGAAGTCGGGCTCGCTCCAGCGCAGCTGGCCCGGCAGGTCGTTGGCCGGTCCAGCCGCGCCCAGCACCGCGCTAGCCAGGCGGCGCCGGCCTACCAGCACCTCGTTGCCGGCAAACAGCGCGCCGGCCAGGAACAGCGGCACCACGTAGTAGAACAGCCGGAAGACCGCGATGGCACCCAGGATCACCGGCTTGGACAAATGACTGTCCTCCAGCCCGAGCAGCATCGCGGTGTCGAACACGCCCAGGCCGCCCGGCACGTTGGAGGCGAGTCCTGCCGCGTAGGAGCCGAGATAGACGGCCAGAAAACGCACCCAGCTCAGGCCCTGCACGTGCGGCAGCAGCACGTAGAAGATCGATGCGGTCAGCGACACGTCCGCCGTGGCCAGGACGACCTGCAGCAGCGCCATGCGCCAGCCTGGCAGGTCGATCCGGTGGCCGCGCCAGTTCAGCACGGGAAACAGGCTGGCCAGTACGACGTAGATGCCCACCACCGCCCACATCGCGGCGCCGGCAAGATAAAGCATCCAATGCGGCAGCGAGGCGCCGAGCAGGGGGACCGCCGCGGGTTCGGTGAACAGGATGATGCCGCCCAGCGTCATGCCGCCCAGCCCGAATGTCAGGCTGGAGAAGGCCACCACCTTGCCGATCTGCACCGGCGTCAGCCCCCAATGGGCGTATAGCCGGTAGCGCACCGCCGCCCCCGAGACCGCGGCGAATCCCAGGTTGTGGGCCAGCGCATACGCGCAGAACGAGGCGAAGGCCGTGCGCGAGAAGCTGACGTAGTGGCCAGCGTAGATCGTCGCCAGCTTGTCATAAAAGGTCAGCAGACCGTAGGAGAGCACGCTGAGGAAAGCGGCCTCCCACAGTGCGCGGTTGGGGATGGCCGATAGCGCATGGCCCACGTCGCGCACGTTGAGGTGGCGGAACTCGCGCTGCACCACATAGACGGCACCCGCCAGCAACAAAATGCCCAAGGCCGCCGGCAGGTGACGCAGCACCCGCTTAAGCACGGGCGGCATGTCAGGCGGTGCCCGGCGCAGTCATTGGAACCGGGACGAGGTGGTGCTCGATCAGCCCAATCGTTTCGGCGATGCCGTACAACGCCACGAACCCGCCGAAACGCGGCCCCTCCTGCTGGCCGAGCAGCACCTGGTACAAACATTCGAACCAGGCCTTCAGGTTCGGAAACGGATGCCGCTTGCCCACCGCATAAACCAGGTCCTGGATATCTTCCGCGCGCGACGAAGCCGGCGTGGCGCGCAAGGTCTCGGCCAGGTCTGCCAGCGCGGCGCGCTCGGTCGCGTCGGCTGCGCGGAAACGCTTCTGCGGGCGCACGAAATCGCGATAGTACAGCACGGCATGATCCACCAGCCGGGCCAGGAACGGCTCCGTCGCAGGGCTGGCCTTTGGCAGGTAGCGCACCACGAAGCCCCACAGCATGTCCGGCGTCTCGGCATTGATCACGCTGGCCAGGTTCAGCAGCATGCCGAACGGGATCGGGCTGCCGGCGCCGTCCGGAATGGCGCCGAAATGGGCGTGCCAGGCCGGGTTGGCCGGCAGGGCGGCCGAGCCCTCCTCGGTGGAAGCATCCATCTTAGCGCGTTCCACGTTGGCGATGTACTCGTCAGTGGCGCGCGGGATCACGTCGAAAAACAGTTTTTTGGCGCGGTGCGGCTGGTTGAACATGAACTGGCTCAGGCTTTCCGGCGGCGCATAGCGCAGCCACTCCTCCACCGACAGGCCGTTTCCGCGGCTCTTGCTGATCTTCTGGCCGCGCTCGTCGAGGAACAGCTCGTAGGTGTAGCCGATCGGCGGCTTGGCGCCCAATACCTGGCACACCCGCCCCGACAGCTTCACGGAGTCGATCAGGTCCTTGCCCGACATCTCGTAATCCACGCCCAACGCGAACCAGCGCATCGCCCAGTCGGCCTTCCACTGGCACTTTGCCGCCCCGCCCAGCACGGACGTCTCGAAACCCTTCCCGGTGCCGTCGGTCCAGAACACGGTAGCGGCGTCGGCATCGACCCGATCGATCCGCACCTGCTCGACGACGCCGGTATCGGGGTTGATCGGCAGGATCGGCGAGTACGTGCCACGCCGCTCCGGCCCCAGCGTCGGCAGGATGACGGCCACGATCTCGTCGAACGCCTCCAGCACGCGGCGCAGCGCCGCGTCGAAACGGCCCTGCGCGTAGTAGTCGGATGCCGAGCCGAACTCATACTCGAAGCCGAACCGGTCGAGGAAGCCGCGCAGCATCGCGTTGTTGTGGTGCCCGAAGCTCTCGTACTGCCCGAACGGATCGGGGATCCGGGTCAACGGCCGGCCCAGGTAGCCGCGCAGCATCTCGCGGTCCGGCACGTTGTCCGGCACCTTGCGCAGCCCGTCCATGTCGTCGGAGAACGCCAGCAGGCGCGACGGCCTGCCCGTCAGCACCGTGTAGGCGTGCCGCACCCAAGACGTGCGCGCCACCTCCCCGAACGTGCCGATATGCGGCAGGCCGGAGGGGCCGTAGCCGGTCTCGAACAGCACCTCCCGCTTGCCCTGCGCCTCGGCGCGCAACGCCAGCTTCTGCGCCTCCTCGAACGGCCAGGCTTTCGGGAGCGGAAGATCCGTGACGGTCATCCAGGCTTGTTACAGGGTCGGGCGGAGGTGCGCAAAATGCTCCGTTACCCTCGCTGCCGTGATCAGGGCTTATACCGCGTCGGGATGTCGACGCTGTCGTGAAAAACTGCTAGAACAACGGCCGGCGTGCCCGGCCTGTACACAACCCAATACGGTCTTATGATCATCCACCGTTCGCCCGGTGCGGCCAAAGCAGGATAGGGCCGTGGCGCCGGCAAACCGGCGCCGGGGTTGCTTTCGATCCGGCGTTCGGCCTCCAGCAACGCACGGTCAAGTGCAATGCTCGCTTCGATCCAGCCTTTGCGGCGGCAGTGGTCGTGCAACTCGTCGATCAGGCGGTCGGCGCGTGCCGCGTAACGAACAGCCGTCAGTCGTCGGACCCATGAACGACGCGGCGCGTGCCGGACGTATCCTGTAGGCGGCTCATGAACTTGGCATGCACTTGGTCGGCCGACAGGGTCCTTCCCGCGGCCACATCCTCCCGCGCCTCTTGAAGAGCCTTCATCCAGGCTTGAGGCGGCGCAGGTGCTTGGTCTTCATCCATGGCGGAACATTACAGCGCAGGCTTGCGTGTGACCACGAGTTTGTAAGCAGCCTCAGCGCCGGGCCTTGCCTGCCTGTCACAGACGGTTCTGCAGGCCGAACCTGCGATCTGGCGCAGCGCACCTGCCCGCCCCTTATACTGCCACGATGACCTCCTCCCCCGCCCTCGTAGCCGGCACCGGCCGCGCGGCGCTGCTCACCCCCGATGGCGAACTGCTCACCCTGCCGGTGGCCGAGGCGGTAGCCGCCCTCCGGCAACTCAAACCGCCCGTCCTGGTC
>CAXUHU010000069.1:0-18484 GCA_964250925.1 uncultured Acetobacteraceae bacterium
TCGTGAAATGTCAAGCAATAACAATTGGTTAGGATGTGCTTTGGCGGAGGGGATGAGATTCGAACTCACGGTACACCTTTACAGTGTACAACGGTTTAGCAAACCGCCGCCTTCAGCCACTCGGCCACCCCTCCGCCGGGATGCAACACGACGTTTGCGAGCCTGTTCTAAGCCGGGCCGGCGACAGGGTCAAATGGCCAGGCGGGCGCGCAACGCCTCGTTCACCAAGGCCGGATTTCCCTTGCCAGCCGTGGCCTTCATCACTTGGCCCACGAAGAAGCCGAACAGCTTGTCGCGGCCGGCGCGGTACTCCGCCAGCTTGTCCGGGTTGGCCGCCAGCACGGTCTCCACCGCAGCGTCGATGGCGCCGGTGTCGGTCACCTGGCGCAGGCCGCGCTGCGCGACGATCTCGCCGGGAGCCGCCCCGGTCTCCACCATCGCCTCGAACACCTCCTTGGCGATACGCCCGTTAATAGTGTTGTCGGCCATCAAATCCAGCAGGGCACCCAGATCGTCGGCGGACACGGGGCTATCCTCGATGGTGCGGCCGGTGCGGTTCAGCGCGGCGAAGAAATCGCCGGTGATCCAGTTGGCGGCCATCCGCGCGTCGCGACCGGCTGCCACGGTTTCGAAAAAGGCGGCGATGGATTGTTCGGCCACCAGCACGGCGGCGTCGTAGGGGGCCAAATGGTAGTCGTGCGCGAAGCGGGCGCGCTTCTGGTCCGGCAGTTCGGGAAGGCTCGCCTTCAGCTGGTCCACCCAGCCCTGGTCGAGAACCAGTGGCAGCAGGTCGGGGTCGGGGAAGTAGCGGTAGTCGTGCGCATCCTCCTTGGTGCGCAGGCTGCGGGTTTCGTTGCGCGCAGGGTCGAACAGGCGGGTTTCCTGCCGTACCTCGCCGCCGGCTTCCCACACCTCCACCTGCCGTTTCGCCTCGGCCTCGATGGCCAGCATGACGAAGCGTATGGAGTTGACGTTCTTCACCTCGCAGCGCGTGCGGAACGCTTCGCCCGCGTGGCGGACGGAGACGTTGACGTCGGCGCGCATGCTGCCCTCGTCCATGTTGCCGTCGCAGGTGCCCAGGTAACGCAGCACGGTGCGCAGCTTGCGCAGGTAGGCGCCGGCTTCCTCGGGCGTGCGTATGTCGGGCTCGCTGACGATCTCCATCAACGCCACGCCGCATCGGTTGAGGTCGATGAACGACCGCGTGGCATCCTGGTCGTGCAGGGATTTGCCGGCGTCCTGTTCCAAATGCAGGCGGGTGATGCCGATGTTGCGTGCGCTGCCGTCGGCCAGCTCGATCTCCACCGCGCCGCGGCCGACGATGGGGTGTTCGAACTGGCTGATCTGGTAGCCACTGGGCAGGTCGGCATAAAAGTAGTTTTTGCGGTCGAAACGTGACGTCAAATTGACCTGCGCGTTTAATCCGAGGCCGGTGCGCACGGCCTGCGCCACGCATTCCTCGTTCAGCACCGGGAGCATGCCGGGAAAGGCAGCATCGACCAGGCTGACCTGGCTGTTGGGCTCGCTGCCGAAATCGGTCGCCGCACCCGAGAAGAGTTTGGACCGGCTGATCACCTGCGCATGGACCTCCAAGCCGCAGACGATCTCCCAAATGCCGGTGTTGCCTTCGATCGTGTAGCTCATGCCATTGCTCCTGCGCGTATGGCCGGTATGGCGGCGAATGCGGCCGCATCCTCGATCACCTGGCCCACGGCAAACACCGTTTCCTCGTCGAACGCGCGGCCGATCACCTGCAGGCCGAGCGGCAGCCCTTGCACGTCCAACCCCGCCGGCACCGACAGGGCGGGCACGCCGGCCAGATCGGCGGGTACGGTGAACACGTCGTTCAGATACATCGCCACCGGATCGTCCATCTTCTCGCCGCGCGCAAAGGCGGCGGTGGGCGTGGTGGGAGTCAGCAGCGCATCGACCCGGGCAAACGCGTCGGTGAAATCGCGCACGATCAGCGTGCGCACCTTTTGCGCGCGCAGATAATACGCGTCGTAGTAGCCGGCCGATAACACGTAGGTGCCGATCAGGATCCGGCGTTTCACCTCCTCGCCGAAACCGGCCGCCCGCGTGTGCTCGTACAGCTCGGTCAGGTCATGGCCCGCCTCGCGATGCCCGAAACGTACGCCGTCGTAGCGCGCAAGGTTGGACGAGGCTTCGGCCGGCGCCACGATATAGTAGGTGGCCAGCCCATACCGCGTGTGCGGCAGCGACACATCGACGATCCTGGCCCCGGCATCACGCAGCCAGTCCAGCCCCTGCCTCCATAGCCGCTCTACCTCCTCCGGCATCCCATCGGCGCGATACTCGCGCGGTACGCCGATGCGCAGGCCCCGCACGCCACGCCGGCAGGCGGCCGCGTAATCGGGCACCGGGCGGTCCGCACTGGTGCTGTCCTTCGGATCGAAGCCCGCCATGCTGCGCAGCAGGATCGCGCTGTCCTCCACTGTGCGCGCGAACGCGCCGGGATGGTCGAGCGAGGATGCGAACGCCACCACGCCCCAGCGGCTGCACCGCCCGTAGGTGGGCTTGATCCCGGCCAGGCCGCAGAACGAGGCCGGCTGGCGGATGGAGCCGCCGGTATCCGTACCTGTAGCCCCCATGGCAATGCGTGCGGCGACAGAGGCGGCCGAGCCGCCGGAGGAGCCGCCGGGCACCAGAACCGCACCCGGGTCGGCGGTGCGCTTCCACGGGTTTTCCACCGGCCCGAAGGCGGATGTCATGTTGGACGAACCCATGGCGAACTCATCCAGGTTGGTCTTGCCCAAAAACACCGCGCCGTCCCGCAGCAGATTGGCCGTGCACGTGCTCTCGTACGGCGGCACGAAATTGTCCAGGATGCGGCTGCCGGCCGTGGTGCGCACGCCCTGGGTGCAGAACAGGTCCTTGACGGCCAGCGGAATGCCCGCGAGCGGGCCGGCGCTGCCATCTTCCAGCGCCATGTCGGCGCCGGCGGCCTGGGTCAGCGCCATCTCGGCCGTCAGCGTGATGAACGCGTTCAGGCGCGGGTTGAGGGCGGCGGCGGCATCGACATGCGCCTGCGTCAGTTCGGCGGCCGAGAAGTCGCGGCTGCGCAGGCCGGCGCAGGCCTGCGCGATGGTCAGGTCGGTCAGCATCACTCGACGACCTTCGGCACGGTATAAAACGCGCCCACCCGGTCCGGCGCGTTGGACAGCACCGCATCGGCCATCTGCCCGTCGGTGACCGCATCGGCGCGCAGGCGCAGCGCCATCTGGGCGCCGCCGGTCAGCGGCTCCACGCCGGTCACGTCCACCTCGTCGAGTTGCTCGATCCAGCCCAGAATGCCGTTCAGCTCGCCCTGCAGGCGCGCGATGTCGCCCTCGGCCACGCCGATGCGGGCGAGCTTGGCGATGCGCCGGACGGTCGCGGGGTCGAGCGACATTGTAGGGGACCTCTGGCTTTTGGGACAGGCCATGGATCATACCGGTGGCCATGCCTGTCATCAACATGGGCGCCCTGCGGGCCGGTCTCTCGCCGGGCCAACGGCTGATCGGCCTCGATTTCGGCGCGCGCGTCATCGGCGTGGCCCTGTCCGACGTCGGCCTGCTGCTCGCCACACCTTACGCGGCGCTCCGGCGCGGCAAGCTGGCCGCCACTGCCGCCGAGATCGTGGCGATGGCGCGACGCGAGGGTGCGGGCGGCCTGGTGGTGGGCCTGCCGCTGTCGATGGACGGCACGCTGGGACCGGCGGCGCAGGCCGCGCGCGACTGGGCGCGCGCGCTGTCCGAGGTGGCGGGGCTGCCAGCGGCACTGTGGGACGAGCGGCTGTCGAGTGCCGCGGTAAACCGGTTCCTGATCGGCGAGCTGGATATGACGCGCAAGCGCCGCGCCGCGGTAGTGGACCAGATGGCGGCGGCCTACATGCTGCAGGGGGCGCTGGATGCTACGGCTTCGCAGCCCGCATTGTGAGGCGAGACCGGCCGCACCGCCTGCGCGCCTGATATTCGAAACCTGGCGCTTCTGCTTAGTAAATTACGTGTTTGTACGCGTCGGAAGGCGTCGTCTTACGTCAGGAAAGTCTTGCCTGACAGCGGTGGCGGCCGGCATCCGCCACATCGGTGTCCAACGGCGTTTAAATCGCCTGTTGCTCGTCCGATCCGGCCGTGGCGTGCCATTGCGCGCCCGTCACAGCCACCCGCTGCTCCGTGGCCAGCTTTTCCAAATGCGCCAGCACGCTGCGGCGCGCCGCCGGGATCAAAGGCGCATCCAGGCCCGCATACAAGGCTGCAACAAGCTCCGACTCTGTGGCTGGCGCCCGCAGCAGAGTGGCTAGAATGGAAGCCTCGCGCCCTGCCCTGTGCGCCAGCATGGCGCGCACCAGCGATGACGGGTTGGGCAATGGCGGCCCGTGGCCGCACAAATACAACGTTTCGTCGCGGGCCAGCAGCAGGCGCAGACTGGCCATGTAGGCGGCCATGTCGCCGTCCGGCGGGCTGACGATGCTGGTGGACCACGACATGACGTGGTCGCCGGTGAACAGCACGGGCTGGCCGGTCAGCGCGAAACACAGATGGTCCGAGGCGTGGCCGGGCGTGTGCAGCGCGGTCAGCGGTCCCACGGTTTGGCCGTTGGCCACCGGCCCGTCCGGCACGAAGCCCGCCGCCCAGGGTTTGGCCCAGGCGAGGATGGGGGCGCCGGTCAGAGCGCGCAACGCGGGGGCGCCGGCCAGGTGGTCCGGGTGTGTATGGGTCAACACGATCCGCGCGACGGAGCCGCTTGCGGCTATGGCGGCCAGGTGGGCGGGGTCGTCGGGGCCGGGGTCGATCACTGTCAGGCCGCCATCTGCGTCCACCAGCCAGGTGTTGGTGCCGTGGTGGGTCATCGGCCCGGGGTTGGGCGCCACCATGCGGCGCACGCCGGGATGCACCGCGCTGGCGACGAGGCGGACCGGTTCGGGTTCGGTGAGGAAGGCCATGCGCCCGCGTCTCATGACGGGGCTGCCGCGTCCAGTCTGGTCATCGCACGCCGGCTGACGCATTGTGCTGGCTTGGAAACAGGCGGCCCGGAACCGGGTGCCGACACTAGGGAGGATGCGTGAAGGCGATCATCTGCAACGCGTTCGGCCCGATCGAGCAGCTCGCCCTGGAAGACCGCCCCGACCCCATCGCAGGACGCGGCGAACTGGTGATCGATGTTCACGCCGCGGGTGTGAACTTCCCCGATGGGCTGATGGTTCGGGGCGAATACCAGGTGAAGCCGCCGCGCCCGTTCACGCCCGGCACCGAGGTGGCCGGCACGGTGCGCGCGCTGGGCGAAGGCGTTGCCGGCTTCAGCGTCGGCGATCGGGTGGTGGCCTTGTGCGGCATCGGCGGCTTTGCCGAGCAGGTGGCGGCACAGGCCGACCGCGCGATGAGGCTGCCGGACGGCATGGATTTCGAGACCGCATCCGGCTTCATGCTGGTGTACGGCACCTCGCTGCACGGCCTGCAGGAATGCGGGCGGTTGCAGGCGGGCGAAACGCTGCTGGTGCTGGGTGCGGCGGGCGGCGTGGGGCTGGCCGCTGTCGAGATCGGCCACGCCATGGGCGCACGCGTGATCGCGGCTGCCTCGTCCGACGAGAAGCTCGCTTTGGCACGCGCGCACGGCGCCGATCTGACCATCAACTACGCGACCGCCGACCTGAAGACCGAGCTGAAGCGCATCGCCCCGCAAGGCGTGGACGTGGTGTACGACCCGGTCGGCGGCGCGTTCACCGAGGCGGCGGTGCGCGGCCTGACCTGGGGCGGACGGCTGCTGGTGATCGGGTTCGCCGCCGGTGAGATCCCGAAGCTGCCGTTGAACCTGCTGCTGCTGCGCGAGGGCGAGGCCAAGGGCGTGTTCTGGGGCACCTGGACACAGCGAGACCCGGCCGCACATGCACGCAACGTGAAGCAGCTGTTCGATTGGTTCGCCGACGGGGCGGTCAAACCGCACGTATCCGGCGCGTATCCGCTGGAGCGGACGGCAGAGGCGCTGGCGGAGGTGATGGGGCGGCGGGCACAGGGTAAGGTGGTGCTGGTGCCAACACGACAGTAAAGGCCAGGGGCGCTGCGCCCGGACCCTGTTGGGGCCAGTCGGCCCCAAACCCCATTTCGTTGGAAATGCAGGTCTGGAGGCGCGGCCTCCAGCGAGGTCCGGGGGCAGAGCCCCTGGCCTTTCTTTGGGAGATTCAGGATGGATTTTACGTTCAGCGAAAAGACTAAAGAGTACCAGGAACGCGTCTCCGCGTTCATGGACCAGCACATCTACCCCAACGAACACCGCTTCCACCAGGAAGTGGCAACCGGCGAGCGCTGGCAGCCCGTGCAGCTGATCGAGGAGTTGAAGCCGCTGGCCAAGCAGGCCGGCCTGTGGAACCTGTTCCTGCCCGACTCGCACCGCGGCGCCGGCCTGAAGAACATCGAGTATGCGCCGCTGGCCGAAATCATGGGCCGCGTCGAATTCGCCTCCGAAGTGTTCAACTGCTCCGCACCCGACACCGGCAACATGGAAACCATCGAGCGCTACGGCACCGACGCGCAGAAGCAGGAATGGCTCGAACCGCTCCTGCGCGGCGAGATCCGCTCGGCCTTTGCGATGACCGAGCCGGGAGTCGCCTCGTCGGACGCCACCAACATCGAAAGCACCATCGAGCGGCAAGGCGACGAGTACGTCATCAACGGCCGCAAATGGTGGACCAGCGGCGGCGGCGACCCGCGCTGCAAGCTGCTCATCTTCATGGGCAAGACCGACCCCAAGGCGCCGCGCCACAGCCAGCAGTCGATGGTCCTGATACCGAGCGACACGCCGGGCGTGGACATCATGCGGCCGCTGACCGTGTTCGGCTACGACGACGCGCCGCACGGCCACATGGAGGTCGATTTCCGCAACGTGCGCGTGCCGGTCGGCAACATCCTGCTAGGCGAGGGCCGCGGCTTCGAGATCGCGCAGGGGCGGCTCGGCCCGGGGCGCATCCACCACTGCATGCGGCTGATCGGCAAGGCGGAGCGCGCACTCGAATCGATGTGCAAGCGGGCCAAGTCGCGCGTGGCGTTCGGCAAGCCGATCAGCGAGCAGACCGTGACACTGGAGCGCATCGCCGAGGCACGCTGCATGATCGAACAGGCGCGGCTGCTGACGCTGAAGGCGGCGCACATGATGGACACGGTGGGCAACAAGGCCGCCCGCACCGAGATCGCGATGATCAAGGTGGTGGCGCCCTCGATGGCCTGCCAGGTGATCGACTGGGCGATGCAGGTGCATGGCGGCGGCGGTGTCAGCCAGGATTTCCACCTGGCATACCACTACGCCTCGTCGCGTACGCTGCGTTTTGCCGACGGCCCGGACGAGGTGCATCGCAATCAGATCGGACGGTTAGAGCTTAACAAGTATAACTAGCGGGCCGTCCTACCTTGCCCGTTTGGAAGCAAAGTCTTCTTTTCTGAAGAAAAGAAGCAAAAGACTTTTGTTCTTGCTTGGTGGGTCTGCGGTGGGGCTGGCGAGATGCCACGCTCTGCCGGCAGGCGAGTGCCGGCTGGGGTTGGCGACCGACATACCCGTCCGCATCCAGCACAATCACCTGATTGCCGAAGCGTTGTTGAACGGGCGTCCGACGGCCATGGTCGTGGACACGGGGGCAAGCATCACCACCCTTGCCCGGAGCAGTGCGGACCGGCTTGGCTTGTCGCTCGAGTTGTTAAGCGGCTGGACCGAGGGCATCGGTGGAACTCAGACGGCCTACGGCTTCGACACGCGCAGCTACCGGATCGGCCGGCTGCACGGCGGCCACTTCCGGTTGCTGGCCGCCGACCTCGGCTCTGTCGAGGACACGGGCGTGGACGGCTTGTTCGGGTCGGACTTCCTCGGCGCCTACGACGTCGATGTCGATCTTCGGGCGCGCAAGGTGAGCCTGTTCCGGTCGATGGGCAGTTGCCCCGCAGACCGGCCACGCGCTGCCTTGTCGGGCGAACTCTACGTCGTGCCGATGGTCGCGGTGGCTGGCGACGACCGTCCGATCGTGGACGTGCAGATCGGCGGCAAGACGTTGCGCGCTCTGGTGGATACCGGCGCACCCGGCTCGGCCATCTTCCGCGACAGCGCACGCAGGATCGGACTGGACCTGCAGCGTCTGCCGGCGGACCGCAGGTTTCATGTCGGCGGCATCGGACCCAACCGGCCCGACGCCGTGTTGCACGTGCTGGCGCCGGTGACGATGGGCGAGCTCACCGTTTCCCACCTTCCGGTGGCGATCATTGACCAGCGATCGATCCACGACGTGGACATGCTGCTGGGCTTGGACCTCCTCTCCCGGGCGCATTCATGGTTTTCATTCTCGTCGCACACTCTGATCATGCAGTATCCGCCACTCACGTCGCCCGCCCTGCCGCGTGGCAGCTAGCGCATGACCGCATCAGGTTCGACCTTCACCTGACGAAGCTTGGCAGAGCCTCGCCCTGCCTATTGAAAAGCCAGCGCGGTCGCCTGCACCACCAGCGGCAGCGCGCGCAGTTCGGCCAGCACCGACTCGTCAACATCCTCATCGACCGATGCGAGGCAGATCGCATCACCACCGGCGGCCGCGCGCCCCAAGTGGAACGTCGCGATGTTTATTCCGTGCCGTGCCAAGGTCTCGCCGAAGCGGCCGATGAAACCGGGCTTGTCCTGGTTGGTCACGTAGAGCATGTGGGGCGCAAAATCGGCTTCCACCTTGATGCCCTTAATCTCGACCAGACGCGGCTTGTTTCCGGCGAACAGCGTGCCGGCCACCGCACGCGCGCCGCGGTCGGTCGTCACGGTGATGCGCACCAGCGTCTGATACTCGCTCGGCCGGTCATGCGTGGTTTCCGACACGTCGATGCCGTGTTCGCGTGCCATGATGGGTGCGTTCACCATGTTCACGCCCGAAAGCACCCGGCCGAGCACCCCGGCCAGCACCGCGGCCGTGAGCGGCTTCTGGTTCAGCGAGGCGACCGCACCCTCGTAGTCGATCGCGATGCCGCGGATCACGCCGTCCTGCGCCCGCGTCATCTGGCCGGCGAAGGCGCCCAAATGCTGCACCAGCTCCATATAGGGCCGCAGCCGCGGCGCATCCTCGGCACTGACGGATGCGGTGTTGATCGCGTTCGTCACAGCGCCCGTCAGCAAGAAGTCGCTCATCTGCTCGGCCACCTGCAGCGCGACGTTCTCCTGCGCCTCGTTGGTGGAAGCGCCCAGATGCGGCGTGCAGACCACGTTCTCCAACCCGAACAAGGGGCTGTCCTTGGCCGGTTCGGTCTCGAACACGTCGAGCGCGGCGCCACCTACCTGGCCGGAGCCGATAGCATCGGCCAGTGCCGCCTCGTCGATCAAGCCGCCACGCGCACAGTTGATGATGCGCACGCCGCGCTTGCACTTCGCCAGCGCTCCGCGCGACAGGATGTCGCGCGTCGCATCCGTCATCGGCGTGTGCAGCGTGATAAAATCGGCGCGTGCCAGCAGCTCGTCCAATTCCAGTTTCTCCACGCCCATGTCCAGCGCACGCCGTTCGGACAGGTACGGGTCGTAGGCCACCACGCGCATGTGCAGGCCTTGCGCCCTATCAGCGACGATGGAGCCGATGTTGCCGGCGCCGATCAGGCCCAGCACCTTGCCGGTCAGCTCGGTGCCCATGAAGCGGTTCTTTTCCCACTTCCCGGCCTTCGTCGATGCGGTCGCCTCGGGGATCTGCCGTGCCAGCGCGAACATCATTGCGATTGCATGCTCGGCCGTGGTGATCGAGTTGCCGTGCGGCGTGTTCATGACGATCACGCCGCGCGCGGTGGCCGATTTCAGATCGACGTTGTCGACGCCGATACCGGCGCGCCCGACCACCCGCAACCGCGTGGCGACGTCGAGCACTTCCTTGGTCACCTTGGTGGCCGATCGAATGGCCAGGCCATCGTAGTGGCCGATGACGGCGCGCAATTCGGCTGGCGACAAGCCGACTTTGACATCCACCTCCACGCCGCGGTTGCGGAAAATGTCGGCCGCTTCGGTGGAAAGCTTGTCGCTGATTAGGACTTTCGGCATCGATGCTACTCCGCGGCCAGCCTGGCGTGTTCGGCTTCCACTTGGTCGGCCGCCCAGTCCAGCCAGGGCAGCAGCGCCAGGATGTCGCTGACCTCCACCGTAGCGCCGCCCCAGATGCGCAGACCGGGCGGCGCATCGCGATACGCGCCGATGTCGAGCGCCACGCCCTCCTTCTCCAGCAGGCTGGCGAGCTTCTTGGCCGCCGCCGCCTGCGCATCGTGGCCGAGCGCGGTGAACCAGGGGGCGATGACCTTCAGGCAGATCGACGTGCTGGAGCGGGTGGCTTCCGTCTCGGCCAGGAACCCGGCCCAGCGGCTTTCGGCCACCCAGTTGGCGACGGCCGCCAGGTTGGCCTGGCTGCGCGCGATCAGTCCGGGCAGCCCGCCCAGTTGCTCGGCCCAGCGCAAGCCGTCCAGCGCGTCCTCGACGCACAGCATGGACGGCGTGTTGATCGTCTCGCCGGCAAAGATGCCGCTGATCAGCTTGCCGCCGTTAGTCAGGCGGAAGATCTTGGGCACCGGCCAGGCCGGCTTGGTGCTTTCGAGCCGGGCGACGGCACGCGGCGACAGCGCCAGCATGCCGTGCGCCGCCTCACCGCCCAGCACTTTCTGCCAGGACCAGGTGACCACATCGAGCTTGTTGTAGGGCAACGCCATTGCGAAAGCGGCGCTGGTCGCGTCGCACAGAACCAGGCCCTTGCGGTCGGCGGGAATGAAATCGCCGTCCGGTAGGCATACGCCGCTGGTGGTGCCGTTCCAGCACAGCACCACGTCGCGCGCGAAGTCGATCTGGCCCAAATCGGGCAGCGCACCGTAGGGCGCGCTGAGCACGCGCGCGTCGATGCGGAGCTGCTTGACCGCGTCGGTGGCCCAGCCTTCGGAGAAGCTCTCGAAGCTGAGCACGTCCACGCCGCGCGCGCCGAGCAGCGACCACATCGCGGCCTCGTAGGCGCCGGTGTCGGACCCTGGCATGATGCCCAGGCGCCAATCTGCCGGCAGGCCGAGTATGGCGCGGGACCGGGCAATCACCTCGGCCAACGCGGCTTTCGGCGCCGCGGCCCGGTGACTGCGGCCCAGATACGCGCTCGACAGCGCCTCAAGCGTCCAGCCGGGGCGTTTGGCGCAAGGGCCGGATGAGAAGCAGGGGTTGTTTGGACGCGACGTTGGCCTGTCGATGAACGACATCTGCAGCCCTCCCTTTCAGAAGAGAAGCGCCCCGTTGGGGGGGCGTGACCCGAGGCGGCCATAGCGGCGGGGCCATGCGGGCGCAAGCCCTCTCACCGCTCCCACATTTGCGCCAGCAGCGCCTCGGTCTGCGCCGTCCAGGCGGCGCCGGCACGCGCCACCGCCCAGGCGGCGGCGAAATCGGCCATGAACTCAGGCTGAACCCGCTGATGGCGCACCAGGCTTCGCGCGATCGCACTGCCTTGCTGGGAGTCGCTCGCCATGACACGGGACAGCGCCGACGCATTCGGCATGGTCCGCGGCGCGCAGATGCGCAGGGCGGCCATGGGGTCGGCGGCCAAGGTCTCGAACCACAGCACGTCGAGTGGCACACCTGCCAGGCCCAGCGTGTCGAGCGCGTCGAGCGCCTGGCGCAGCACGGACGCGACCGCCGCGGGGGGTTCCGCGAACACGCGGTGACGCGACAACGCCCAGGGCGCCATGCGCCGCAGCATGAACACAGCGCGGCAGCCGGGCGATGATCGCGTAATGGCAAGCGGCCGCTCGTTGCACTGGCTGCGCAGCTTGACGATCACGCCATTGCCGCGGACTCGCCCGAGTGCCGCGATACAGGCGCCGGCCAGGCGTGTATCGGCGTCCGGGGGCAGCTTTGCGCGATCGTCCGCCGCCATCCAGACGACCTGCTGCAGCATGTCGGGTTCCGACGCACAGGCCAGGCCAGCCGCCTCGAACAGGCGCACCAGCAGCGTCGATCCGGTGCGCCCGGGCGAAAACACGAAACACGGCTGCAGCGCGGGGCCGGGCAGGCCAGCTTCGGCGAGCTGCTCGAACGGCACGGACACGATGTGCGCCGCCAACCTCCACTGCTCCGGAAACAGGAAAGGCGCCGCAAACAGCGGGGTCAGCGCCGCTTGATCGTGCACCGAGAACAGCACCCGTTCGCCTGCAAAATCCGCGCAATAGGCCAAAGCCCTGTCGAGAAGGTCCGGCTGCGGGGAAGAGGCTGCCCAGGCAAGCTCAAAATCGGCAACGGCGGCGCCCCCAGGCATCACCGGCCGGCGCGAGACTATGTCATAACGGTGTGTCAGGCGGTGCATGCGGTCCCGTTCGATCGGCCGAAGCCGGCGATGACCCAGAGTCAGCCTGCATGGCTCAGTGCGTCCAGAGCACGGTAGCTCTGGCCGTCAAGCGCGATGCTTTGCCCCTGTTGACGGGCGGGTGGTCAAGACCGAGGTTTGATCAACCGTCGCATTTACGAGTTGAGGCCTAGTCGGCGGCTGCCGCGGAAATTGTGGTCAGGTCGGCGATGGTAGCTATGCAGACCCGGTTTCGACCGGAGAGCTTGGCCTGATACAGAGCCGTATCAGCCGCCTGGAATAAGCTTGCGGGATCGGCACTCGGCAGGCTTCTGTGGCTGGCGACACCGGCGCTGATCGTCACCAGACCGTGCGGACCTAGCCCGGCATGCGGAAGCTCCAGCTGTTGGACGGCCAGGCGCATGCGTTCGGCAATCTCGGCGCTCAGCGACAGGGACAGCGACGGCAGCAGGATGGCGAACTCCTCGCCACCGAGCCGCGCCACCATATCCGTCGTGCCGCGCAGCTTGTCGCGCAGGCAGAGCGCAATCTTCTGCAAGCACGCGTCGCCGGCAGCATGGCCATAGAAATCGTTGAAGGCCTTGAAACGATCGATATCGATCACGACCAGACCCAACTGTCCTTGCCTTGCCCCTTCCTGCACCCAATGGCTCGCCATCCACGAATCATACGCCCGGCGATTTGCAAGCCCGGTCAGCGGATCGCGCCGGGCAAGCGCATCCAGCTCCTTGTTGCGCGCTGTGAGATCGTGGCTTTGCAGAGTCTCGCGCAGTACGAAGAGGTAGCTCCGGCGCTGCTCCAACTCCATCCGCCAATTGGCAAGCATCAAATAGGTCGCCGTGCAGCAAGCCATGACCAGCAGATCGCGCCTGGCCAACACGCCGATGTCGGGCCGCTCATCGAGTACCAGTCCATAGGTGACCAGGATGATCACCATAGCCGCAAGCGCAAATTTTAGACGAAGCTGGATGCCGATAGCGCTGTACACCATCAGCATGGTCACGCCGGCAACCAGAAGCGAGGTGAAACTCGATCGGCTCGATGCCGCAAGATACATGGCGATGCAGATGCAGACCGTGTTGGCGAGCAGCATCGCACCTTCGCGCAGAAAAGGCCTGGGGTTGAGCCGCAGCAGGGCACTGAGCAGGAAGCCGATCGGCATAGAGATCTGTAAGTAGAGCAGCTTGGTTTGGGACGCCACGTCGGGCATACCCTGGCACAGCACAGGATAAACCAAAATTCCCACTAGGAAACCAAGTATCCCGAACACCATCATCGTTCGGCTTCGTGCAAGGCCTGTGTCGGCTTCGTAACGGGATTCCAGCAGCGGCGGAAAGCGCAGCCATAAGGACCGGCAAGAACCGTCCAGCCAGCCTTCAATCAGATCGTTCAACACGACCTCGCCCATCGCCCAACGTCGCTCCCTTGGTGCGCAACTCGCTTGCTACCACGCCAGCCGACCGCATCCTACAAAATACAACCACAGGTGGAAAGACTTTTCGTTACGATTATATAACTAACAGCGGTGAGGCGCCCCCGTCGTCTAGCGCCCTCCCAAGGCGCCCCTGGCGCAGTGTAGGTGAGCAACCATTCCAAATCGTTTACGCGGCTGGTACGTCGCTGGAGTACGATGGCTTCTGTTTGCCGGAACCATCGCCCTTTAGCTTTTGTTGGCGAGCGTGTTGATCGCGGTTGAAAGTCAGCCTGATGCGGTCAGGCCGTAGCGCCAGCAAAAGGCAGAACTATGGCAGCGGAAGGCGCAAGAGCGGCGTCACCAAGGGGCTAAGACAACCGGGCCAACGCTGCATCGAGACGAGCGATCTCACCGGCGGCACGGCTCTCCCGTTCCTTGTGCTCCTCCACCACCTCGGCCCGGGCGCGAGCCACGAAATCGACGTTGGCCAATTTTGCGCGTGCTTTCGCATGGTCGTCGCCTGCGCGGGCCCGCTCGCGGTGCAACCGCACCCGTTCGGCGCCCAGATCGATAAGGTCGGCCAGAGGCAACACCAGCGTAGCCTCGTCCAAGACGAGCTGAGCCGATCCGGGCGGAGTGTGCGCGGGCGCCTCGGCTATGATCGAGATGCGTGCCAAGCGTGTCGCGGCGTCCAGCCAAGCCTGCGCACGCCGGTGGGTAAGCGGCGCCGCGTCGCGCAGCAAGACCGGCGCCTTAACCGAGGGCGGAACGTTCATCTCGGCGCGCACGGTGCGCACGGCGGTAACGAAGCGGATCACCCAGTCGATCTCGTCGCGCGCGGCCTGGGCGTCGGTCACCGCAACCGGCTCTGGCCAAGGCGCACGGATCAGACCGAGGGGCGCACCAAAACCGAAGCCGTCCCACACGGCTTCGGTCACGAAAGGGGCGCAAGGGTGAAGCAGGCGCAGGATAACGCCCAGGACGTAGGCTGCCGTTGCGCGCAGCTCCTGTTTTTCGGGGCCGTCGCTGCCGGCCAGCACGGGCTTGGACAGCTCCACGAACCAGTCGCAGAACTGGTTCCAGGTGAATCGGTAACACGCCTGGGCATACTCGTCGAAACGGTAAGCTTCGAGCGCCGCAGTAGCCTCGGCCGAAGCGAGGTTGGCAGCATCCAGCAGCCAGCGGCACAACGGCGCCTGCACGCGGACCGGGTCGAACCCAGGGTCGGGCGCCACGCCGTTCATCTCACAGAAGCGCGCGGCGTTCCACAGCTTGGTGACGAACGCGCGGGCCTCCGCAACCCGTGCCGCCCCCAGCTTGATGTCGCGGCCGGGCCCGGCAAGCTGACATACGGCAAAGCGCAACGCGTCGGTGCCGTACTGGTCAATCAGCGCCAGCGGGTCGATGACGTTGCCCTTGGACTTGCTCATTTTCTGGCCGCGTTCGTCACGCACCAGCCCGTGAATCACCACTTGGCGGAACGGCACGTCGCCCATCACGTGCAGCCCCAGCATCATCATCCGCGCGACCCAGAAGAAGATGATGTCGAAACCGGTGACCAGCACGTCGGTAGGATAGTGGCGGGCCAGCGCCCGCGTCTGCTCGGGCCAGCCCAGGGTCGAGAACGGCCACAGGCCAGAGCTGAACCAGGTGTCCAGCACGTCCTCGTCCTGCACCAGCGCCGTTTCGGCGCCGAAATGCGCGTGCGCCTCGGCCTCTGCCTCCGTCTGGGTTTCGGCTACGAAGACCGCGCCATCGGCGGCATACCAGGCCGGAATTCGGTGCCCCCACCACAGCTGCCGGCTGATGCACCAGGGTTCGATGTCCCGCATCCAGGCAAAGAAGGTGTTCTCCCACTGCTTGGGCACGAACTGGACACGGCCGTCCTCCACAGCGGCTACGGCCGGTGTGGATAGCGTCTTGGCGTCGCAATACCACTGCACCGTCAGCCGCGGCTCGATCACCACGCCGGAGCGGTCGCCATGCGGCACCTGATGCGTGTGCGGTTCTATCCTCTCCAGCCGCCCTAAGACTTGCAACTCGTTGACGATCGACGTCCGGGCGTCCTCCCGGCTCAGCCCTTGCAGGCTGCGCACGAAACCCGGATGGGCCAAACCCGGCACCACTGCCAAATCGATCTCGCCCAGCACGACCCGAGCCTGCTCATCGAAGATGCTGGGCATCGGCAGACCATGACGCTGACCCACCGCGAAATCGTTGAAGTCATGCGCCGGCGTGATCTTGACGGCACCCGTCCCCTTCTCCGGGTCGGAATAGGCGTCGGCGATGATCGGAACGCGCCGGCCGGTCAGCGGCAGGACAACGTGACGCCCGACCAGGTCGCGGTAACGCTCATCGTCGGGGTGGACCGCCACGGCCGTGTCGCCCAGCATCGTCTCCGGCCGGGTGGTCGCCACCGTCAGGCTGCGGCCGTCCTCGCCTTCGACCGGGTAGGCGATGTGCCAGAGGTGGCCGCGAACCTCGCGGTTCTCGACTTCCAGGTCGGATATGGCGGACTGGAATTTCGGGTCCCAGTTGACCAGCCGGCGGTCGCGATAGATCAGCCCCTCGGCGTGCAGGCGAACGAACACGCGTCGCACGGCGGCACTCAGGCCATCGTCCATGGTGAAGCGTTCGCGCGGCCAATCGAGCGAGGCACCGAGCCGGCGCAACTGCCGGGCGATCGTGCCGCCGGACTCGGCCTTCCATTGCCAGACACGAGCAATGAACGCCTCTCGCCCAAGCGCCTGCCGTGACGTCTGCTCAAGCGCCAGTTCGCGCTCGACCACCATCTGCGTAGCGATACCGGCGTGGTCCATGCCGGGCTGCCACAATGTGTCGCGGCCCTGCATGCGGCGCCAGCGCACCAGCGCGTCCTGCAGCGTGAAGGTCAGTGCATGGCCCATATGCAGGCTGCCTGTCACGTTCGGCGGCGGGATCATCACGGTGAACGGCTGGCCTAGACCACCGGCGCTGAACGCCCCTGCCCGCTCCCATCCGTCATAGAGCGTCTGTTCAACGGCCGCATGGTCGAAAAGCTTGTCGAGCAAGGCTGGCTCCAGGGGGAGTATCGGCATGACAGTCGGTGCCCGCGTGCCGTCACCTGGGCCGGCGGAGGCACTCACCACGGTGAGCCGGCGCTCCCCTACAACCTGCAGCCTGCACAACACGATCCGGCCGCCGCTCCCATTTGCCACGGGAGAGGCGGCCGGACCGGGAGACGTTCACCCGGGCTGGGGTGCCGGGTCCAGGCCAGGAGGCATTGCACTCGGGCGGCTGCTGGTGGTGGGCACGCTGGCGCGACGCTGTTCCGGCGCCGGCTCATCGACAACCCGACGGATCACCGGCTCGCCGCGCAGCACGGTACGTATCTCCTCACCCGACAAAGTCTCATATTCCAACAGGCCGCGAGCCAGCCGGTTCAGCTCGTCGCGATGCTCCGTCAGAATACGCGTCGACTTGGAATAGGCAGCGTCGATGATCGACTTGATCTCCACGTCTATCCGCTGCGCCGTGTGCTCCGACACGCTCTTGTTCTGCTGCACCGAGTGGCCGAGGAATAGCTCCTGGCTGTTGTCGCCGTAGGCGATCATGCCAAGGCTCTCGCTCATGCCCCACTCGGTCACCATACGGCGCGCCATGTCAGTCGCCATCTTGATGTCGCCGCTGGCGCCGTTGCTCACCTTGTCGGGCCCGAAGGTCAGCTCCTCGGCGACGCGTCCGCCCATCGCCATGGCCAATTGGGCCACCATCTTCGCCTTGCTCGTCGAGTAGCGGTCGCCCTCGGGCAGGCTCATCACCATACCCAGCGCCCGGCCGCGCGGGATGATGGTGGCCTTGTGGATCGGGTCGCATTCCGGCTCGTAAATCGAGCAGACGGCATGGCCGGCCTCGTGGAACGCCGTCATCTCCTTCTCGGCATCGCTCATCACCAACGACCGGCGCTCCGATCCCATCATCACCTTGTCTTTGGCGAATTCGAACTCAGCCATCGCGACGACGCGCTTGGACAAGCGGGCCGCCAGCAACGCCGCCTCGTTGACCAAGTTGGCCAAGTCGGCGCCGGAGAAGCCCGGTGTTCCACGCGCAATGGTCTTGGGGTCCACGTCGCTGGCCAACGGCACCTTGCGCATATGCACGCGCAAAATTTTCTCGCGGCCCAGGACGTCCGGGTTGGGGACCACCACCTGACGGTCGAAACGGCCGGGGCGCAACAGCGCCGGATCGAGCACGTCCGGGCGGTTCGTAGCCGCAATCAGGATCACGCCCTCGTTGCTCTCGAACCCGTCCATCTCGACCAGCATCTGGTTCAGCGTCTGCTCGCGCTCGTCGTTGCCGCCGCCCAGGCCGGCACCCCGGTGGCGGCCGACAGCGTCGATCTCGTCGATGAAGATGATGCACGGCGCGTTCTTCTTGCCCTGCTCGAACATGTCGCGCACGCGGCTGGCACCAACGCCCACGAACATTTCCACGAAGTCAGAACCGGAGATAGTAAAGAACGGGACGTTAGCTTCGCCGGCGATAGCACGCGCCAACAGCGTCTTGCCGGTGCCTGGGGGACCTACCAGCAGCACGCCCTTGGGAATCTTGCCGCCGAGGCGCTGAAACTTCTGTGGATCCTTGAGAAACTCCACAATCTCCTGCAGCTCGCTCTTGGCCTCGTCGATGCCGGCCACGTCCTCGAAGGTGATGCGGCCCTGTTTCTCGGTCAGCATACGGGCGCGGCTCTTGCCGAAGCCCATGGCGCGGCCGCC
>CAXUHU010000070.1:0-18483 GCA_964250925.1 uncultured Acetobacteraceae bacterium
TGGTGCTGATCGACGAGATCGACAAGGCCGATATCGAGTTCCCCAACGACCTGCTGCTCGAGCTCGATCGCATGCAGTTCTTCGTCTACGAAACCCGCCAGACGGTGCGCGCCCTGCAGCGTCCCGTGGTCATCATCACGTCAAACAACGAGAAGGAACTGCCGGACGCGTTCCTGCGCCGCTGCTTTTTCCACTACATCCGCTTCCCTGACCGCGAGACGATGGAGCGGATCGTGCAGTCCCACTACCCCGACATCAAGCAGGATCTGGCGCGCGAAGCGCTGACGATGTTCTTCCGCGTGCGCGAGTTGCCTAGCCTGAAGAAGAAGCCCGCGACGAGCGAGCTGCTTGACTGGCTGAAGCTGTTGATGATCGAGGACATGCCGCCCGAAGCGCTGCGCACGCGCGAGAAGACGGTCGTGATCCCACCCCTGCACGGCGCGTTGCTGAAGAACGAGCAGGACGTCCACTTGTTCGAGCGGCTGGCATTCATGGCGCGACGCGAGGGGTAGGACGAGATGGCCGGCGACGACGTGAGTGCCGTATTGGCGGCAGTTTCAGCACTTCAAATACGCGTCGATGCGTGGAGGTCCGAGGCTGCGCATGACGAGGATGAGACACGATCGCTTCGTCAGTCCGCGCGAGACAGCAACCAAGCCGAATTAGAAAAGCGACATACCGACCTGATGGCACGGATGGATCGCCTGCAAGACGGCCTCGAGGAGACCTGGACGCGTTCCGGCATGGTTTCTGCGATGCAAAGGCAAGTTCGCCGCATCGCGGCGCAGGCGTTCGGGCCTGAGAACGATATCGCCTGATGTTCGCCCCGTTCATCGAGCAGTTGCGCACCGCCGGCCTGCCGGTCTCCATCACCGAGTACCTCGCGCTGATGGGCGCCATGAAGCAGGGTGTCGCCGATTACAGCATCGACGATTTTTACTTCCTGTCCCGCGCGACGCTGGTGAAGGACGAACGCCACCTGGACAGGTTCGACCGCGTGTTCGCGACCGTCTTTCAAGGCCTGGAACACGCCCCCGGCGACCCGGCCACCGACATTCCCGAGGAATGGCTTCGCAAGATCGCCGAAAAGAACCTTTCGCCCGAGGAAATGGCGGCCATCGAGGCAATGGGCGGCTTCGACAAGCTGATGGAGACGTTGCGCAAGCGCCTGGAGGAGCAGAAGGAGCGTCACCAAGGCGGCAACAAGTGGATCGGCACCGGCGGCACCTCGCCGTTCGGTGCCTACGGCTACAACCCCGAAGGCATACGCATCGGCCAAAAGGAGTCGCGTCATCGGCGCGCCGTGAAGGTATGGGACAAGCGCGAGTTCCGCGACTTGGACGGCGATACCGAGCTCGGCACCCGCACCATGAAGATCGCGCTTCGCCGCCTGCGCCGCTTCGCGCGCCAGGGTGCGGCCACCGAGCTGGACCTGCCCGGCACCATCCACGCCACCGCCAGCAATGCCGGCTCGCTGGACCTCAAGATGGTGCCCGAACGGCACAACGCGGTGAAGATTTTGCTGCTGCTCGACATAGGCGGCTCGATGGACGACCACGTGCGCACCAGCCAGGAGCTGTTCTCGGCGGTGCGAACCGAGTTCAAGCACCTCGAGCACTTCTACTTCCACAACTGCGTCTATGAGCGCGTCTGGCGCGAGAACCGCCGGCGCGACGAAACCTCGCTCTCCACGTGGGACCTCCTGCGCACCTACGGCCCCGACTACAAGCTGATCTTCGTGGGCGACGCCACCATGAGCCCTTACGAGGTGGTCCAGCCCGGCGGCAGCGTAGAGCATTGGAACGAGGAGGCCGGCCGTGTCTGGATCGAACGCCTCACCGCGCATTTCCGCAGCGCCGCCTGGCTGAACCCCGCGCGCGAGGATTACTGGTCCTACACCCACTCAATCGTGCTGCTGCGGCAGTTGCTGGCCAACCGTATGTTCCCGCTTACGCTGACCGGGCTGGACGACATGACGCGCGCACTGTCGCGGTAACCTCTGGATACATCGCATGATCATTGTCCACCACCTCAACAACTCTCGCTCGCAGCGCGTCATCTGGCTGCTGGAGGAGCTGGGAGTGGCCTACGAGGTCAAGCGCTACGAGCGGGACGCCAAGACCATGCTGGCGCCCCCCGAATTGCGCGCCGTGCATCCGCTCGGCAAGTCGCCGGTCATCACAGACGGCGACAAAACCATTGCCGAGACGGGTGCCGTCGTCGAGTACCTGGTGGGCACGTATGGCGATGGCCGGTTGATCCCCTCCGCCGGCACGGACGATCGTTTGCGATACACCTACTGGCTGCACTTCGCCGAGGGCTCGGCCATGCCGCCGCTGGTCATGACGCTGGTGTTTGGAGCGATACCGCCGCGCGTGCCGTTCTTCATTCGACCGGTTGCCAAGCTGATCAGCGACAACGTGCAGAAGAATTTCCTGCGGCCCAACATCGAGGCGCAGCTGATGTTGATGGAAAAGGAGCTTGCGCGCAGCACCTGGTTCGCGGGCGAGGATTTCACGGCCGCCGACGTGATGATGAGCTTCCCGGTCGAAGCCGGCGCCACGCGCGGAGAGGGCTTGGGCAGTCGGCCGAAGCTGACCGCATGGCTTGCCAAGGTTCACGCCCGCCCGGCGTATCAGGCGGCGTTGAAGCGTGGCGGTGCCTATGCTTATGCTTGAAGGAAGCGCTCCTATATCGAAAGCGAACCAAAAAGGCTTTGCCCGTTCGAGGGTGCGACGGCCAACAAAAGTCCTTTAGTCCTTTTTACGAAGAGAAGCGCTTACGGTCCGAAACGCGCTCGCAGCGCTTTTTTATCGAGCTTGCCCACGCTCGTCTTGGCGATCGAGTCCACAAACTCCACCCGCTCCGGCACGGCAAACTTCGAAATCACGCCTTGCTCCACCCGCTCCAACACATGCGCGCGCAGGCCGTCGGCGTCTGGCGCCGCATCGGCCCGGAGCACTACGATAGCGACCGGGCGCTCGCCCCAGCGCGCATCTTTCAGGCCGATCACGGCGACTTCGCCCACCCCGGGATGCTCGGCCAGTATGTCCTCGAGCTGCAAGCTGCTCACCCATTCGCCGCCTGTCTTCACCACGTCCTTGATGCGGTCGGTAATGATCAGGAAGCCATGCTCGTCGATGGCGCCGATGTCGCCGGTGTGCAACCAGCCGCCCTGCCACAATGCCTCGCTCGCCTCCGGATTATCGAGGTAGCCCTGCGTCAGCCACGGCGAGCGAAGCACAACTTCGCCGGTGGAGACCCCATCGTGCGGCCGCTCGCGCATGTCGGCGTCTACGATACGCACGTCGCACAGCGGTACCGGCCGGCCGGCGCGGCAGCGATACGTCAACTCCGTCTCTCCGCCGTCGCGCAACGCGCTGGGCAGGATCGATACCGTCGCCATCGGCCCGGTTTCCGACATGCCGTAGCCGGCGAACACGTCGATCCCGCGGTCCAGCGCCGCCTGTGCCAGCGCGCGGGGCAGGGCGGAACCACCGATGACGAGCCGCCAGCCTTGCAGGTCGACGTCTTTTGCCGCCGCCAGGAACATCTGCAGGATCGTCGGCACGCAGTGCGAGAAGGTGACGCCCTCGGTCACGAACAGCCGCGCTAGCAGGTCCGGCTGGTAGCGCCCGGGATACACCTGCTTGATGCCGCGCGCGGTGGCGTTGTACGGGTTGCCCCAGGCGTGCACGTGGAACATCGGCGTGATCGGCATGTAAACGTCGTCGGGCTTGAAGCCCATGGTGCTCATGCCGGACAACGTGTGCAGAACGATTTGGCGGTGTGAATAGAACACGCCTTTCGGGCTGCCGGTAGTACCCGTGGTGTAGAAGGTGGTAGCGGTTGTCCGTTCATCGAAATCGGGGAACACGTGCGCTGGATCGCCGGCCTTCAGCAGCGCCTCATACTCGCCGGCCCAGGCAAAACCCTCGCCATGCGGCTCGGGGACGCGGCCGTCCTCGGCAATGCAGATGAATGTGCGCACTGTCGTCAGCATCGGCGCCAGCGATTGCAGCAGCGTCATGAACTCGGCGTTGCACAGGATGACCGACGCACGGGCGTGGTTCAGCGTGTAGAGGATTTGTTCAGCCGACAGGCGTATATTCACCGTCATCAGCACTGCGCCAGACATCGGTATGCCGAAAAAACATTCCAGGTAGCGATGGCTGTCCCAGTCCATCACGGCTACCGTATCGCCAAGCCGCACGCCCAGGGCGCCAAGCGCGCTTCCAAGCCGGCGAACGCGCTCGCCGAACGCGCGGTAGGTGAGGCGCAGCGTATCGCGATACACGATTTCCTGGTCGGGAAACTGGCGCAGCGGTGTAATCAGCAGTTGCTTGATGATCAGGGGGTAATCATACGCGGACGACGCGACGTTGGACGCAGTCAAATGCCGTCTCCCTGCCTTACTTTTTCTGGTTGCTACCCTGGGCGATCGCGGCACGGCCGACAACCCGCCATGGTGCGCTTGGCGCCGCGGTGAAATTCCTCACCGATTTTGCCGACCAGGCCGTGGTGCTGCCGGTAGCCGGGGCAGTGCTGGTGTTGTTGCTTGCCTCCGGCTGGCGCAGGGGCGCACTGGCCTGGGCGGGATGTGTCGCCGGCGTTCTGGGCGTGATGCTGATGTTGAAGCTGGTCACCCTGGCCTGCGGCTGGCGTGTTCCATGGACAGGCCTGTCCAGCCCCAGCGGCCACACCGCTGCGTCCGCCGTCGTCTATGGCGGACTGCTCGCGCTGCTGATCCGGCCGAGCACGGCCGGCACGGGGTTGGCCGCGCTGGCCGGTGGATCGGTGGCGCTGCTGTTCGGGCTGACGCGGCTGGCGCTGCAGGTGCACACGGTAGCCGACGTCGTGGTAGGCGCGGCGGTTGGTGTGGCCGGCGCCGTGGTGATGCGCCGCTTGGCCGGACAGGGGCCGCGACACCTGTCCTGGCGAGGGCTGGTGCTTGTAGCTGGCATCATGCTGGTGCTGCATGGCCGCCGCCTTGAAGCGGAAACGCGCATACGCTGGCTGGCCTTGGACACCTGGCCGCTGAGCGCGTGCCGGGAACCAAGCGCACCAACAGCGGTTTTCCGCCCGATCAGCGGAGTGAAATGATGAACAGTCAATTGCGCACCATTCTAGCGGGGGTTGGAGTCGCGTGTACGGCAGGTCCTGCGCTCGCCCAGTCCGACATGATGGGCATGGCGCGCCAGAGTGCCGCAAACCAGCTCGGGGTGTTGGAATACTGCCAGGCCAAGGGCTACACGGACAAAACGGCCGTGTCGGCGCAGAAGGAGTCGATCGCGCAGTTGCCGGTCAGCACCGAATCCACCCTGGCCTCGGAAAACACCGGCAAGCAGGGAACGATCAGTGCCAACGGTACCAGCCTGACCCTGGCCAGCGCGGCCAAGACGCATCACACCACTGAGGCTGCGCTGTGCCAGCAACTGGCACAGAGCACCGAGCAGGGCGCAGCGATGCCGCAGCGTATGGGCAACATGCCGATGGCGCCAGGTAGCATGCCCGCGGTGGGTGGCTTGCCAACCATCCCAGGCGGCACCACGCCCGGCGGCATCGCAATGCAGGGAATGCCGGCCGTGCCGCCAAGCCCTCAGTAGCGGATGAAGGGTAGGGGCGGCCTGCTACCTACCCTTCGCAGCCTCACGTCGATCAGCCCTTAACCGAACTGACCCATCGTATTGTGGGCGCCGCCAGCCTTCAGCGCAGCTTCGCCGGCGAAATACTCCTTGTGGTCGTCGCCGACGTCCGAACCGGCCATGTTCTGGTGGCGCACGCACGCGATCCCCTGGCGGATCTCCTGGCGTTGCACTCCAAGCACGTAACCCAGCATGCCCTGTTCGCCGAAATAATCGCGTGAGAGGTTGTCAGCAGACAACGCGGCCGTGTGGTAAGTGGGCAACGTGATCAGGTGATGGAAGATGCCGGCGCGCTTGGCCGCATCGGCTTGGAAGGTGCGGATACGCTCGTCGGCCTCCTGTGATAGGGCCGTTTCGTCGTAATCCGCGCTCATCAGCTTCGCACGGTCGTAGGCGGACACGTCGCGGCCGTCAGATGTCCAAGCGTCGTATACCTGCTGGCGGAAGTTCAACGTCCAATTGAACGAGGGCGAATTGTTGTAGGCCAGCTTGGCGTTGGGCACCACGGCACGAATGCGGTCCATCATGCCGGCGACTTGCGCGATATGCGGCTTCTCGGTCTCGATCCAAAGCAGATCGGCGCCGTTCTGCAGGCTGGTGATGCTGTCCAGCACGCAGCGGTCCTCGCCGGTGCCGGCGCGGAACTGATACAGGTTGCTGGGCAGGCGCTTCGGGCGAAGCATCCGGCCGTTGCGGTTGATGATCACGTCGCCGTTGCGCGCGGTCTGCGGCGTCACCTCCTCGCAATCGAGGAACGCGTTGTACTGGTCGCCTAAATCGCCAAGCGCGTGGCTGACCGCAATCTGCTTGGTCAGGCCGGCGCCCAGAGAGTCCGTGCGGGTGACGATGATCCCGTCATCGACGCCCAGCTCCAGGAACGCGTAGCGGCAAGCTCGCAGCTTGGCGATGAAGTCTTCGTGCGGCACCGTGACCTTACCGTCCTGGTGGCCGCACTGCTTCTCGTCGGAGACCTGGTTCTCGATCTGCAGCGCGCAGGCGCCGGCTTCGATCATCTTCTTGGCCAGCAGATAGGTGGCTTCCGCGTTGCCAAAGCCGGCGTCGATGTCTGCGATGATTGGTACGACGTGGGTCTGGTAGTTTTCGACCTTGGCCATCAGATCGGCCTCGCTCGCGGCGTCACCGGCCTTTCGGGCGGCGTCGATCGCGCGGAACAGTCCACCCAGCTCGCGGGCATCGGCCTGACGGAGGAAGGTGTAGATCTCCTCGATCAGCGCCGGAACGCTGGTCTTCTCGTGCATCGACTGGTCGGGCAGCGGCCCGAATTCGGACCGCAATGCGGCTACCATCCAGCCGGAAAGGTAGATGTAGCGGCGCTTGGTCGTGCCGAAGTGCTTCTTCACCGCAATCATATTCTGCTGGGCGATGAAGCCGTGCCAGGCACCCAGCGACTGGGTGTAGAGCGAACTGTCGGCGTCGTATGCCGCCATGTCCTCGCGCATGATGGCGGCCGTGTAGCGGGCGACGTCCAGCCCGGTGCGGAATCGGTTCTGCAGGCGCATGCGGGTGACCGACTCGGGGTTGATGCCAGCCCACGTACCCTTTTTGGCGTCAACGAGCGATCCCACCTTGGCGACGTGCTCTTGGTAGGCGGATGAGCGGCCGAGAACTGAGGAGAGAACCCCGGACATGCCTTCGGGCGCGTAAGGGGACTGTGGGGTGTTCATGGTCGCTCAACCTCAACGTGTCATGATGAAGCAGGGATATCATCCCAACGGCACGTTGAAGCTAGTTCGCAGGTGCAGCATCGGCCATTATCCTGTCACTTCGATGACAGAATGCCCTGTAAATCTGTAAATACTGTAAAGCTGAGCCATGGCCAGACCACTTATCGGACGAACCGTCCGCCGCCTGCGAACCGAGCAGAACCTGTCCCAGCAGGCGCTTGCGGCCAGGCTCGGCATCTCGCCCAGTTATCTCAACCTGATCGAGCACGACCAGCGCAACGTGACGGCCAGCCTGGTCATCAAGCTGGCCGAGATGCTGCGCGTGGACCTGGCGGCCCTGTCCGGCGCTCAGGAGCGCGAGTTGGAAACCGGGCTGCGGGAAGCTTTTTCGGACCCGCTGCTGGGCGCCGACCCCATCCCGGATGCCGAGCTGGAGGCGGTGGCCAGCAATCCCAACGCCGCCCGCGGCATCCTCTCGCTGTATCGCGCCTGGCGCGTCGCCAACGAGGATGCCAGCGGCCTTGCCTTGCCCTCGGGACGACGCATCCTGCTGCCCAACGAGGAGGCGCGCGACGTGTTCCACGAGCGCGGCAACTACTTTGCCGAGCTGGAAAGCGCGTCCGAAACCGTGGCGCGGGCGCTGAACACCACGCCGGCCGAGACCAACCATGCCATTGCCGAACGCCTGCGCCACCTGCACGGCGTCAGCGTCCGCGTGGGCCCGATGGAAGATGCGCTGCGCCGCTACGAGCCTGAGACGCGCACGCTGACCCTGTCGGAGCAATTGCCACGCGAAAGCCGCGGTTTTCACATGGCGTTCCAGATCATCCTGCTGGAAGCCCGCGACATGGTGGAAGCGTTGCTGGCCCGTATTGGGCCGAGCACGCCCGAAGCCGCCAGCCTGATCCGCATCGGCCTGCTGAACTACGCGGCGGCAGCCCTGCTGATGCCCTACACCGCATTCCTGGAAGCGTCCCGCCTGCTGCGCCACGACGCCGACGCACTGGCCGCCCGCTTCTGCGTGAGTTTCGAGCAGGCCTGCCATCGCCTCAGCACGCTGCAGAAACCGGGTGCCCGCGGCATCCCGTTCTTCTTCCTGCGGGTCGACCCTGCCGGCAATGTCAGCAAGCGGTTCTCTGCCGGCGGCTTTCCTTTCGCCCGCTACGGCGGCAGCTGTCCTCGATGGGTCGTTCACGCCGCCTTCGCCACCCCGGGCACCTTGCGTGTCCAGGTCGCCCAGCTCACCGACGGCGCCACCTTTCTGTGCTTTGCCCGTTGCATCGAAGGTCCGGCAGCCGCCTGGGGCGAGCCGCCGCCCACCCACGTAATCGCCATGGGCTGCGACGTCGGTCACGCTAGCGAAGTGGTGTATGCGGCTGGGTTAAACCTGGAGCAGGCCGCGGTCGGCATCGGATTGTCGTGCCGCCTGTGCGACCGCCAGCACTGCCGAAGCCGCGCATTCCCGCCGCTCGAGCATCGGCTGGCGCTGGACCCGAACCTGGAAAGCGACAGCCCCTACCGCTTCGAGCCGATGGGGCGGAAGTAGGCCGCTTCACTGGCGCCGCCCGAGGTGAAATCACGGGTCCGTTACCGATCATCAATGTTTGTCGAGTATTCTGATCCGGAGCCATTCCAGCCGCCGGGGTCGCACGATGCAAGCGTGGGTCATACCAATTTGGCCGGGTGAGGGGGGGCTGGCCTGGCCGCACGGTCTGGCCGATGCGTTGGACGCCTGCGCCTGTTTCTGCCTGGGCGGCGCGCTGCTGCTGGTGCCCGTGGGGCGGCGTCGAACCGGGCGAGCGCCTGCCATCCGGGCCGTGGCCGTACTTGTACTCGCCTGCAGCCTGGCGCACGGAATGGCGCTGACGCAGCTTCTGCCCCCAGGTTGGGCAGGGCCGGCGGCCGATATGGTCACCGCGCTGCTGTGGGCCGGTGCCGCCTGTGTCGCCTGGCCGCTCTCGTTGCGCATGGTCGACGCACCCTCGTCGGCGCGGCTGATGGCCATCAATGCCGAGCTTGGCCGCTTGCAGGCCAGTACGGCGGAGAGCAACCGTAGCCTCATGATGGCAGAACACCTGGCCCAGCTGGGACACTGGCGGGTCAGCCTGCCCGATCGGCAGGTGACATGGTCGGACGAGGTGTTCCGTATCTATGGACTGCACGAGACGGGTTATCTGCCGAATCTCGATACGGCCATCGACGCCTACGTGCCGGAGGACCGCGAACGGGTTCGCCAAAATTTTGAACGAGTGATCGCCGCCCGCGGGAGCTACGAGCTCGACGCCAGGATCATGCGGCCGAACGGCGAAATCCGCGAGGTGCGTGCACGCGGCGAAGTTCAGGTCGGCGCCGATGGCGAGCCGGCCTCGGTCTTCGGCGTGTTCCTCGACATCACCGCGCAAAAACAGGCCGATGCCGAAAAGACCGCCGCCTGCGAGAAGCTGGCTGCCGCCCAGCGCATGGAGACGCTGGGCCAACTCGCCGGCGGCGTGGCGCACGACGTAAACAACGTGCTGCAAACGATCGCCGTCGCTTCCGGCTTGATCGACCAGCGCGCCGAGCAACCGGCCGAGGTGCTGCGGCTGAACCGGTTGATTGGCCGAACCACCGATCGGGCCGGCGCGGTCGTCAACCGCCTGCTCGCCTTCGCACGCCGCAGCGAATTGCGGGCGGCGCATCTGGACGTGAACCCCCTGCTCATCAGCCTGGCGGAAGTGCTGAACCATACGCTGGGCGGCGCAGTCTCGGTAGTACTGCAGATCGACCCCATATCGCCGCATCTTTGGACCGACGCCGGGCAGCTTGAAACGGTGCTGGTCAACCTGGCGACCAACGCCCGCGACGCCATGCCGCTGGGCGGTACTATCACCCTGGCAGCCTCGGTGGAGTGGTGCGATTCACGCACACCGCATCACCGAGGGCTGGGGCCTGGCAGCTACGTCCGTCTGAGCGTCACCGACGAGGGCACCGGAATGGACGAAGCTACCCTGGCCCGTGCGGTAGAGCCGTTCTACACCACCAAGGCGCGCGGCAAGGGCACCGGGCTAGGCCTATCGATGGCCAGCGGCTTTGCCGCACAATCCGGCGGCCTGCTCAGTTTGCAAAGCAGGGTCGGGGTCGGTACCTCCGTCACCATCTGGCTCCCGCAGAAACCGACGCACGCCCAAGCCGATGCGGCGACTTCAGCCGGCGTCGGCCGGCTGGCGATCCTGCCGCAAACCTTCGTGCTCCTCGTCGATGACGAGCCGATCCTGCGCGAACTGGTGGCCGAAGAACTGGCCGAACGCGGCTTTGCCGTCTTGCAGGCGAGCGGTGCCCAGGCCGCGCTGGAGCTGTTCGCGGCCGGCGAGACGGTCGATCTGCTGGTCACCGACCTTAGCATGCCGGGCATGGACGGAGTCAGCCTCATCGAGGCCGCACAGCGGCACCGCACCGGGCTGCCGGCCATACTCCTGACGGGCCACGCCCACGACAACGCGCGCCTGTCCGCCCACGGTGCCGCCGATTGCAAGTACACACTGCTGACCAAGCCGATCCGGGCGAGCGAACTGGCAGCCCATGTCGTCCGACTGCTCGGCACCGCGCCGCCCGCTCCGGCTCTCGCCATGGCGGACGCTGACCGATGACGGCGTGATTGCCACAACTCTGCAGCAACGCTTGACTTTACGCACCATGCTGGCAGAACGGCGGCCTACCCGGTCATCATTGTGATCCGGTCCCCGCCTTATGCGGGGGCAACGCCGCCCCGCGAGTGTTCGCGCAGCGGCGCTTGGCTCGTTGGAGGACTCGCAACCCATGTTCGACGCGCTGTCGGACAAACTGACCGGCATCTTCGACGGCCTTCGCAAGCGCGGGGCGCTGAGCGAGGGAGATGTGACCGAGGCGCTGCGCGAGGTGCGGCTGGCCATGCTAGACGCCGACGTGGCGCTGCCGGTGGTCAAGGACTTCGTGGCAAAGGTGCGGGAGCGTGCCATCGGCGCCGAGGTGCTCTCGGCGGTGTCTCCCGGCCAGCAGGTCGCCAAGATCGTCAACGACGTGTTGGTGGAGGCTCTGGGCGGTGCGGGCGCAGTGCCGCTGAACCTGGCATCCGCGCCGCCGGTGCCGATCTTGATGGTGGGCCTGCAAGGATCGGGCAAGACGACCACGTCCGGCAAATTGGCGTTGCGGCTGACCAGCCGCGAGCGCCGACGCGTGCTGCTCGCCAGCCTGGACACGCAGCGCCCTGCCGCCCAGCTTCAACTGGCACAGTTGGCCGAGCGCGCCGGCGTGGCCAGCCTGCCGATCGTCGCCGGCCAGACCCCGGTGCAGATCGCCCGCCGCGCCATGGAGACGGGCAGGCGCGAAGGCTACGACGTGGTGATCCTGGACACCGCCGGCCGCCTGTCGATCGACCAGGCGCTGATGAACGAGGTTCGCGAGATACGCGAGGCCACGAACCCGGTCGAAACCCTGCTCGTCGTCGACGCGATGACCGGCCAGGACGCGGTGCAGACGGCACGCGCCTTCAACGACACCGTCGGCGTGACCGGCATCGTGCTGACGCGCATGGATGGCGATGCGCGCGGCGGCGCCGCCCTCTCCATGCGCCAGGTCACCGGGGCGCCTATCAAGTTCTCCGGCAGCGGCGAGAAGATCGATGCTCTCGAGGAGTTCCACCCGGAGCGCGTGGCCGGCCGCATCCTGGGCCTGGGCGACATCGTGGGTCTGGTCGAACGCGCGTCCGAGACGCTCGACCAGGACGAGGCGGAGAAGCTCGCCAAGAAGATGATGCGCGGCGTCTTCACCCTGGACGATTACGCTGCCCAGCTCAAGCAGATCAGCAAGATGGGCTCTATCAGCAACATCCTGGGCATGCTGCCCGGCATGGGCCAGATGAAGCAGAAGATCGAGGACGCCAACATCGATACCTCGGTGTTCAAGCGTCAGCAGGCGATCATCGGCTCCATGACCATCAAGGAGCGGCGCGCCCCCGAGATCATCAAGGCCAGCCGCAAGAAGCGCATCGCCGCCGGCTCCGGCACCAGCGTGCAGGACATCAACAAGCTGCTGAAGCAGTTCGACGACATGGCGACGATGATGAAACGCATGGGCAAGTTGGGCCAGAAGGGCCTGATGCGCCAAGGCATCGGCGCGCTGATGCCCAAGGGCATGCAGCAGCAACGGCCGCGCGGTTACTAACCCTTCCGACATCTGTAAACTGACGACTGGAAACAGACTTCATGAGCCTTAAAATCCGCCTCGCCCGTGCCGGCGCCAAGAAGCGCCCGTACTATCACATCGTCATCGCCGATAGCCGCTCGCCCCGAGACGGCCGCTTCATCGAGAAGGTGGGAAGCTACAACCCGATGTTGCCGGCCGAGCACGAGGAGCGGATCCGCCTGTTTCAGGAGCGTATCAAGCACTGGTTGAGCGAAGGTGCGGTCGCGACCGACCGCGTTGCAAAGTTCCTTGGCAATGCGGGCCTGATGGCCAAGCCGGCGTATCGCGAACAGCCGATCCAGTCCGCTCCGAAAAAGAAGGCACAGGACCGTGCGAAGGCTGCCGCGGCGGCAGCGGGCTAGCGGTGCCGCAGCCGCGCATCCTGATGGGCGTGGTGGGCCGGCCGCATGGGGTGCGGGGGCTGGTGCGCGTGCACAGCTACACGGCCGAACCATCCGACCTGGCGCGTTACAACCCGCTGCTGGACGATGCCGGCCGGTCATGGTCGCTCGCCTGGCGCGGCGAGGGCGTGGCGGAGCTGCGCGATAGCGGCGGCCGCGCGGTGGCAGACCGCACGCAGGCCGAGCGCCTGGTGAACATGCGGCTGCATGTCGAACGAGACCGCCTTCCCGCGCCGGACGGCGAGGAGTTCTATCTCATCGACCTGGTCGGGCTGCAGGCGTACGACGCTGCCGGCCAGCCGCTTGGCCAGGTATCGGCCGTGCACGATTACGGCGCCGGCACCAGCCTGGAAATCGAACGCGCCGGAGCGGCCGCGCTGCTGGTGCCCTTCACCCGCGCCGCCGTGCCGCATGTCGACGTCGCCAGCGGGTTGCTGACCGTGGTACCTCCCGCCGAAATCGCGCTGGGCGAGGCGGCCGCATGACCTGGCGGGCCACCGTGCTGACCCTGTTTCCGGAGATGTTTCCGGGTCCGCTCGGCCGGTCGCTGGCCGGCCGGGCGCTGGCCGCCGGACTGTGGTCGCTGGAAGCGCGCGACATACGTGCGGCCAGCAGCGACCGCAACGGCCGTGTGGACGATACGCCCTTCGGCGGCGGTGCGGGCATGGTGCTTCGCCCCGACGTGGTCGGCGATGCCGTGGCCCATGCCGGCACAGGCCGCGCGCTGGTCTTTTTGACCCCGCGCGGCCGCCGCTTCACCCAGGCCGATGCTCAGCGCATGGCCGCCGGCCCTGGGGTTGTGCTGCTCTGCGGGCGCTACGAGGGGATCGATCAGCGTGTGATCGAGGCCAGCGGCGCAGAGGAGATCAGCGTCGGCGACTACGTGCTCTCAGGCGGCGAGCTGCCGGCCATGATGGTTCTGGACGCCGTCATCCGCCTGCTGCCCGGCGTGATGGGCGCGGCCGACAGCGCCACCGAGGAGAGTTTTGCCGCTGGTCTGCTGGAATATCCGCATTACACCCGCCCTGCCGAGTGGCGCGGCCACGCCGTGCCGCCGGTGCTGCTCAGCGGGAACCATGCCGCTATCCGCGCGTGGCGCCTGGCCGAGGCGGAGCGCATCACACGCGATCGCCGCCCCGATCTATGGGCGGCCTATAGCGACGCCGGGCGGCCAGACGGCACGTCTGCGCCAGCCCCCGCCGCCCCTTAAGTCAGTCGAGAGAGGACATCCCATGAACATCCTGCAAACCTTCGAGGCCGAGGAAGTGGCTCGCCTGACCGCCACCCGCGCGGTGCCCCGTTTCGCCCCTGGCGACACGGTGAAGGTTTCCGTCAAGGTGGTGGAAGGCGAGCGCACCCGCGTGCAGGCCTATGAGGGCGTGGTGATCGCCCGCAGCAACCGTGGCCTGAACAGCAGCTTCACCGTGCGCAAAATCAGCTACGGCGAGGGCGTAGAACGCGTCTTTCCGCTGTACTCGCCTCAGATTGCCGAAATCGACGTGATCCGACGCGGCGATGTTCGGCGCGCCAAGCTGTATTACCTACGTGGGCGCCGTGGAAAGTCGGCGCGCATCGCCGAGAAGGCGCGCGAGACGCCGTCCGCGGCGGCCGAGTGACGCCAGAAGCTCTGCCCCTGGATCCCCGCCAAGAACAGGTTCTAAGGACGTGTCCTTAGCGGGCTTCAGAGGCAGAGCCCCTGGCCTTGGCTTTCTTACCCACCGGGAGGCTCGCGCCGCATGCCGCGTACGTTGTTCGACAAGGTCTGGGACGCGCATGTCGTCGAGCGGTTGGAGGACGGCACCTGCGTTCTCTACATCGACCGCCATCTTGTGCATGAGGTAACGTCGCCGCAGGCATTCGAAGGGCTGCGCATCGCAGGTCGCAGCGTGCGTCGGCCGGATGCGACGATCGCCGTGACCGACCACAACGTTCCCACATCGGACCGGCGCGCCGGCATTGCCGAGCCGGAAAGTCGGCTGCAAGTCGAAACGCTCGAACGCAACGTCGCCGAATTCGGCGTGCCCTATTTTCCGCTGCTCGATGCGCGTCAGGGCATCGTACATATCGTCGGGCCGGAGCAAGGGATCTCGCTGCCCGGCACGACGATCGTGTGCGGCGACTCGCATACGTCCACCCACGGCGCGCTGGGTGCGCTGGCGTTCGGCATCGGCACGTCGGAGGTGGAGCATGTGCTGGCAACGCAAACCGTGTTGCAGCGGCCTGCCAATAACATGCTCGTGCGGGTGGATGGTGCGTTGGCGCCGGGAGTGACTGCCAAGGATGTGGTGCTGGCCATCATCGGCCGGATCGGCACGGCGGGCGGCACGGGCCACGTGATCGAGTACGCCGGCTCGGCGATACGCGCACTAGACATGGCGGGGCGGCTCACCGTGTGCAACATGTCGATCGAGGCCGGTGCACGGGCCGGGATGATCGCACCCGACGACGTGACATTCAGCTACGTGCGCGGCCGGCCGTTCGCGCCGTCCGGCGAAGCTTTCGACCAAGCGGTTGCCTACTGGCGCACATTGGCGTCCGACGACGATGCGGCTTACGACCGTGTGGTGGTCATCGATGCGGCCGGGATCGCGCCGATGGTAAGCTGGGGCACGAGCCCGGAGGCCGTGGCGCCGATCACGGGTGACGTTCCCGACCCCGCATCGGTCGCCGACGAGGCAAAGCGGGCAGACATGGTTCGCATGCTGGATTACATGGCGCTGTCCCCGGGGCAGAAGCTGACCGACATACCGATCGACGTGGTGTTCATCGGCAGTTGCACGAACGGCCGTATCGAAGACATTCGGGCTGCCGCCAGCGTGGTTCGCGGCCGGCATGTTGCCGCCGGCGTTCGTGCCATGGTTGTGCCGGGTTCCGGCCTCGTCAAGCTCGCCGCCGAGGCCGAGGGGCTGGACCGCGTGCTGGTGGAGGCGGGCTTCGAATGGCGTGAAGCTGGCTGCTCGATGTGCTTGGGCATGAACCCCGACAAGCTTACGGCCGGGCAGCGCTGCGCCAGCACGTCCAACCGAAATTTTGAGGGCCGTCAAGGTCCCGGCGGGCGGACGCATCTGCTGTCTCCGGCCATGGCTGCTGCGGCGGCCGTGACTGGCCGGCTGACGGACGTGCGGGCGCTGGTCTGATGCGCGCGTTCACCGTGCTGACGGGTGTCGCCGCACCACTGCCGATGGCCAACGTCGATACGGACAAGATCATCCCCGCGCGGTTTTTGAAGACGATCAAGCGCAGTGGGCTGGGCGTGCATTTATTCGATACGCTGCGTTACGATGCCGACGGTGCGGAGCGCGACGGTTTTGTATTAAACCAGCATGAGTATCGCCAGGCTGAGATCCTGATCACGCATGAAAATTTCGGTTGTGGATCGTCGCGTGAGCACGCGCCCTGGGCGCTTCTGGATTTCGGCATACGATGCGTAATCGCACCCGATTTCGCCGACATCTTCCACGGCAACTGCTTCAAGAACGGCATATTGCCGATCGCCCTGCCCCGCGCGGCATGCGACTGGCTGATGGAGGATGCACGCCTGGGCGCCAACGCGCGCATCACTGTCGATCTGCAACGCCAGATAGTCGTTCGGCCGAACGGGGATGAGATCCTGTTCCATATCGATCCTTTACGGCGCAAGATGCTGCTTGAAGGGCTTGACGAGATCGGCCAGACCATGCAGCGCGGACCTGCAATCGGATCCTATGAGGCGAGCAGACAGGAGACGCAACGCTGGATGCCCGCCATCACCATGGGCTGATACAGGGGCATGCATATGACCGCTCGGAAAAAACTTCTTCTGCTGCCGGGCGACGGCATCGGCCCCGAGGTGATGCGCGAAGTCAAGCGCGTAATCGACTGGATGAGCCGAAAGCGCGGCCTCGCATTCGAGATCGAGGAGGATTTAGTCGGCGGCGCTTCCATACAATCACGCGGCACGCCGTTGGCCGACAGCACGGTGGCGCTCGCAAAACAGGCCGACGCGGTGCTGTTCGGCGCCGTAGGCGGGCCGGCCTGGGACCATTTGGGTTTCGACAATCGACCCGAAATTGCCATCTTGGGCTTGCGCCGGGAACTTGGCCTGTTCGCCAATCTGCGTCCGGCGATCGTCTATGATCCGCTCGTCAACGCCAGCACGCTGAAGCCGGAGATCATTCGCGGGCTCGATATGATGATTGTGCGCGAGAGCACCGGTGGCATCTATTTCGGCGAGCCACGCGGCGTGGAGGACTTGCCCGACGGCGGTAAGCGTGGCGTGAACACCGAGGTTTACACCACGCATGAGATCGAGCGTGTCGGCCGTGTTGCATTCGACCTGGCCCGCAAGCGCACCGGACGCGTGGCCAGCGTCGAAAAATCCAACGTCATGGAAAGCGGCCTTCTCTGGCGCCAGACGATCACCGCCTTGCACCACGCGGAGTATCCGGATGTCGTGTTGACCCACGTGCTGGCCGACAACTGCGCCATGCAGATGGTTCGCGCGCCGCTGCAATTCGATGTGATCGTGACCACCAACCTGTTCGGCGATCTGCTTTCGGACTTGGCGGCGCAGCTGACTGGCAGCCTGGGCATGCTTCCTTCGGCGACACTCGGCGCGCCGGAACCCGATGGCCGACGGCATGCGCTCTATGAGCCGATACATGGCAGTGCGCCCGATATAGCAGGGCGAGGTGTCGCCAATCCGCTCGCCCAGATCCTGAGTTTCGCTCTGCTGCTGCGCTATTCGTTCGACATGCAGGATACGGCTGCCGAGTTGGAAGGCGCCGTCGTTCGCGTTCTCGGCAAAGGCCTGCGTACGGCCGACATCATGTCGCTCGGCGCCGCGCGCGTCGGCACGGGGGTGATGGGCGAGGCGGTGTTGCGCGAGTTGGAAAAGGAGTAGCCACCAGCCTGCGGGCTTGCGGGCCAAACTTTACCTCGCTAAATCCTTTGGCGACGCACCCGTAGCTCAATTGGATAGAGCACCAGACTACGAATCTGGGGGTTGGAGGTTCGAGTCCTTCCGGGTGCGCCAGCTTTATCACGTATTTGGTGGATCAGCCGAGTCCCCCGGAAGCTCGTGGGGCAACGAATTGAGATCGAGCTTGGCCTCAGCATGCCGCTCGACGTGGGCGAGCTCCAGTTCGAGGACACTCCGGTCGATCAGACGATAATGCACGAACTGGCGACGGGAAACTTCCTGGCGCACCAGTGCCGTGTCGTGCTGGTCGGCGGAACCGGCACGGGCAAGACGCACCCAGCCATCGCATTGGCCCGCGCCTCAATCCACGACAGCAAGCGGGGCGTGCATCGCCCGCTCGGCCCAGCTGCCCGCCGCCTGGGCGTGCTGCTCGGTCATCGCGTGTGGGCCGCTTGCGCATCCCTGACGCCGGTCAGTGCCGGTTTGCCGGAGTGCCTGACCAGAACGGGGGACCGGATCGACGAGCCCAGACAAGGAACGTGTCGACAATCTGCCTGCCTGTCATCATCGCCGCTGGCACGAATACAGCGCCACCACGCCCGAGCAGATGGAAGGGTGGAACTCCAGTCGGTGCATGATCCAGACGTGTTGCC
>CAXUHU010000071.1:0-1895 GCA_964250925.1 uncultured Acetobacteraceae bacterium
ACCGATCCACGCTGGTTCGAACACGTGGTCTTGGCGCGCGCCCTGAGCTGCGCGCTGGTGGAGGACGGCGACCTGACGGTCCGGCAGGGCAGGCTGTGGGTAAAGACTCTGCGCGGCTTGCGGCCGGTTGACGTGCTGTTGCGCCGGCAGCGCGGCGACGCGATCGATCAATTGGAATGGGCCGGCGACGTCGGCTGTGGCACACCGGGCCTGCTGAGCGTATGGCGTGAGGGGGCGGTGCAGGTGCTGAACGGCCCGGGCGCCGGTTATGCCGAGGCGCCCGGGCTCGGCGGCGCCCTGCCGGCCCTGGCCCGCCTGCTTACCGGCCGGGACCTGGTGCTGCCATCCGTGCCGGTGTTTTGGCTGGGTGATCCCCGGCATGCCGCGGGTGTTCTCGCTGACATGCCGGCCTGGCACATCGTTTCGGCGACCGATGGCCGTGCGAGTGGGCAAGTGGCGGCGCGGCTGGCGCCGGCTGGACTGGCGAGCCTGCGCGACCGGATCGAGGCACGCCCCTGGACATTCGCGGCAATAACGCCGCCATCGCCCAGCATGGCCCCCTGTCTCGGCAAGGGGGAGGCCTTGGATCCGCGCCCAGTGGTGCTCCGGCTTTTCCTCGTGTGGGACGGCCACGGCTGGCGGCCGTTGCCCGGCGGCCTAGCCCGCGTCTGCGATCCCGCCGCCGCGCTGGCCGGCTATCAACCGGTGATGGCGGTCAGCAAGGACGTATGGGTTCTGCAGGAAGATGGTCTGGACATCTACGGCCCCGAGCAGCTTGCCATGCACCCCCTGCCGATCAGCCGGACAGCGGGGGACCTGCCCAGCCGGGTGGCCGACAATTTCTATTGGCTCGGCCGCTACCTGGAACGCCTCGAAAACGCCGCCCGCCTGACCCGCATCGTGCTCGGCCGCCTCTCGCGTGACACGCTGCTGCCGCGCGACCTGCCCGACATTGCGGCCCTGATTGCGTGCTTGGTGGATGCCGGCATCGTGTCGGAGGAACTGGCCGCCGGCGCCGGCCCAGGCCAGCTGGCCGACCTGCTGCTGCGCGCGCTGGCAGGCGATACGAGTATCATGGCACGCCTGACGGCACGGATACGCGGCCTGGCCGACACGCTGCGCGACCGGCTGAGCGGCGAGATGCACGCCACCATCGCGCACGAACTCGGCCAGTTGACGCATGCGCGGGGGCTGCTGAAGCCGGGCCAGCACGCCGCCGGCATCGGGCCGATGCATGAGTTTGCCGGTGAGGTGCTGCACTTCTGTACAACCGTCGCCGGCTACGCAGCCGAAAACATGGTGCGCGGCGGCGGCCGGCTGTTCCTCGACCTCGGCCGACGCATCGAGCGCGCGCAGGCCGTGGCCGGCCAGCTGGCCCATGCCCTGGACCAGCGGCCCGAGCGGATGGAAGCCGGGCTGACATTGTCGCTAGAGCTGTGCGACAGCGCGCTCACCTACCGGTCGCGCTATCTTACCGCAATCCAGGCCGCCCCGGTGATCGATCTCGTATTGGCCGACGAGGGAAACCCGCGCGGCTTGGCATTTCAGCTGCTGGCTGCCCGCACTACGCTGATCATGCTGGCCGGATGGGATGGTGCGCCGATCGCAAGCCTGCTCGATCCCGCTATCGCCGAGACGCGGGCCATGGTCGATGAGCTGGGCCGCGCAACCGACCAGGCCGCGCTGGCCAGCCGCGTGTCGCCGCGGCTGCACGGCATCGTGGCGCAGGTGGCCGGCGTGTCAGACGCCGTGGTGCGCCAGTACTTCGCGCTGCTGCCGATGACGTTCGCCGACGGAGTGACCGCGTGAACGGCCAGGTGCGTCACAGGTGCATGGCGCAAGCGTCACCCACGATCGACCGCGCGCTACATCCATGACCTATCGCGTGTTGCCCA
>CAXUHU010000071.1:1995-17841 GCA_964250925.1 uncultured Acetobacteraceae bacterium
GTGATCTACCGCGTGTTGCACACGACCACCTACGCCTATGCCAGCCCAGTGGACATCGGCACGCACCTGCTGCACCTGCAGCCGCGTAAGCTGCCCGGCCAGCACGTCATCCGGAGCGTGCTGATACCGGCGCCGGAACCCGCTCGGCAGCGCACCGGCACCGATTGCTTTGGCAACAGCGTCGCCTGGATGTTTCTCGACCGCGCGCATCCGAGTTTCAGCGTTACGCTTGATGCGGTGTTGGAGGTGCAGCCGCGCGCCGTGCCGCCTGTGGCCGGAACGCCAGCCTGGGAAGCGGTGGCGCGCGAAGCTGCCTCTGGCGGGGCAGAGGCCTATGAGGCGGCCGAGTTCCTGTTCGACAGCCCGATGGCGCCGGCCCTGGCCGCGGCGGGCGACTACGCGCGCGCATCGTTTCCACCGGGGCGACCGGTGCTCGAGGGTGTGATCGACCTGAACACGCGCATCGGCCGCGACTTCGCGTTCCGCGCCGGCGTCACCACCGTGCACACCACGGTGGCCCAGGTGCTGGCCCAGCGTGCCGGCGTTTGCCAGGACTTTTCGCACCTGATGATCGCCGGCCTGCGGGCGCTGGGTTTGCCTGCCCGCTACGTCAGTGGTTACATCCGCACGAAGCCGCCGCCCGGTCAGGCGAGACGGCGGGGCTGCGATCAGTCGCATGCCTGGGTCGGCTGCTGGCTGGGGCGCGCGCATGGCTGGGTGGATGTCGATCCCACCAACAATGTGCTGATCAGGGACGAGCATGTGGTTTTAGGCTGGGGCAGGGATTTTTCCGACGTGAGCCCGCTGTGCGGCGTCATCCTTGGCGGCGGCAAGCACACGCTGACGGTGAACGTCGATTTGGAACCGGTTGATGACGACGCGTGATCTCCGCCTTCCTTGCTCGGCGGAGCAGACGCAAGCCGGAGGCGTCCGGCCGGCATTTGCCGCGTGGCTCTGGACCGCGGCGCAAGTGCGTCTTGCCACAACGGGGCGGCCTCGCAGGTTTGCCGTGCGCGGAGTTGGCAGGGCATGAACGGATTGCTCGACGGCTACGACAAGGGTGCCTTTTTCTGCGAACTGATGGACTGCGCGGCGCACGACCCGGCGGTGCAGCTGATCGCCAGCCGTCTTGCCGCGATGGACCCGGCCGAGCTGGCACGCCGCGCGCAGATTGCCGAGGTGGAGCTGTACAACCAGGGCATCACCTTCACCGTCTATTCCGACAAGGATGCGATCGACCGCATCCTGCCCTTCGACCTGATTCCCCGCGTGCTGACCGCGCGCGAGTGGGATCTGCTGGAGCGCGGCGTGCGCCAGCGGGTGGCCGCGCTCAATGCCTTCATCGGCGATGTGTACCACAAGCAAGACATCCTCAACGACGGCGTGGTGCCGCGCGCCCTGGTGCTGGGCAACAGCAACTTCCGGCCCGAGATGGTGGGGCTGGACGTGCCGTGTGGCACCTACGTGCACGTCTGCGGCGTCGATATCATCCGCGACCAGCACGGCCATTTCCTGGTGCTGGAGGACAACGCGCGAACGCCGTCGGGCGTCAGCTACGTGATCGAGAACCGCAACATGATGCGGCGCATCTTCCCCGATCTGATGGATGGCATCGCGGTCAAGCCGGTGGGCGGCTACGGCACGATGCTGCAGGAGGCGCTGGCCGAGATCGCGCCTGCCGACGTGGCCGACCCGCAGGTGGTGCTGCTCTCGCCTGGCATCTACAACTCGGCCTATTTCGAGCACATCTTCCTGGCGCGCGAGATGGGCGTGCCGTTGGTCGAAGGCAACGACCTCGTCGTCGAGAACCACTGCGTGTACATGCGCACCACCGCCGGTCTGGCGCCCGTGCACTCTATATATAGACGGCTGAACGACGAATTCCTCGATCCCGACGTCTTTCGCGGCGACAGCGTTCTGGGCGTGCGCGGCCTGATCGATTCGTGGCGCCGCGGCCGTGTGGCCATCGCCAACGCCGTTGGTACGGGGGTCGCCGACGACAAGGCGATCTATGCCTACATGCCGCGCATCATCCGCTACTACCTGGGCGAGGACGCCATACTGTCCAACGTGGAGACGCATATCTGCGGCGAGGACGAGGGCTTGGCCTACACGCTGTCCAATCTTGAGAGCCTTGTGGTCAAGCCGGTGGGTGAGTCGGGCGGATACGGCCTGATCATCGGCCCGCATGCCACGCGCGACGAGATCGCGGCGTTCCGCACCCAGCTTCTGGCCGACCCCTCCAACTACATAAGCCAGCCGGTAATCGGCCTCTCCGTCTCGCCCACGTTGGCCGGACACGCTTTGCTGCCCCGTCACGTCGATCTGCGGCCGTTCGCCATCACCGGCAAGAAGACGTGGGTGCTGCCCGGCGGCCTGACCCGCGTGGCCCTGCGCGAGGGTTCGCTGGTGGTGAACTCGTCCCAGGGTGGCGGGTCGAAAGACACCTGGGTGCTGGAGTGATCGGGGCTTTCAACGTGATCGGGATGTTGCATCGCTCCGCGGTGGCTTCGGCTCACCGATACGGGGCGAACGCGACGCGAGTTGTGGCAGGGTGACCGGCCGATGACGGTCTGCCCCGATCCGGATGCTGCCACACGCCGCCTGCCGCTTCTGCTGTCGCGCTATGCCGAGGCGCTGTTCTGGCTCGCTCGCTACATGGAGCGGGTGGAGAACCTGGCCCGCGTGCTGGATGTGACCGACACGTTCGTGCGGCACGGCGTGGACCAGTCCGGCTGGCGCAGCGTAATCCAGATCAACGCGGACGAGGAACGATTTGCCGCGCTGTATGGCAAGGCCAATGCGGAGAACGTGGCGCAGTTCTACCTTGCCGAGCGGGAAAACCCGAACTCCATCCTGTCCTCGCTGTTCGCCGCGCGCGAGAACGCGCGTACTTTGCGTCCGCTGATTCCCATCGAGATGTGGAGCCAGATCAACGTTTTCTACAATCGCGTGAGGCAGCTCTCGAAAGACGACTGCGTGCCCAGCCGCGTGTCCGGCCTGTGCGTCTATCTCAAGGAGCAGTGCCAGACCCACGCCGGCATCATCGACGGTACCTTCTACCGCGACCAGGGCTGGGCGTTCTACTGCATCGGGAAATACGTGGAGCGGGGCGACCAAACCTCCCGCTTGGTCGACATCAAATACCATACGCTGCTGCCTTCGGTGCGCGATGTCGGCAGCGCGCTGGATGTCAGCCAGTGGCACGCGCTGTTACGCGCCGCCTCCGGGTTTCAGGCTTACCGGCGCATCAACCCGAGCCACATGACGCCCGCCTCGGTGGCGGGCTTCCTACTGCTCAACGATTCGTTTCCGCGCAGCGTGACGCGCTGCGTCCGCCAGATCGAGATCTATCTTGGCCAGCTCAGCTCCAGCTACGGCCTGCGCGGCGCCTATGCCGCGCAGGAGCAGCTGGACGAGCTGCGCGCGGCGCTGATGGACCAGACCATCGAGCAGATACTGGCGCGCGGCCTGCACGAATTTCTCGATTGGGTACAGCTTCAGTTCATGGCGCTGCAGCAGGCCATCGCCCAGTCTTTCTGGCGCAAGCCGATGCTGGGGCAGGGCCAAAGTCAAGGGTAAGCAGTCCTTTCTTGAAAAAAGGAGTCAAAAAATTCTGGCCGATCAGGCCGAGCGGCAGCCTGCCAAAAGTTCTTTGCTTCTTCTCTTCAAAAAAGGGGCGTCACTCGTCGCGATGCACCCGCTCCATACGTTCGTGACGCTCCTGCGCCTCCAGCGAGAGCGTGGCGATTGGCCTGGCCTCGAGCCGCCGTAGGCCAATCGGTTCGCCGGTGTCGTCGCAATACCCATACTGGCCGGCCTCGATCCGCTGGATCGCATGATCGATCTTGGCGACCAGCTTGCGCGCACGATCGCGCGTGCGCAGCTCCAATGCGCGGTCCGTCTCGACGCTGGCCCGATCGGTAATGTCTGCTTCCAGGATGCCACCCTGGCCCAGGCTTGCCAGGGTATCGTCGGAGTCGCGCAGCAGGTCGGCCCGCCAGCGCAGCAACTTTTGCCGAAAGTATTCCGCCTGCAGCGGGTTCATGAACGCTTCGTCGTCGGATGGCCGGTAATCGGGCGGCAACGTGAGCATCATCTCGGCCGGTCCTCGTGTCATGAGCCATGGCGATAAACAGCGCCCGGCATTCTGGCGCGGCTTATAGACGGGGTAATCAGCGTCGCCAAGCGCGCAGGAATGCTCGCGCCAAACAGTCATGTCGGTCCATCGCCGGATCGCGCGAGGGCGACGGCGGCACGGGCCGCTATCGCCTGCAGCACGTCATTCAGCCTAGGATCGGCCGCCTGCTGCATGCCCTTTGCCAACGCAGCCAACATAGTGCGCGCTTGACCGTCGTCGGGCGCCAACGCGGCCATTTGCAGGCGCGCCAAGGCGTCGAGCATGGCACGACCCCGCGCGCCCGCGACCGGGGGTGGTTGGGGGGCCGGGGGGGGCCCCACCCGCGCCCTTTCCCGGGCGCCCAACGGGGCCCCGCCGCCCACCACCAGGCGCGACGGCTACCTGGTTGGTTTGCGAGTCCGTGTGCGGCGCAGCTTCGGTGAGCGTGGCCAAAGGCGTCAGGACGGCAGCTGGTGCTGCAGCCTGGGTCTCCTGCGCGGGCTCGGCACCTTCGGCCGGCATCGAAAAACTCGCCTGCCCAGCACGCGGGCGTGCCGCCAAACGCCTGTGCAGTCCGCCCGCGTGTTCGATGCGCATGATAACTATCCCCGCTCGCCGCCGCATGGCTGATGCACGATCCAGCAACTAATTGGTGGTTAGCTGCCAGCATGCCTCAGAGACACGGATCGGCGCACATCCCGACCTGCCGCCGCCATACAGCATGGCGGGCAATGGTTTCCGATCTGCAAAGATCGGGCATTCTTGCGTTAGTGCTCGTGCTGCTCGGCGCCCCCGCCTGGGCGCAGGTGCGCGTGAAGGACATCGCCGACGTGGAAGGCGTGCGGGAGAACCAGCTGGTGGGCTACGGCCTGGTCGTCGGGCTGAACGGCACGGGCGACAAGCTGGACAACGCGGTGTTCACCCGCGAGTCGCTCGTGGGCATGCTGGAACGTCTGGGCGTCAACACGCGCGACCAGATTGGCAAGCTGGAAACCAAGAACGTGGCCGCGGTCATGGTGACGGGCAATTTGCCGGCATTTGCCCGAACCGGCAGCCGGATCGACGTGTCGGTGTCTGCCATCGGGGACGCCACCAACCTTATGGGCGGCACGCTCCTGGTAACGCCGCTGCTGGCTGCCGATGGTGAAGTGTACGGCGTGGGCCAGGGCGCGGTGACCACGGGCGCCATTGCCGCGCGCGGCGCGTCCGGCTCGTCTGTGACGCGCAACGTGCCCACATCGGGCAAGATTGCCAACGGGGCCATCGTGGAACGCGAGGTGGCCTTTGCATTGGGCGCGCACGAGGCCGTCGCATTGGCGCTGCGCAACCCGGACCTGACGACAGCACGGCGCATGGAGATCGCCATCAACGATGCGATCGGCCCCGGCACGGCGCGCGCCACCGACCCGCGAACTGTCTCGCTGAACCTGCACAACATGGACGTGGTCGATGCTCTTACGCGTATCGAGGATTTGCGCGTGGAGCCGGATACGCCGGCGGTGGTCGTCATCGACGAGACGAGCGGCACCATTGTCATGGGCGCTAACGTGCGGATCAGCACGGTGGCGATTGCGCAAGGCAACCTGACTATACGTGTTTCTGAAACACCTGAGGTAAGCCAGCCAGCACCGTTCAGCCGGGGCAAGACGGCGGCCGTGCCGCGCAGCACAATCACCGTCGATACCGAGCACGACCACAAGCTTGGGCTGCTGACCGCCTCGCCCACGCTTCGCGATTTGGTCGCCAGCCTCAATGCGCTGGGCGTAGGCCCGCGCGACCTGATCAGCATCCTGCAGGCGATCAAGGCAGCCGGCGCGTTGCAGGCCGATCTGGAGGTGCGGTGATGGCCGTCGATGGTGTCTCAGCGCCGCCGGGCAGTGACGCAGTGCGGCAAAAAATCCGGCGCGCGGCGGAGGACTTCACCGCCGTAGCCCTGAACGAGCTGCTTAAGCCGATGTTCGATACCGCCGATGCTGCCGAGGGGCCGTTCGGCGGCGGTGCTGCTGAGGAGGCGTTCAAACCGATGATGGTGTCGGAGATCGCGAAGCAGATCGCGCGAACAGGCGGGCTAGGGCTCGCCGAGCCGGTTCTTCAACAGATGTTGCGTTTGCAGGAGGCTAAAAAGTGATTGAGTTTCGGAAACCGGCCGTGGCGATCTCGCCGGATGTCGCGATGAGCGAGACGATCGACCGGCTGAGCGCCTTGCTTGTGGAGGAGAACACGGCGCTCAAGGCGATGGATTTTGCCCGCGCTGGTTCGCTGCTGGCGCCGAAGCACGCGGCCGCCGACGCGCTAGCTGCCGCTTGGCGAGCCGCCGATCCTGGCGGGGTGCCGCATGACAAGATGCGTGCGCTTGGTGTGTTGGCCGAGGAGAACAGGCAGCTCCTGAAGCATGCGATGCGGGTGCAGCGGCGGGTGCTGGATTTGGTTGCCAAAGCGGCCCGAAGCGCGCCGCAACTTAACCGTTATGGTGCGGCAGGCAAGCCGGCCGGCCGTACGATAGAACCTCAGAGCTTCAAGGCGCGGGTCTAAGAAGCACCGGGGGAGAGCCTCGTGCCATCCCCCGGTTCTCAACCTGCCGGCCTATTCGTGCTCGGCTTCTTTCGCTTCGGTCGGCTCTTCATGGTCCTCGTCATGCATAGGCAGTTCTGCCGGTGCTTCGGCACTTGCCTTGCGACGGCCACGCTTCTTGGGCGGTGGCGCGTCGTGATGTGCTGGCTCCATATGCTCAGCATGGGTTTCGGCAGGCGGCGAGCGGCGTGTCTTGCGTACGGTTTCCACGGCCGGGGTGTGCGCAGCCGTTGCACGTCCCGTTCCGTTGGCGGCGCGCGCCTTGCGGCCGCTCGTCGTGCGGCCGTCGATCTTGCGCTCTGTTGCTGCCTTGGTCGCCCGCGGCGCCGCGATCCTTCCACCACGCGTTGCCGTCTTGGCAGACGCCGCACGGGTCGAAGGCTTGCGCGCAGCCGTCGCGCGGGATGAGGCGGCCTTGATGCTGCGCGTTGCGGTCGTCTTGCCGCGTGTGGCAGCCGTCTTCGCAACGCGTGCCGTGCTCTTGGCGCGTGTTGCGGCTACCTTCGTGGTGCGTGCGGCGGCAGTCTTGGTGGTGCGCCCCGAACCCGGCGGACGCCCGCGCGTGGCAGTTTTCGTGCCGGCAGCCTTCGTCGTTCGGCCCGTTGCCGCCTTGCGCGGCGCGGCCGCGCGCGTCGTCTTGGTGGCGCGCGTGGTCTTGGTGGCACGCGCGGCCGGTTTTGCGGCGCGCGCCGTAGCAGTCTTCTTTGCCGTGCGCGTGCTGGCAGCCTTTGTTCCGGACGTTTTTGGTCCAGTCGCCTTTGCGCGGGCGGAGGCGGCTTTCGGCGGACGGCCGACCGGCGCCTTGGTGGTGCGCGCGGGCGCTTTGGCCTTCGTCGTACGGCCCGTGGTGGCGCGGCCCGTGGTCGCCGAACCGCGGCGCGTCGTTGATCGTACGGCCATTGCCCTGGCCCGTCTGGGCGTGGACCGCTCCGGCGTGCCTGTGGTGTCGTCGCTACTCATTGTGTTTGCTCCTGATGTTCATGCCGAATGACGTGCCTGGTCGAACGGCCGGTGATGGTGCCGGTGCAGTACGGGTTGCACGCACGGGGCGAAAGTCGCAGCAGCAGGCCTGCGATGAACGCCACTGTCGTGTCGGCCGGCATCACCATCGCGCAGCGGAGACGCTTCAACGAACGTTGCTCCCAGGTTCACGCATGCATGCGGACGGATGTGCGTTCGCGAATCGCAGACAAGCGCGTGATCCGCTATCGGCCGCATTCCGCATTCATGTCAATGCACGGTAACGATTGCTGCACGGTTTAGACGGATTTTCTTTTACGGCGCATTCACGTTCGATCGTTCCGGCATCAATGAATGTGGCTCAACATGCACGGCGCCTACAGGAGCCCGATTAATCGGTCGGCATCCAGCAAGCGTTCGTCAATCGGCGTCAGATCGCGATGTTGTCGAGCAGCCGCACGCGGCCGAGCTTGGCTGCAGCGATCAGCCGTGTACCCGCCGCAGGCTGCACGGCCGGCAGCATCGTCTCGCCATCGACCATCGCTAGGTAGTCGATGCCGAAGCCGCTGGCCCGAAGCCGGCGGCCTGACTGCGCAAGCGTTGCTGCGGCACCCGCGCCGGAACGCAGGTCGACCCTGGCCAATTGCAGCGTTGCGTAAAGCTCCGGCGCCACAGAACGGTCCAACGCGGTCAGGAAGCGGTTGCGCGACGAGCGTGCCAGGCCATCGGCGTCGCGCTCTGTCGGCACGCCGACAATGCAGACGCCAAGCGAGAGGTCGGCCTCCATGCGGCGGATCACCTGGAGCTGTTGCCAGTCCTTCTCGCCGAAGCACGCCGCGTCTGGCCTGACCTGGCCAAATAATTTTGCGACCACGGTTGCCACGCCGCGAAAATGCCCGGGCCGTTCTGCACCTTCCCAGCCCTCGGCCGGGCCACCTACCGTGATCAGCGTGGCGTCGCCGGGCGGGTAGATGGTGTGCACGTCAGGTATCCACGCGGCGTCGCAGCCCGCGCGCGCCAGAAGTGCCAAGTCACCCGCTTCGTCGCGCGGGTAGCGCGCGAGATCGTCCGGCTGGTTGAACTGCAGCGGGTTCACGAAGATAGAGACGATCACGCCCCCGTATTTCCTGGCGTGGTCAACTAGCGACAGGTGCCCGTCGTGCAGAGCGCCCATGGTTGGAACGAGGGCAAGCTGACGGTGCTGCGCCCTGATTGCGAAGACGGCGTCGCTCAACTCCTGGCGGGTTCGGGCAATAAGCATGTCTCGGGTAGTCCGCGTGCGGCGAGGGTTGCCGGCTGTTTGGCGCGGCCGCTCGGCCTGTGCAAGAAGCCGCAGTGTCGAAGAACCATGGTCGTCCTTGCCTTGCGTGCGGACACGGGCCAGCTTTTGGCCAGGCTCATGCAGTCAGCTGAAGGCGCATAGACAATGTCTGGTCCATCCTTCGTCCGTTGGCAGCCCTCCAGGCGTTCCAACGCCGCTTCCACGCTTGCCCTGACGACGGCGCTGCGCCGTGGCGTCGTTGGACGCTGCCCAGCGTGCGGCAAGGGACCGCTGTTTGCAGGCTGGCTGCGCGTGGCGTCCGTCTGCAGCGCCTGCGCGGCGCCTTTGGGGCTGATCCGCGCCGATGACGCGCCGCCGTATTTCACCGTGTTCATCGTGGCCCATGTCGCCATCGGCGCGCTGGTTGCGACGGACCGGCTTGTTTCGCTTGCGGTATCGACCGAGATGATGATTTTCCTGCCCGGCACCCTGGCATTGACGGTGCTGCTAATGCGTCCGGTGAAGGGCATCACGGTCGGATTGATGATGAAGCTCGGCTTTATGAAGCCGGCTGAAGAGCAAGACATTGACTGAACACGCCAGCCGGCCCGGTTCGACCCGTTCGCTCTCGGCCGTCATTCTGGACGGCGAGAAGCGCGGTCAGCTCTCGCGCTTGCAACAGGCCGATCTGGATCAGGCGGTGCGCGACCTTGCCGTGGAGAACCTGTTTGCGCCGCATGGCTGCACCGGGCCATTCGTGCTGCATCTGTCGATCGTGGAAGGTAGGCTCGCCTTCGACGTCCGCGATACTGCGGAAGCGCCGGTGATGGCGCTTGGCCTGGCGCTCGGGCCGTTCCGCCGGCTGATCAAGGACTATCAGCTGCTGGTCGAGAGCTACGCGCACGCGGTCCAGGATGGGCGCGAGGCAAGCATCCAGGCAATCGACATGGGCCGCCGCGGCCTTCACAACGAGGGTGCCGAGCTCATGATAGCGCGCCTGCAAGGCCGCGTTGATATCGACTTTGAAACCGCGCGGCGTTTGTTCACCCTGGTGTGCGTGCTGCACCAGCGTATCTAGCCTACAAGGATGAGCACACGATGAAGATAGACGGCACACCTTATCGGAGCGTGTGGGTCGATGAGCATGACCGTTGGTCGGTGCGCATCATCGACCAGACCAAGCTGCCGTGGTCGCTGGAGATCGTCAGGCTTACGGCCGTGCGAGAGGCGGCGCATGCCATACGCAGCATGCAGGTTCGTGGCGCGCCGCTGATCGGTGCGGTAGCCGCCTATGGTTTGGCGCTCGGCCTTCGCGCGGATGCCTCCACCGAAGCCATGGAACGCGACGCCGTCCTTCTGGCCGGCACGCGGCCAACCGCCGTGAACTTGCGCTGGGCGCTGGACCGGATGGTGACGGTGCTGCGCAACACGCGCCAGGCCGACCGCGTGCAGGCTGCCTACAAGCAGGCCCGGGAGATCGCCGACGAGGACGTGGCGCAAAACGAAAGCATTGGCCTGCACGGCCTTCCGCTGATCCAGCACGCCGCTGCGGGCAAACCTGGTCAACCGGTCAACGTGCTGACGCATTGCAACGCCGGATGGCTGGCCACCGTCGATTGGGGCACGGCCATGGCCCCGGTGTACAAGGCGCACGATGCCGGGATCGACGTGCATGTCTGGGTTGACGAGACGCGGCCACGCAACCAAGGCGCGGCATTGACCGCGTTCGAGCTGGGCAAGCACGGGGTGCCTCACACGGTGATCTCCGACAATGCAGGCGGTCACCTGATGCAGCATGGGCAGGTCGATATGGTCATCGTGGGTGCGGATCGGGTGACGCGCACGGGCGATGCGGCCAACAAGATCGGCACCTACCTCAAGGCGCTGGCCGCCCACGACAACGACGTGCCGTTCCACGTGGCGCTGCCGTCCTCCACCATCGATTGGACCATCGCCGATGGCGTGCACCACATCCCGATCGAGGAGCGGGCGCCGTCTGAAGTGACCACGATGACCGGCCGGGCAATGGATGGAACGGTCGCCACCATCAGGGTAACCCCTACCGGCAGCCGGGCCGCCAACCCGGCATTCGACGTGACCCCGCACCGGCTCGTCAGCGGGCTGATCACCGAACGCGGCCGCTGTTCGGCCAGCGAGGCGGGCCTGGCCGCGCTGTTCCCCGAATACGCGCCGGTCGCGGTGCCCTAGCCTACCTAACGGCGATGAAAGTTTCGTAAGTGCCGGTAAACCGCTCGACAAACTCGGGCTGCAGGGTGAAGCCCTCCGGATCGTCGTCGATCACCAAGCCGAGCTGCGAGCGGTGGCAGGCGATGGCCCGCCGCTTGGCCGCCATCTGCGCGCTCACATCGAGGCGGAACCCGGCCGGCAAGCCCGCGCGCAGCAGCCTGCGCGGCGGCAGGGTCCAGCCCCAGACCGGGTATTCGTAGAGCGCCAGCCCGAGCAGGTCGGCGGCCTGCCGCGTCAGGATGCTTGCGGTCAGGTGATCGGCATGGGGGTCGTGCCGCCACGTGGTGAAGATGACCTTCGCGCCGAAGGCGCGGGCGCGTTCGGCGATTGCCTGGGCCGCTCGCGTCGCCGCCTCACCGGTCCGTGGGGCGTGGCTGTCGGGCAAGCCCAGAAAAGCGATGCCGGCCGAATCCAACCCCAGCACACGGCCAGCCTGGCGGCTTTCCGCTTCGCGCAGGCGGCGCAGCCTGGCGGCGGGGTAGGCAAGCGAGTTCGGATGCGACTTCGTGCCGTCGGTCAACACCAGAACGGTCACGGGCTGGCCCGCGGCGCAGGCCTGCGCGATCAGGCCGCCGCAGCCCAGGCTTTCATCGTCCGGATGGGGTGCGACGACCAGGATGGGCGCACCGCCGGTCTGGGTCGGCAAAATGCTCACCGGCAAGGCACGCAGGGCCGCGTGCATGCGCCCCACGCTGAGCAGCCTCTGCGTGGTCATTCCAGCCATCGGGAGCCCCATCAGCGCGCCGCTCGAATCAGCGCCACGACGTTACCGAGGTAGAGCACCAGGTCCAGCACGGGAAGCAGCACGGTCAGTTCATAGCCGAGAACAGCCTGCTGATTGCCGAGCCGTTCGAGGACACGACGGTCGGGGTTCCTTCGGCTAAATAGCTAGTCGGAACGGCTTCTTGGTCAGGCGCGCGATCGTGGAGGTTGCGGGCTGTCTGCCGAGCGTGCGGTAGCGGCTTCGTGCGGAGGCAAGCCTTCTTTTTCCCAAGAAAGAACCAAAATTCTTGTTCGGGCGTCGCAAACTCATGCGGATAGACGTTTGGTGAACCTTCAAGAAGCCGCCTGTTCGCCTTAAAACGGCAGTAGGATATCCAGCGCCTGCTGCCCATAGCGCGCCGTCTGCACGTCGGTAAGCTGGCCGCGCCCGCCATAGGAAATACGCGCCTCGGCCATCCTGTCGTGTGGCACGGTGTTGTCGCTGGCGATGTCCTGCGGACGGATCACGCCGCTTACCTCCAGCTCGCGCAGCTCGCTGTTCACCCGCATTTCCTGGCGCGCTGCGATCACCAGGTTGCCGTTCGGCAGCACCTGCGTCACCACGCCGGCCAGGCGCAGCGTCACCGTTTCGTTGCGCTTGATCGTGCCGGACCCTACGGCGGCGTTGCTGCTGTTGGCGTTGACGAGCAGGCTGGAATCGACCGCCTTGCCGAGCAGTTTCGGCAGCGCCGCCTGTAGGCCGAACAGGTTTGGTAGACCCTCGCTTTCGGTGCCGCTGCGCGTGGCGTTGGTGGCGTTCTGCACGTTTGCGGCGTCGGTGGTGTTCACCAGCACGGTCACGATGTCGCCCACCTGGGCCGCGCGCTGATCCTTGAAGAACGCCCGGCTGCCGCTGCGCCACAGGCTGGCGGGCTGCCCCGGTGTGGCCTCCGCGCGCGGCATTGGCATCGTCACCGGCCGCCAGCGCGGATCGGCGGTGGGGTCCGACGTTGCCGTCATCACCGGTGGGCGGCCGATCTCGGACAGCCGTCTCATCGTGTTGCAGCCGGAAAGGAGCGGCAGCGCAAGAAGCGCTGCTGTGGCTACGCGCCTCATCGTACCGAAGCCAGCGTGATGGCGGCGGCGCGTGGCTGCACGCGCACCTCGCCTGCGCCGGTCACCTCCGCTTCCACCAGCAGGTGCGACACCGGATTCTCCACCCGGATGCGCTCGCCGCGTGCACCCGCTTCGGCGGCGATCCCCTGTGCCGTGAGCGACAGCCCGTCGCTGTCGAGCGTCATCCGCACGGGGGCACCCTTGAGAACCAGCGGCGGCCGCGTGAAGTCGGCCGCGCTGACCGGCTGGCCCGCGGTCAGACCATGTTTCGCGGCCAGCCCAAAGGCCGCGTCCGGCGACAAGGCCGCACCGCCATGCAGGCTGGCCAGACGGACGCGGGCGAACTGCACGTCGCCCTCGCCCACCAAGCTGCCTGGGGCGAGCCGCCGCGTGGCAACCGCGGTCTGCACCATCGGCAGAACCTGCCCCGAGACGCGGGTTTGAACGCTGGCCATTTCGGGCGCGGCGACGCTCAACACTGCCGAGAAATGCCCGCTGGGCGCATCGTAGCTCAGCTGAGTCACTTCGGGTTCGATGTGGGAGCCCGCAGGAACAGTGATCGCCTGCAGGTCGGGCGAGGCCACGTCGCAGTCGGCCGGCGCGCCCGCGTCGGCCAGCGCACGGCGCAGGGTGCTGCCGAGGGATGCGGGCGACAGCACGTCGCCGCGGCGCTCAACCACGGCCTGTTCGGCGCCGCTGGATGGCCGCCAATCCACATTGAAGTCGCGCGCGATGGCCGCGAGCTGCGGTGCGGCGACCACGATCCGCAGGCCGGGTGCCGGCGCCGTCCCCAGGATGCGGTCGGGTGTCGCGCCAAGATCGTCGAACAGGTCGGCCAGCCGCACGGACGATGCCGTGATCTGGGTGAAGGGACGCAGAATCGCCGCTTGGCTTGGCAACGCGGCCAAGCAGAGCGCGGTCAGGAGCGCCAGGAAAAGTGCGGCGGTCAGAAGGGTGGTGTGCGTGCGCATCGGGATTACCTCAAGTTCGTCAGGGTTTGCAGCATCTCGTTGGATGAGGTGATGACCTTGCTGTTCATCTCGTAGGCGCGCTGCGCGGTGATCAGGCTGGTGATCTCGGTCACCACGTTCACGTTGCTGCTTTCCACGTAGCCCTGCATCACGCTGCCGAAGCCGGGCGCGCCGGGCGTGCCGGTGGCCGCGCTGCCGGAAGCGCCGCTTTGAAGGAACAGGTTGTCGCCCTGCGCATCGAGCCCCGCCTCGTTGGGGAACGCCGCCAACTGGATCTGCCCGAGCGTTTGCGGCGCCGTCTGTCCGCTGATGGTTGCCTGCACCTGGCCGGACGCGTTCACGCTGACGCTGACGGCGTTGGTGGGCACGGTGATGCCTGGTGCGACCGGAAAGCCGTCCGCCGAAACGATCGTGCCGTCGGGTGCGAGCGCGAACGTGCCGTCGCGCGTGTAGGCGGTCTCGCCCGATGGCAGCGTCACCTGGAAATAACCGTTGCCCTGTATGGCCATGTCGAGCGAGTTGCCGGTCTGCTGCAGATTGCCCTGCTCGGTGATCCGGTAGATCGCAGCCGTTTTCACGCCCAGCCCGATCTGCGCGCCCGACGGCACGACGGTACCGTTGTCGGACGAGTTGGAGCCGACGCTGCGAAGGTTCTGGTAGATCAGGTCCTGAAACTCGGCGCGCCGGCGCTTGAAGCCGGTGGTGCTCATGTTGGCGATGTTGTTGGAGATCACCTCCACGTTGGTCTGCTGCGCCTGCATGCCGGTTCCGGCAATGTCCAAGGACCGCATGATGCTGTCTCCTTATATAAGTGGGTGTAATGCGTGCCGGTCAGCTTGCGGGCGCTGCGATCTTGTCGATCGCGCTTTGCCGGCGCTGGCCTTCCGCTTCGACCATCTGGGTGACGAACTGGAAGTCGCGCTCGGTCGAGATCATCCGCGTGATCTCGGCGATCGGCTGCACGTTGCTGTCCTCCACCGCGCCCTGCACGATCTTGGGCCGCGCCACCGGCGCGGTCGGCACGTCGGCGCGGAACAGGCGTCCGCCCTCTGCGGTGATGCGGTTCGGATCGTTCGGCACGACCACCGCAATCTGGCCGATCACGCCGTTCTGGCTGCGCAGCGTTCCGTCCGCCTTGACGGTGAGGTCGGTGTCGGCGGTGGACAGCTTCAGCGGTTGCGCCTTGGTATCGAGCAGCGGGTTGCCGGCCTCGTCGGTGACGCTGCCGTCCTTCTGCAGCGTAAAGCGGCCAGCCCGCGTCAGCCTTGTGCCGTTGGCGGTCTGCACGGTGAACCAGCCTTCGCCGGACAAAGCGAGGTCGAGCGGGTTGCCGGTTTGCGTCAGCGTGCCCTCGGCACGGTCGCGGTAGGTGGCCCGTGTCTGGGCAAAGGCGATGGTGCGTCCGCCAGACGGTTCCGCGCCCGCCGGCTCGCGCACCAGCCAGTCGGCGAACACGGTGCGTTCCGCGCGGTAGCCGGGGGTGCTGGCGTTGGCCAGGTTGCCTGCCACCACGTCCATCGCACGCTGTTGGGCAGAAAGCCGGGAAAGGGCGATGTTCGTCGTGTTGTCCATGGTTCGGCAGCAGCTCCGGCAGCGTCGCGCGCAATGCGGTCCGTGCAGACTAAGATCGCAAGCCGCGTGCCACGGCCAAGCGCCCGATATCCGGGCGGCGCGCGCCCTCGCTCGGCAGTTTTTGCCGGGCAAAAGCTGCCCGCAGTGCGCAGGCGGGCCGGGACGGAAACCACGCCACGCAGCCGCGTTGAACGCGCACGTGCTCCTGCCGGGTCTGATCCCGCAAAGGCGCTGCACATCTTGGAGGAATACACATGACGAATATCGTTCGCGTGATCGCGTTGGCGGGCTGTATCGCGGCCGTATCGAGCGGCACCGCATGGGCC
>CAXUHU010000072.1:0-17656 GCA_964250925.1 uncultured Acetobacteraceae bacterium
AGCACGTAACCCGTCGCTGCGATGGCTGTCCGAATGTCCGGGCAGCCGTCGTCATTGCGGCGAGGCCAGTATCGGGTAGCGCGGCGTGTCGCCTGGGCGGTGAAGCGGCTCCGCGCTCACCGCTTCAACCGATATCCGGTCCTGAAAATCCACCATATCGTCGCCAGGCAAGCGACCATGAACACGACCGTCATGCCGAGGCTGATGCCGATCCGGATGTCGGACAGGCCGAAGAAGCTCCAGCGGAAGCCGCTGACCAGGTAGACGACCGGGTTGAACAGCGTGACCGCTCGCCAGAACGGCGGCAGCATGCCGATCGAGTAGAAGCTGCCGCCCAGGAACGTCAGCGGTGTGACCACCAGCAACGGCACCAGGTTGAGCTTTTCGAAGCTGTCGGCCCAGATGCCGATGATGAAGCCGAACAGGCTGAAGGTCACCGCCGTCAGCAGCAGGAACAGCACCATCCAAACCGGATGGACCACGCCGAAGGCCACGAACAGCCGCGCGGTCGCCAGGATGATCAGCCCGAGCAGCACGGATTTGCTGGCGGCCGCGCCCACATAGCCCAGCACGATTTCCACCGCCGACACCGGTGCGGACAACAATTCGTATATTGTGCCCACGAATTTAGGGAAGTAGATGCCGAACGAGGCGTTGGCGATGCTCTGGGTCAGCAGCGACAGCATGATCAGGCCCGGAACGATGAAGGCGCCGTAGCTGACACCGTCGATCGCCGTCAGGCGCGAACCGAGTGCCGCGCCGAACACAACGAAATACAGCGAGGTGGAAATGACCGGGGAGACGATGCTTTGCAGCAGCGTGCGCCAGGTTCGGCTCATCTCGAATATGTAGATGGCCCTTACGGCGTAGAAATTCATGCGGGCGCGTGCACCAGGCTTACGAAAATCTCCTCGAGCGAGCTGTGATGCGTTTGCAAGTCTTTCACGGCGATGCCCAGCTCGTCCAATTGCCGCATCAACGCCGCAATTCCGTTGTCCTCCGTCGCCGTATCGTAGGCATAGACGAGACCGTGTCCATCGGCGGTGGCGCTCAGGTGCCAGGGCTGCAGTGCAGATGGAATGGCTGGCAGCCTCTCGCGCAGGCTGAGTTTCAGCTGCGACTTGCCGAAACGGCTCATCAGCACCGCCTTGTCCTCCACCACCACGATGCGACCGGCGCTGATGACGCCGATGCGATCGGCCATCTCCTCGGCCTCCTCAATGTAATGGGTAGTAAGGAATATCGTGACGCCCGATGCGCGCAGCCCCCGCACCATCTGCCACATGTCTCGCCGCAGCTCGACATCGACGCCGGCCGTAGGCTCGTCGAGGAACAGGATGCGCGGCTCGTGCGACAGCGCCTTGGCAATCATCACCCGCCGCTTCATGCCGCCCGACAGCGTGATGATCTTGCTGTCCCGCTTGTCCCATAGCGAGAGGTCGCGCAGCACGCGTTCGACATAGGACGGGTTGGCCGGACGGCCGAACAGGCCGCGGCTGAAACTGACGGTGGCCCACACGGTCTCGAACGCGTCGGTGGCCAGCTCCTGCGGCACCAGGCCGATCTTGCTGCGGGCGCGCCGGTAATCGGCCACCACGTCGTGCCCATCGGCCAGCACGCTGCCGCTGCTGGGGTTGACGATGCCGCAGATGATGCTGATCAGCGTGGTCTTGCCGGCTCCGTTCGGCCCGAGCAGAGCGAAGATCTCGCCAGCCCGGATGTCCAGGTCGATCGGCTGCAGGGCGTGCAATCCGGACGGATAGGTTTTCGTGACACCCCTGACGGACACCGCAGGCTGATCCGGCAAAGGCCGTCCGTGGCCGGGCTGGGCCGTTGCGGCGGCTTCACTCATGGATGTATCTGCGCAAATGGACAAGCGGCTGCTTCATCACGCGGGGTCTGTATCCCAAGATGGGTGCTGAGGATAGGATCGCCTACCGGCCTTTCCAGGCTGCAAGCCGTGTCCCGTGCGCGTTGAGGGTGGAGCCACGACCATTAAGACCCTGATCGTCGGCCATATCCGGTTGTTCGTCGCCATCGCCGTCGGCTTGGCCAGCCTGTTCGTGCTGCCGCACGGCTGGACCGGCCGCAGCAGGGGGATCGTGTGCTGGGACATCGGTTCCAGCGCCTACCTCGTGCTGATATTCTGGCTGTTCATGACCACCCCGATCGCGCGCATGCAGGCCAACGCCCGGGCGGAGGAAGATGGCGAATGGACGCTGTTCTGGCTGGTCGTGGCCGGCGTCGTGGCCAGTTTCGCCGCCATCATCGGCGAGTTCAGCAGCATGAAAAATGTCGCCCCGGCAGCCCGCGACCTGAAGGTCGGGCTGGTCGCCGGAACGCTGCTGCTGTCGTGGCTGCTGTCGCAGGCGGTGTTCGGCCTGCGCTACGCCCACGAGTACTATAGTCGGTCGGGCGCGGCCGAGATCGACGGCGGACTGGAGTTTCCCGGCGACACGCAGCCGGACTACCTCGATTTCCTGTATTTTGCGGTGGTGCTCGGCATGACGTTCCAGGTGTCTGACGTGCAGATCAGCTCACGCAAGCTGCGTCGGCTGGCGCTGGTGCACGGCCTGCTGGGCTTCGTGTTCAACACCGTGATCATCGCCCTCACCGTCAACCTGGCCTCCGGCCTGCTCTCCTGAACCGTTCGCCGCCACACGGGGCATGCCGCCCGCGCCTTCGTGCTGCAGCGGTCCTGGCGGCCATGCTGGGCGCGCTGCCCGGCGCGCGGGCCGACGATGTGCGCGATTTCAACGCCGACACGCCGGGCAGAAGCTACACCCCCTACACCGTCGCCAGAGGCTATTTCCAGTTGGAAAGCGACATCGTCCACGTGACCGAGACGGGCACCACGCAGCTGGTCGAGAGCCTGGACCCGATCATCAAGTATGGGCTGACCGACGATGTCGAGATCGAGCTGCAGACCACGGGCCTGCTCGCAATGCAGACTAGGGGCGCGGGCGGCACCGCGAGCCTGACCGGCTTCGGCGACACCATCCCGGCCATCAAGTGGACCGTGTTCGGCAACGACTGGCAGGTGTTCACCGCGGCTGTCCGCTTCGGCGTCAAGATCCCGACCGCATCGCCCGGCCTGGGCAACGGTGCTATCGAGTACTCCCTGGTGGCGCCGACCCAGCTGGGGCTGCCCTACGGTCTTTCGATGCAGATCCAGGAGGAGGTCGACGTGTTGAGGAACGGGAACGATACCGGAAAGCACTTCAACTATGCCGAATCCGTCTCCGTGGGACGCAGCTTCGGCAAGGTCACGATCTCGGCCGAACTGTTCGCCCAGAGCGGGACGGATCCCAACGCCAAGGCGCTCTACACGGCCGATGCCGGGGTCGCCTATGCCGTCTCGCCGGTAGCCGTGCTGTCGTTCGGAACCTATTTCGGGCTGAACCGGGAGGCACCGTCCATCGAGGCCTATACCGGCTTCGGCTTCCGGTTCTAGCGCATGCCCCGACGGTTCGCGCGTCGCCTGCTGGCCGCGGCCCTGACCGTCTCGGGCTGCGCCGCGCCGTCAGGCGACGCGGGAACGCTCGACGGACGCATGGACGGCGCCTATGTCGGCACCCGAACCCTGGACCCGATCTGCGGGACCGAGACGGACCCTATCCGCTTCGACGTGGCCGGCAGCAGCATTTCGGTGCACGCCCGTCACAACCATGTCACGCTGCAGGGTACGGTGACGGCGGATGGCCAGATCGCCCTGACCGATTTCGCGGGCGGCCGGCACATCAATGGCGGCATCAGCGGCGGCCGGCTGATTGCGACCGAGCTGTTGAGCGGAAACGGCAACAGGAACCGCCGCAAGACGGCGCTGGACGACCTCACGCCGGTCACCTGCCTGTGGCATTTCAACGCGGTCCGTGGCGGGTAGGAGGCTTGCTCGGCGAGGCGCCGCGGCGAGCGCGTCCACGTCAAACCGACGAGCGCTTCGGGGCTGACCGTACGCGGGCAGCCCCGAAGCCGATGTTCGGGCAGGCGATCGTCTTGCGCGGCTATTCCGGTCTGCGTGAGATCGTTCTGATCAACGATCCACTGAGCCGATGGCGTTTGTCAGCCGAGGCTTGCCTGTCAGTTCATGGACGTATGACGGCGTACCGATGATCGGGTTATAGCCCGGGTAACGCAGCTTGATGGCGGCATCGTCGCTGTAGACGGGTACGGACAGGCCGTAATCCGAAGTCAGGTCGGACGTCACCGCGTTCACCCACACGTCGCCGCGGTAGTCCAGCGGCGCATTGCCGGTCACACAGTAGTTGGCATAGATGTTGTTCAGTATCTGATACGGATAGCCAGGCCATCCCGTGCCGCCCGGATTGACCTGCGGGTAGAGATAGGACACCGGCACGAGCTGGTAGTTGCCGTCGTCGGTAAGGGCGCCGGCAACGAACGTGTTGTTCTGCAGGATGATGTTTTCGGCCCGCCCGTCCGGGTTGCCCTCGCAATCCCAGCAGATGGACGATTGGGCCGTTCCTGCGCCGGACATCGTCTTGAAGAACACGTTGTCCCTGATGGTGGTCAGGCCACCGTTGGACACGTCGAGGTCATAGGATTCCGCCTGGTTGTACACGCCGCCCTGCGGCACGCCGCCTTGGAAGTAGTTGGCCACGATTTTATTCTGGCTTGCGCGCGTCTTGAACAGGTGTCCCTGGTAGGCATCGTGGGTCCAGGTGTGCTTCAGCGTCACCTGGGCCCCGTATCCGCTGATGTAGACGTTGTGCGCGTAACCGCCGCCGCCGCCGTCGAAGGCCAGTTCGTCATTGAGCAATGTGAGCGGCCCGACGGCGCTCGACGTGGTGAAGAACCCGTCCGCATTTGCCACCTCGAAGCCGATGATGCGGCTGTACTGGAAGAGCAGACCGTTCGTGCCGTTGTCATAGACACCCGCCTTGCCCACGCTGGCGCCGGGCTGTGCCACGACATCGACGTGGCTCCACGTGATGTCGGTGCTGGCATCGAAATAGACTGGGGCTTGGTTGAGCGTGTTGTTGCTTGCGCCACCGTTCAGGATGATCACAGGCTGTTGCTTGTTGGTGATCTGGCCGACGATCGATACCTTCTGCAACGGATAGGACGGATCGCCAGCCCCGTACGCAGCTGGGCTGTCGTACACGGGGCCAATCCAGGGCTGCATGTACTCGCCGGCATAAACCGCAGTGTGCAACAGGAAGATGTCGCCCGGCTCGGTCACGCGAAAGTTGGGCACGCGGTTGAACGGGCCGCAATTCGGGTTCTGTGCGGTGTCCTCTGGCGTGACGTAGAGCAGGCCGTTTGCGTCGGGAACGAGTTGGCAGCCGGTCTGGCTGGCGAATTGCTGCCAAGTGGCTATGACCGTGCCGCCCACCACTTGTCCGTTGACGACGTTGCCGCCGCGTATCTGGTCGATCTGCGGCCTGCCCTGGGTAGCCGATGCGGGTAGCGCGTACTCGGTCGCGGCCAGCGGTGGCGGGGTTGGGAATGCTTCCTGTCCGTCGCAGATCGCCGGCGTCTGGGCCTGGGCAGCTTGCGTGGTGTAGGAGCCCGATCCAAGCGGCTGCGCCATCGCACATGGGGCGAGGACGCACGCTATCGGAAATGCGAGAGGTATACGGGTCATTGCATAGGCTTTCTGTATCGAGAAGAATAGAGAGCAATAAACATCGTCCTGACGACGTTGATGTCAGTCAGCGCACGGAGGCATCCTCAACTTCATGAGGGTTGTTGTATGGCAAGTTTAGGTGTGATCGGCCCGACTAGTGTTGATGTCGTCAACTCATGCGGATTTCGCGAAAACACTATTCGCGTTGAACTCTATTTGCAGCCATCACGAGCCCGCCCCCCCACATTAAGTCAGCTACCAACTCCGAGTTGTGGTGTCAATCGAATCTACAATAATTAGTTGTAACGACTCCCGTTTGACCGGCAAGAAGAATGTCAAAGCCCGGATTTGTTTTGAGAGACTGCATCCATAAAGGTGGATTCCAGGTACTTTGGCAAATGTCCAAAGCAACGGACGTGCTTGGCAAAGAATGTTGCTGAGCCGTTTTGTTCACGGTCCTTGGAGTTGTTCTCGAGCCGCGGCAGGTCTGTGGTGAGCGTCAACGGAGCAGGAGTCGGCTGTTCGCCCTACCCTGTGCGCCACCAGGCGAGGGTATCCCGCAGGCCCTCGGCGAGGCCGATGCGCGCTGTCCAGACATCGGCGGGCGGCCGCAGTTCGGGGTCGGGCCGCCAGTCGCGATGCAGTATCTCGCGCGCCTTGCCGCGTCCGAACAGCGATGGCCGGCCGGTGAGGGCCGACCAGCCATCGGCACCGGCCCCGGCCACGGCGAACAACCGGTCAGGCACTGCCACGAACCGCGGCGCCCGTCCTGGGGAGGCAAGCCGCAGGATGTCGCGCCAGGCATGACCATCAGGGCTGGCATCACAGATCTCGAACGTTCGGCCTTGCCCGCCGCCGGCACAGAACGCGGCGACGGCACGGGCCACGTCGTGCGCGTGGACCATGGCCAGGCGCGGCTCGGGTTCATCCGGCACCGGCACGAGGAGGCCGTTGGCCAGCCGCAGCAGCGCGGCACTCGCCTGGTCCCACGGGCCGTACACGACGCTGGGGCGCACGATCACCCATGGCGTGCCGCCCAGTTCTGCCCTGACCGCCTCCTCGCCCGCCCACTTGCTGGCGGCGTAGGGGGAAAGCCCGGGGCAGCGCGCGGCTTGCGAGGATATGTGGATGAAGCGGCAGGCCGGCTCGAGGCTGCCGACGAGGCGGGCCAGCCGGCCGGCGGCAGCCACGTTGGTTGATTGAAATGTGGCCGCGTCGATGGCCTTTATGGCGCCGGCCGCGTGCACCACGGCCGAGGCGCCGCGCACCAGCCGGCCCAGTGCCGCCTCATCGGCCAGGTCGCCCAGCACGACCTGCGGGTCGATGCCCGCCAGCAACGGGTGGGTCGGATCACGTCGGACCAGCATGCGCACCTGCCAGCCCGCGCGGGCCAGGGCGGCGGCACAATAGCGGCCCAGAAAGCCGGTGCCGCCGGTCAGGGCGGCGATCCTGGCCGTCACGCGAGGATGGGCGCTTCCGCAAGCGTTCCGGCCAGGTAGCGCAGCCGGGTCGCCGAACGGCTGAGCTTGCCCGACGTGGTGTAGGGCAGCGTGTTGGCCGGCAGCAGCACCACCCGGCCTTCCAGCCCGTGCATCGCGCGCATCGCCTCGCCGATGGCGCGGACCACCGTCTCGCGCGCGCCGCGTTCGGAGATGGCGCGCGCCTCGGCCGCCAGGATCAGCACCTCGCGCCCGTCTTCCTCCACCGAGAACGCCGCCACGTTGCCGGTGCGCACCGCGGGCACGGCCTGCTCGATGGTCCACTCCAGATCCTGCGGCCAGATGTTGCGGCCGTTGATGATGATCAGGTCCTTGGCCCTGCCAGTCACGACCAGGGCGCCGCCGAGCCAGTAGCCGAGGTCGCCGGTATCGAGCCATCCATCGGGCGAGAGGACCGCTGCCGTCTCGGCCGGCCGGCCGTCATAGCCGCGCATCAGGCTAGGGCCGCGTGCCATGATGCGCCCAACCCGGCGGTCGGGCAGCGCCGCCCCGTCGTCCCCGCGTATCTCCACCTCGTGCAGCGGCAATGGCGAGCCGCACAGGACCACGATGCGGGCGCGCTGTCCTGCCCCGGTGGGGGCAGCGGCAATGCCATGCTGCTCCAGGCGGTCGAGGTCGACGGTGTCGGTTTCGATCCCTCGCCCGATTGGCGCGAAACTGATCGCCAGGGTCGCCTCTGCCATGCCGTAGCTGGGCAAGAACGCCCGCGCATCGAAGCCGCGCTGCGCGAAACTGGCCGAAAAAGCGTCCAGCACCGCGGGGCGGATCATGTCGCCGCCGATGCCCGCAATGCGCCAGCACGACAGATCGAGGGGCAGGCCCTCGGCCAGGCGTGCCCGACGTACGCAGAGGTCGTAGCCGAAGCTGGGGCTGTAGGAAACGGTGCAGCGATTTTGCGACATCAGCGACAGCCACAACAGGGGGCGGCGGGCGAAATCGCCGGTCGCCAGCAGATCGACCGTGATCTGGCCCGCCATCGGGCTGATCAGGAAACCGACCAGTCCCATGTCGTGATATAACGGCAGCCAGGAGATCGCCCGGTCGCCGGGCCGGATCTGCAAGCCGTGTTTCAGGATCGCCGCGGCATTGGCCATCAACGCCCGGTGGCGAACGACCACGCCCAACGGAAAGCGCGTGCTGCCGGACGAGAACTGCAGGTAGGCGACGGCGTCTGGGTCGGGATCGGGTACACCGTGGTTGTCGACGTGCGCGGCGGTGAAGTCGCCCACCGTGCTGCACAGGCGCAGCCCGGCCTGCCCGGCCAACGGCGCCAGCCAGTCGACGAGTGCGGCGGGGGCGAACAGGGCGACGGCGTTCGACTCCGTCACCAGGCGTTCGATATGGGCCACATAGGCACTCCGGCCGCCGAACGCGGCGGGCAGCGGCAGCGGGGCGGGGATCAGCCCGGCGTATTGGCAGGCAAAGAAGGCGATGACGAAATCGGGGTGGGTTTCGGCGACGATACCCACCCGTTCGCCCGCACACAAACCGTAACCAAGCAGGCGAGCGGCCAGGCCAAGCGCCGATTGGCGCAGGTCGCGATAAGGCAAGGCGCGGGTCAGGTCGCCCTTGGCCGAGTAGAAATTCAGGCCCGCCGCTCCCAGTGCCGCATAATCGAGTGCATCGAGCAGGGTGGCGAAATCACCGCGGCGCGGCCCTAAGCCGCTGGAGGTGGGGGTGGCACCGGACACCGGCTGCACTCCAGAACAGGGATGTGGGTGCAGGTCGTAACGAGACGGGCCGGCTCACAGGGGTTGCGGAACCCGCGATGCATAGGCAACCCCCGCCAGCGCGTCAATCACGGCGGAGTTTCTACGTTTGACGGCCCGCGCGGCCGGGCTACGGAAGGCTTGGTTTACCTGGAGAACGCCGGTGAATGCCATCGCCTATGCCGCACTGGCCTGCCTTGCTTGCTCGTCTGCCTGTTTGGCTGCGGGCAACCCTTGGAACGGGACATGGCATCTCGACGCCAGCCGGGCCGAGCCGGACGGGGCGGCCGACGACTACGCGTTCGCCATCACCCCCGGCGGACAGATACGCTGGGAGATTCCCTCGCTGCAGGAGGTCAACACCGGCAAGCTGGACGGCAGCCCGATGCCCATCCACCGGCCAGGCGCGCCGGATGGGCTGACCCTGAGCGTATGGCCGGAAGGCCCGCGCGTGCTGCGCTACAGGGTAGCCCTCCGCGGCACGGAGCGGGGAGAGGGCAGGATGACCCTCGCCCAAGACGGCAGGTCCTGGACGGACGTGCCGCTTGACCACGGCAAACCGGTGGAGAGGCTGCTGATGATCTACGTCAGGCCGTAAGCGGCGGCCCAGGCGATCGAACGAAGCGGCACATCGATCTCGCCGAAGCGCCGGCGTTGTGTTTACAGGCCGTCGCCTGTTAGCGTTTTGGCGCGAATCCTAACCTCCGCATTCCGGCGCATAACCGGACCCGGTGACCGGCGCGTTCATCGCGCAGGTCCGCTTGAAAGGAACACGAGATGACCGAGGCTACGATCATGCCGGCTGCGAAGGCGCAACGGGGGCGGGCCGGCGGGCGCGGGCGGCTGTTTGCTGTGCTGATGTGCGGCCTCGGCGCCTACGCCGGGCCGGCCGCCGCACAGACCGGCTATGTCGGCATCCTGGGCGGTGGACCGGTCTATAAGCACAACCCGACGAACATCGGCGAACTCAAAAGCTCGGGCTTCAACGAACTGATCGTCTGGAGCGTCGAGGTCAACAGCACGGGCGATCTGAACCTGAACGGCGAATTTCCGCTGACATCGGCCGGCGCGTATGTCGGCAACGCGGCATACCCCAAATTCCCCGCCGACTTGGCCAACATCAAGAAGGGCACGGTCAAGCGCGTCACCCTCAGCATCGGCTCGTCCAACTACGGCGACTGGGAGGACATAAAGTCGTTGGTCGAGTCGCAGGGCACCGGCCCCAGCAGCATCCTCTACAAGGATTTTTCGGCGCTGAAGGCGGCGCTGCCGGTCGATGCAGTCGATTTTGACGACGAGAACAGTTACGACTCGCCGTCGACGATTAAGTTCGCCGTGATGCTGGGCAAGCTTGGCTACAAGGTCACGATGAACCCTTACACCAACAACAAGTACTGGATCGCGTTGGTCTCATCGATCAACACCAAGCTGCCCGGCACGGTGGACGGCATCCATCTGCAGACCTTTGCCGGAGGGCAAGGCAACAATCCTTGCTCGGACTGGGATTTCGGCAAGGTGCCGGTCTTCCCCGGCATATCGGACCAGTCATCGGCGCCGCCCTACCTGACGCCGTTCAAGACGAAAGTCGCGATGCAGGGCTGGCATAAGCAATGCGGCATCGTCGGTGGCTGGGTATGGATCTTCGATCAGATCGCGGGCACCGACCAGGTGAAGAAGTATGCCCACGCGATCATCAAGGGCGTGGGCGGCGCGGCGCAGTAGCCGCACCTATCCCGGCAGCGCCTTTTCGAAGACGCGATACGTCTTGTAGGCGCGGCCGCCGACGGCCTCGGCCAAGTGGCGCATGGGCGCGTTGTCTTCCAGCACCCACGACATCTCGACGGCCTCGATGCCCATGGCGGCCGCCTCGCGCCGCAGGGCTTCGACCACGTGCAACGCCAGCAACTGACCGAGCAAAGTCTGGCGGTAGCGGCGCCGCACGCCCATCAGCGGCACGCGTGCGGTCTTCGTCTTCGAGACCTTGAGGCGCCATAGCAGCTTGGCCCAACCGAACGGCAGCAGCCGGCCGGACAGGCCGCGGATCGCCTCGTTCAGATTGGGCAAGCACAGGCCGAACGCAGCCGGCTCGCCATCGACCTCGGCAAACCACACCAGCCGCTCGTGCAGAAGCGGGCGCATCGCGCGGGCCATGTGGGCCACCTCCTCGCGGGTGATCGGCACGAAACCCCAATTACCGCTCCAGCCGTCGTTGAAGATGTCGACCAGTGCGGCGACGTCGCTGCGCAAATCCGCAAGGCGCATCGGCCGCACCGTCACGCCGGGCGGCAGGCCGCGTGCCACCATCGCGGCCGATGACGCGGGCAGCGCGGCATGGGTGTCGCAGAGATAGGCGTACACGTCGCGCACCTTGGCATAGGCCAGGTCGGCCAGGCGACCGGCGGCATAGGGCGGGTCGTGCGGCATCATCATCATCGGCGGCGTGTCGAACCCATCGACCAGGATGCCGATCTCCTCGTTGATGGACAGGCTGAACGGCCCCTGTGCCCGGGTCTTGCCGCGCTGGCGCAGCCACCGCTCGGCGGTACCCACCAGGGCGGCAAAGACGGCCGGATCGTCAACCGCGGCGAGCAGCCCGAAATGGCCGGTCTGCTTGTCGGCCAGCAGATGGTCCTGCTGGGCGCTGATGCGGCCCACATCCCGGCCGTCCCGTCGGGCGATCCACAGTGCCACCTCGGCGTGGCCGAAGAACGGGTTTCCCTTCGCCGTGAAGGCATCCCGCCGCTCCATGTCGAGCTGCGGCACGTAGTTCGCATCGGAGCGGAACAGGATACGCGGCAGGCGGATGAAGCGGTCGAGCTCCCGGCGGCCGACGGCGACGATTTCTATGCTGCCGGCGTCAGGTCCGCTCAAGCCACCCTGCCGGCCGCGCGATCGTAGGCTGGCGGACGGTCGCGTGGCGCGCCGCCGGACAGTTCGGCCACCCAGGGGAAACGGTCCGCCTCCGCCTGGTCGTAACCTAGATTGAAGACGGACGGCGACCGCCGGCGCTCGCGGGCCGAACCGTAAAACGTTCCGAGCAGGCGGTCGGGACCGAACGAGGCGATGCCGTAATTGCCGCCTTCGTCATGGAAGTGATGCAGCAGATGCAGCTCCTTCATACGGCGCAGCAGCCGGCTGCGCGGTTTGAAGTTCAGGTGCTGGACGCAGTGGGTGAACTCGTAAGCACAGGTTATCAGCAGCCCGGTGCAGACCGCCGACGCCGCGCTTGCCGCCCCGCCGATAGCCCAGCCGAGCGGGATCAGGATGCCGAGGATGGTCGGCAACGTGTTCAGCGGCGAGCCGAACAGCACGTCCATGCGATGCGGGTCCTGGTGGTGGTCGAAGTGGATGCGCTTCCAGACCGGAGCGGTGAAGCGGAAGCGATACAGCAACCGCCCGTGCAGGATGAAACGGTGGATGACATACCAGGCCAACGGATAGGCCAGCAGCGTGGCCAGCACAGCGCCCGCCGGCCGCAACGCGCCCTCGCTCCAGCGTATCGCCAGGCCGAGGCTGACCAGCGCGCCGGCCATGTAGAGGTGAATGGCGGGATGGCTGAGATACGCGCGCACGAGGCCGCGCAAGCTCATCCGCCCGAGGTCGAAACTACGGCCATCCCTGAACCAGCGAGCATACATCCGGCTACTCCGCCGCCTGGCGGATCGCGGCCGTACCGGCGCCCTGCACCACCCCGAGTTCGCCGCCGATGCGGGTGATGGCATCGATGGCATGGACAATCTGTGCGCCGGTATGGGCGGCGGTCACGCTGGTGCGCAGCAGCGACTGGCTGGACGGCGTGGCCGGCGGCAAGGCGAGGTTCACGTAGAGACCCGCCTGCAACAGGCGGCTCCAGAACGTCGCCGCTACGGCCGGGTTGGGCATGCGCAACGAGACGATCGGGCTGACCACGGGGCCGAGCGTAAAGCCCGCGCCGGCCAGTCCCGCGTAGAGTTGTGCGGCATTGGCGGCGAGCCTGGCCCGCAGCTCCGGCTGCCCGGCCACGATCTCCAGGGCGCGCGAGACGCTGGCCACGATCGAGGGCGGCAACGAGGCGGTGAACATGTAGGCGCGCGAGGCCAGCCGCAGCAGCTCGAAATCCGGCTCGTCGGACGCACAGAAGCCGCCGATGCTGCCCAGGCTCTTGCTGAAGGTGCCGACGATGTAATCGGCATCGGCCTCGATCCCGTCCTGCTCGGCCAGACCGCGGCCAGTCTGCCCCAGCACGCCCAACGAATGCGCCTCATCGACCAGCAGGTAGGCTCCGGTCTCGCGCTTCACGGCCGCGATCTCGCGCAGCGGGGCCGTGTCGCCCAGCATGCTGTAGATGCCCTCCACCACGATCAGCTTCTGGCCAGGCCGATCGGCCAGCAATTTAAGGCGCCGGAACAGATCGTCGGCATCGTTGTGCCGGAAACGGGTGACCTGGGCGGCGCTGAGCCTGGCGCCGTCGTAGATGCTGGCGTGGCCATCAGCATCCAGCAGCAGATGGTCCTCCCGGCCGGCCAGGGCGGAGAGGATGCCGAGGTTGGCCTGATACCCCGTGGTGAAGATCATGGCGTGGCGGCGGCCCAGGAAACGGGCGATCTGGGCTTCCAGCGCCGTATGCCCGCCATAGGTGCCGTTGGCGATGCGCGAGCCGGTCGTGCCGGTGCCGCCGCTCCGCAGCGCCTGTACCGCGCGGTCGGTGCAGCTACGCTCGAAGGTCAGGCCGAGGTAGTTGTTGCTGCCGAACAGCGTGATGGTCCGGCCGTCCAACCGTGCCTGGGTGGGTGAGACGATGTTCTCGAACGAGACCGAGAACGGGTCGCCGGCCCCGTCGCACAGCTGTGCACGGGCGGCTTTGAGCGCCTGGTATTTTTGGAGCATCAGGCCGACGCCGTCTCGCGCGGCTGAGATTGCAGCAGGTTCGCCAAGTCATCCACCGTTCGGATGTCGGCCATGCTGTCAACCGGAATCAACGTGTTGAACTTGATTTCGAGCGCCATGATGAAGTCCATCGCGGCCAGCGAGTCCAGCCTCAGGTCGCGGACAACGTCCGTCTCGCCGGTGATTATCGTATCAAAATTGATTTCTTTTCCGTTCATCGACTGGGCCAGTTGGGCGATCTGCTCGACGAGTTCCTGGTGGGTCAAGCGCATCACTCTCCATCGTCGCAGACCCCGATGTCATCCCAGGGTCTCGGATTTCAACGATTCCGTAACACGTCTTGTTCCAAAGCTGAAGCCGGCGGGCGCTGACGGCATGGCACGACGCACTTATGCCGCCCTTATGCCGCGGCGCGTATCGGCCATCGCATCCTTACGGGCTGCCGTCCAGGTATTGAGAGTACCCTGGAGACCACCTCGTTGCTCGACCTACTCGTCGCCGTTTGCGGCACCGGCGGCATCCTGTTGATGGCAGCCTACGCTGCGCTGTGCGACCGGATCTGAACCCATGCTCGATTTCATCCTGGGCGGCGCGGTCTCTCTGGGGCTGCTGATCTACCTCGTATGGGCGCTCGTGCGTCCCGAAGACTTCTAGGGAGCACACAGCGTGACTTTGAACGGCTGGCTGCAGATCAGCCTGTTGCTGACGCTCGTCTTCGTTTCGGCGGTGCCGCTGGGCGGGTACATCGCTGCCGTGGTGCAGGGCCGCGTCGCCTGGCTCGGGCCGTTGGAGCGGGGCTGCTACGCGCTGGCCGGCGTCGATCCGGCACGCGGCATGGGCTGGAAAACCTATGCCACCACGCTGATCGCCCTGCAGGCCGCCCACTTCCTCATCCTCTACGCCGTGCTGCGGCTGCAATGGTACCTGCCGTTCAACCCGCAGGGCATGGCCGGCATGTCGCCGCGTCTGGCCTTCAACACGGCGATCAGCTTCGTGACCAACACCAACTGGCAGGCCTACGCCGGCGAGCAGGCGCTCTCCTACGGCAGCCAGATGTGGGGATTGACGGTCCACAACTTCCTGTCCGCCGCAACCGGCATCGCTGCGGCCGTGGCCGTGGCGCGCGCCTTCGTGGCCGGCGGGCTGGACGAGCTAGGCAATTTCTGGGCCGACATCACGCGCGTCACGCTCTACGTGCTGCTGCCGCTGGCGATCCTGATCGCCATCGCTCTGATCGCCTGCGGGGTGCCGCAGACCATGGGCGCCAGCATCGACGTTACTACCTTGGAGGGGGCCAGGCAGCTGATCGCCCGCGGCCCGATCGCCTTCCAGGAGGCCATCAAGCTGGTCGGCACGAATGGCGGCGGCTTCTTCAACGCCAACTCGGCGCACCCGTTCGAGAACCCGTCCGCCCTGTCCAACCTGCTCGAGACCTGGTGCGAGATCGTCATACCGTTCGCGCTGGCCGTCACCTTCGGCAGCATCGTGCGCGACCGCAAGCAGGGCTTTGCCCTGTTCTGGGTGATGGCGCTGGTGATGGTGACCTGCGTGGTGCTCGTCTATTGGGCCGAAGCCGGCGGCAACCCGCTGCTGACCGCACAGGGCGTCGACCCTGCCATGGGCAACATGGAGGGCAAGGAGGTGCGCTTCGGCACGGCGCTCTCCTCGCTGTTCGCCGTCACCACAACGTCCACCTCGGACGGTGCGGTGATTGCCATGCACGACAGCTTCACGCCCCTGGGCGGGCTGGTGCCGATGTTCCTGATCCAGTTGGGCGAGGTGGTGCCGGGCGGCGTCGGCTCGGGCCTTTACGGCATCCTGGTCTTCGCCCTGCTGGCCGTGTTCGTGGCCGGGCTGATGGTCGGCCGCACGCCGGAGTACCTTGGCAAGAAGGTGCAGGCGCGGGAAGTGAAGCTCGCCATGCTGGCCGTGCTGATCCTGCCGTTCTGCATCCTGGGCGGCACTGCCTGGGCGCTGAACACGGCCAGCGGCACCGGCTCGCTGGCCAATGCCGGGCCGCACGGCCTGTCGGAGATGCTGTACGCCTGGACCTCGGCCACCGGCAACAACGGCAGCGCCTTCGGCGGGCTGACCGCCGACACCCCGCTGCTCGATTACGGGTTGGGGGCCGCCATGCTGCTCGGCCGCTTCGCCTTCATGATCCCCGTGCTGGCGATCGCCGGGTCGCTCGCGAAGAAGCCCAAGCTGCCCGAGGGCGCGGGTACGTTCCCCACGCACGGGCCGCTGTTCATCGGCCTGCTGGTCGGCGTGATCCTGATCCTGGGCGGGCTGCAATACCTGCCGGCGTTGGCCCTGGGCCCGATCGCCGAACACGTCTCAATGCGTGCCGGCACGCTGTTTTAGGAACGACCGATGGCCACCGCAGATACCATATCGCTGTTTGACGCCCGTATCCTGGGCCGCGCGGCGCGGGACAGCTTCGTCAAGCTCAACCCGGCGACGCTGATCCGCAACCCGGTCATCTTCGTCACCGAGGTAGTCGCCCTGCTGGTCACCGTGCTCGGCGTGCGAAACTTGGCGCAGGGGACGCCCTGGCACTTCCCGATCGCGATCGCCGCCTGGCTGTGGCTGACCGTGCTGTTCGCCACTTTCGCCGAAGCGGTGGCCGAGGGGCGCGGTCGGGCGCGCGCGGAAAGCCTGCGCCGCGCGCGCAGCGATGCGGTGGCCAACCGCTTGACCAACGCACTGCAGGGCGGCGACCGCCGTACCGACCCGGTGCCGGCCGCCGAGCTGCGGCTGGGCGACCTGGTGCTGGTGCAGGCCAACGAGCTGATCCCGTCGGACGGCGAGGTAATCGAGGGTGTGGCCAGCGTCAACGAGAGTGCGGTGACCGGCGAGAGCGCGCCGGTCATCCGCGAGGCCGGCGGCGACCGCTCGGCGGTGACCGGCGGCACCCAGGTGGTCAGCGACTGGCTGGTGGTGCGCATCACGGCGGCGGCCGGCAGCACCTTCCTGGACCGCATGATCGCGCTGGTGGAGGGCGCCTCGCGCCGCAAGACGCCCAACGAGATCGCGCTCGACATCCTGCTGGCCGGCCTGACCATCATCTTCCTGATCGCCGTCGTCACCCTGGTCGGCTTGGCCAAATACAGCGGCACCCTGCTCGGCGTGCCGGTGCTGGCCGCCTTGCTGGTGACGCTGATTCCCACCACGATCGGCGGGCTGCTGTCGGCCATCGGCATCGCCGGGATGGACCGCCTGGTGCGCTTCAACGTGGTAGCCACCTCGGGCCGCGCCGTCGAGGCGGCCGGCGACGTGGACATCCTGCTGCTGGACAAGACCGGCACCATCACCTTCGGCAACCGCGCTGCCGCGGCGATCTACCCGGTGCCCGGCGTCTCGGACCGCGACCTGGCGGAGGCTTCCGTCATGTCGTCGCTGGGCGACGAAACGCCGGAGGGCCGTTCCATCCTCGCCTTCGTGCGCGACCGCTTCGGGTTCAGCGCCGAAAGCCCGGCCGGCGCCAATGTGATCCCGTTCAGCGCCAACACCCGTCTGTCCGGCGTGGATGCGTTCGGACAATCCTGGCGCAAGGGGGCGGTGGACTCGGTCGTGCGCGCGTGCGGCGGCGAGGCGCCGCCGGCGCTGACTGCAGCCGTCGAGCGCATCTCGCGCGCCGGCAGCACGCCGCTGGCGGTCAGCCTGGACGGCCGGCTGATGGGCGCCATCGAGCTGAAGGACATCGTCAAGCCCGGCATACGCGAGCGCTTCGAGGCGCTGCGGCGCATGGGCATACGCACCGTGATGGTGACCGGCGACAACAAGGTGACGGCCGCCGCGATCGCCAGCGAGAGCGGGGTGGACGATTTCCTCGCCGAGGCCAAGCCGCAGGACAAGCTCGACTACATACGCCGCGTGCAGGCCGAGGGACGGCTGGTGGCGATGTGCGGCGACGGCACCAACGACGCGCCGGCGCTGGCCCAGGCCGACGTGGGCGTCGCCATGCAGACCGGCACCCAGGCGGCGCGCGAGGC
>CAXUHU010000073.1:0-17375 GCA_964250925.1 uncultured Acetobacteraceae bacterium
GACCCGCAAACCAGCGGCGGGCTGCTGATGGCGGTGGCCGAGCACGCAGCCCCGTCAATCCTGGCGCGGCTGGGCGATGCGGGGTTCGGCGCCTCGGCCGTGGTGGGGTCGGTGCGCGCAGAGGTGGCGGGGTTGGACAACGCCATACGGCTGGCGCCGTGAGCGCTGGCCGCGTCGGCCGGTAGGCTTGGCCGCGATGACCGGTCGTCGGCTCGAAGCGGCTGACTTGCAGACGAGCTGTTCCAGCCCGCATGGGTTTGCTCTAGCCTGCCCGCAGCGACGGGAACACAGCATGAACGACCTCTTCAGCACCCAGGACGGCGGCAGCGGCGCCTCCCAGGACTACACCGCCCGGGACATCGAGGTTCTCGAGGGGCTCGAGCCCGTCCGCCGCCGCCCCGGCATGTATATCGGCGGCACCGACGAGACGGCGCTGCATCATCTGGCCTCCGAAATCATCGACAACGCGATGGACGAGGCGGTGGCCGGCCATGCGAGCTTCATCGACGTGGGGCTGGCCGCTGGCAACCTGCTCAGCGTTCGCGACAACGGCCGTGGAATTCCCACCGACCCGCACCCGAAATTTCCCAAGAAAAGCGCGCTCGAAGTCATCCTCACCACACTGCACTCGGGCGGCAAATTCGGCGGCAGGGCGTATGACACGTCGGGCGGCCTGCACGGCGTCGGCAGTTCGGTCGTCAACGCCCTGTCCCAGTCGATGGACGTGGAGGTGGCGCGCGACCGCGTGCTCTACCGGCAAAGTTTCGTGCGCGGCGTGCCGGCGAGCAAGCTGGTCAACGCGGGGCCGGTGCAGAACCGCCGCGGCACCACCATCCGCTTCACGCCCGACACGCAGATCTTCGGCGCGCTGCAGTTCAGCCCGGCGCGGCTCTACAAACTGTGCCGTTCAAAGGCCTACCTGTTTCGCGGGGTGGAAATCCGCTGGTCCTGCGACGCCGCGCTGATCGCGGGCCGCGACGAGACGCCGGCCGAGGCGGTGCTGCACTTCCCCGGCGGCTTGCGCGACAGCCTGCAAGCCGACATCGCCGGCGACACCCCTGCGCTGCCGGAGATCTGGTCGGGCGAGGCCAACCTGCCCGACGCGCCCGACGGCCGCCCCGCAGGCCGTGTCGAATGGGCGGCAACCTGGCTAGACCAGGGCGAGGCGTTCCTAAATTCCTACACCAACACCGTGCCCACGCCGCAGGGCGGCACGCACGAGACGGGGTTCCGCGGCGCGTTGCTGAAGTCGCTGCGCGGCTGGGGCGAGCAGCGGGCCAACAAGCGCGCGCTGGCCATCACCGCCGAGGACGTCATGGGCACGCTTGCCGCCAAGCTGTCGGTGTTCCTGCGCGACCCGCAATTCCAGGGCCAGACGAAGGAGAAGCTGACCAGCCCGGAAGCCACCCGGCTGGTGGAGCTGGCCCTGCGCGACCGCTTCGACCATTGGCTGGCCGCCGACCCGGGCCAGGCCGACAACCTTCTCGCCTTCGTCGTCGAGCGCGCCGAGGAGCGGCTGCGGCGAAAGGAGCAGAAGGAGACCCCCCGCAAATCGGCCACCCGCCGCCTGCGCCTGCCCGGCAAGCTGACCGACTGCACCCGCGAGGGGGTCGCCGACACCGAGCTGTTCCTGGTGGAGGGCGACAGCGCCGGCGGCTCGGCCAAGCAGGGCCGCAACCGCGAGACCCAAGCGATCCTGCCGCTGAAGGGAAAAATCCTCAACGTCGCCAGCGCGTCGGTCGAAAAACTGCGCCAGAACCAGGAACTCCGCGACCTGATCGAAGCGCTCGGCTGCGGCGCCGGCGACCGGTTCGATGGTGCAAAGCTGCGCTACGGCAAGATCATCATCATGACCGATGCCGACGTGGACGGGGCCCACATCGCCTCGCTGCTGATGACGTTTTTCTACCGCGAGCTGCCCGAGCTGATACGCCAAGGCCGGGTGTTCCTGGCCCAGCCGCCGCTCTATCGCCTGACCCAGGGCGCCAAATCGGTCTATGCGATGACCGACCGCGACCGCGACCGCAAGGCAAAGTCGGCCTTCAAGGCCGGCAGCAAGGTTGAGATCAGCCGCTTCAAGGGCCTGGGCGAGATGCCGCCCGCGGCGTTGAAGGAGACCACGATGGACCCGGCCCGCCGCACGCTGCTGAAGGTGGTCATTCCGGCCGACGACCGCGCCCACACCTCCACGCTGGTGGAGTCGCTGATGGGCCGCAAGCCGGAACTGCGCTTCGCCTTCATCCAGGACAATGCCCGCACCGTCGAAGACGTGGATGTGTAGCCAGTTGTCGGTCTTCGGTCGCCCGTCGTCAGAGGCGCTGCCGGCGACCGAGGGGGTCGATCCGCGCTATGTGGCGCTCGACGAGTGGCCGCCTGCCGTCGTTTTAGAGGCGCTGTTTGAGGCGCAACTATCCGCCGTCGCAGCAGTACGCCCTGCCCTGCCCGCCATCGCATCGGCGGCCGAGGCGGCGGCCGACCGGCTGCGCGGCGCCGGGCGGCTGGTCTATTGCGGCGCCGGCACGTCCGGCCGCATCGGCGTGCAGGACGGCGCCGAGCTGACGCCCACATTCGACTGGCCGGAGGATCGGCTGGGCCTGCTGATCGCCGGGGGCAGCGATGCGCTGACCCGGGCAGTGGAGAATGCCGAAGACCGTCCCGACCTGGCCCGCGCCGACATGGCCGCCCAGCACGTGACCGCAGCCGACGTGGTGGTCGGCCTGGCGGCCAGTGGTGCGACCCCCTACGTGCTCGCCTGCCTGGGTGAGGCGCACGAGGCGGGCGCGCTTACCATCGGCATCGCCAACAGCCCGGCCGCTCCCCTGCTGGCGGCTGCCGACCACCCGATCCTGGTGCAGACGGGTGCGGAGCCGATCGCCGGGTCGACGCGGCTGAAGGCGGGCACGTCGCAGAAGGTGGTGCTGAACCTGTTCTCCACCCTGGTCATGCTGCGCCTGGGCCGTGTGTGGCGCGGCCGGATGGTCGACATGGTGGCCCGCAACGACAAGCTGCGGCGGCGGGCGGTGCGCATGGTGTGTGCGCTAACCGGCTGTACCGAGGACGCGGCAAAGGACGCGCTGGCGCGGGCCGGCGGCAAAACCAAGCTGGCCGTGTTGGTGGTGCACGGCATGGACCCGTACATCGCAGAGCAGCGCCTGGCCGCGTGCGACGGCAGCCTGACGAGGGTGTTCCAGTCCGCGGCGGAATGACCGGTGCCCCGCGGCGTGGTTACAAAGCCGGCTGCCACGATCCGCGATCGCCTGTCGTCTTGCAGCCCGCCACGCGACGACAGAAGAGAGGGACGTCGCTTTTCCCGCCGAAACCGCTCAATCCAACTTGAACCGCACGAACGCCATCCCGCCCCATTGGTCGCCGTCATAAGACCCCGACAAGGCATGGCCCACGAAGTTGCGTGCAAGCTGGGCACCGATGCCGAACTTCACGTGCCGCAGTACCTGGAAATCGCGTATCGCCCCTAGCTCGACCTTGCCCACGGGGAAAGCCGGCCCGCTCTGGGCCAGGGGCCGATCGAACAGCTCGTCGTTGTCGATCCGTTCCGCGCGCGAAAACACCGTCCAGCGTGGGTTCGGGTGCACGGCACTTTCCAGCACCCACGCGTCCAATCCCTGGCCGTTGTGCATGGCTTGCCCGAACGCTTGCCGCCGCGCCCAGATCGCGGTGGTCGACCAGAAGCCTTCGCGACCGATCGGCACGGTGTAGATCCCACTGGCCGACCAGCGGCGTTCGTTGATCAGCGGATCGAGCTGTTCGGGCGAGATCTGCCGCGCCCAGCTCACCTGCAGGGCAAGTCGGGGCGTAGGGTTCAGGCTGGCGCGCACCGCCACCGAGTCGATCCCGGGCGTCTCGATGTCGTAGCGATGCTGGTCCGGCTCGCGGCCTCTGAAGCCCGACGCTTCGATCTTGAAGCCGCCATGGGTCAGCCCGCCCGTCAGCACACCCTCGGTAATGTGCATCGAATCGACCCAATGATGGCTGATCGGCGCCTCGGGTGAATCCATGATCGACAACCGGTGCATGAAGGCCGGCGGTCCGAAGGCCGGCTCGCCGGGCAGGCCGAAATACAGGAACGCGCTCGTCCGATCCGTCAGACGGTAGCTGGTGCTGGCACTCAGCTCCATGAACAGGTCGTGCGGGTGCTGGCGATCGATCAGCGGCGTCCGCCCGTCGGCGGTCTCGCCCGTGGCCAGCAGCAGCGGGTAGCCGTTCGGGCCCATGAAAGGGTCGGGCGACACCATCGCACGCAGTTGCAACCGGCCGCGTTCACCCAGATCGTGCGACGCCATGCCCATGACCATGCCGGCGGCGAAGGCCTTGTAAGCCCCGCGCGGGCCGCCCTGCGCGTCGTAAACGCCGTTCAGCAGGCTGTGCAGCATCAGCGCCCAGCCATCGTCCATGCCGTGGATGCCCTCGAACGGCGACGTGTCGGGCTGCCAGCTCGTGCCCGAGGATTCCCGGCCCATCGCATAGGGTCCGAGCGCCGCCTCCATCTGCGCCATGTCCGTGCCCGCCATGGTGCCGGCCTGTCCGGCAGGCTGTGGCATCGGCATGGCCATAGCGGGCATCGCCGCGCTGGTGTTCACGGTTGGGGTCTGCGCCGCGGCGCGGCCCCACGCGGCCAAGACCACGCCGACCGCAAGCACCGTCACCTTATGCATCAGGCTGTCCTGCCGCGACCGCGTGGCCTTGTTCCTATACCCCGCCGGGGTATATTACCAGACCCAACGATCGAGGTGCAGCAATGGCAGACATGGAGCAGACGGCAGTTCTCTATCGCATGGTGATGCCGAACCATGTCTGCCCCTACGGTCTGAAGGCGCGCGAGCTGCTGCAACGTCGCGGCTACGCGGTGGACGACCGCTGGCTCAAGACACGCGCCGAGGTGGATGCGTTCAAGGCCGAGCAACACGTCGCATCCACGCCGCAAACCTTCATCGGTGAACGTCGGGTGGGCGGCTACGACGATGTGCGCCGCTTTTTCGGCATGGCGGTGCGCGACCCCGGCGCGGTCTCCTACCGGCCCGTAATCGGGGTTTTCGGCGTCGCCGCCCTGATGGCGCTCGCCGCCAACTTCGCCGCCACCGGCACCGTTCTGTCGTGGCGCACGGGCGCGTGGTTCATCGCCTTCAGCATGTGCGTGCTGGCGCTGCTCAAGCTGCAGGACATCGAGAGCTTCGCAACCATGTTCCTCAATTATGACCTGCTCGCCCGCCGCGTCGTCCGCTACGGTTATGTTTATCCATTCGCCGAGTTGTTGGCCGGCGTGCTGATGATCGCCGGCGCGCTGCCGTGGGTGTCCATACCGGTGGCGGCCGTCATCGGCACGATCGGCGCCGTATCGGTCGTCAAGGCGGTCTACATCGACAAGCGAGAGCTGAAATGCGCCTGCGTGGGCGGCTCCAGCCGGGTGCCGCTCGGCTTTGTCTCGTTGGTGGAAAACGTCATGATGGTGTTCATGGCGGCCTGGATGCTGTGGAGGCATGGCTGAACGATCACCCCTCGCATCGTCCCGATCACTCACGCCAGTTGCCGCGCCTGCGCCGGATTGAAGGCCAGGTGCGCGGCGTCGCTGCCATGGTCGAGAGTGGGCGCTACTGCGTCGACATCCTGACCCAGCTTCAGGCAACACGCGCGGCGCTGGCACGGGTGGAACGCGAGATACTGGACGACCATGTCGGCGCTTGCGTCACGCAAGCCGCCGCCTCCGGCGACGCCGAAGCGACGCGGGTCAAGATGGCCGAACTGACCGAGCTGCTGCGGCGGTCCGTTCGCTAGGTGACCTCCCCAGGGAACCCTTTGCTCCATGGCCTGGCAAGACTTGCCGCGGCACCCGTCCTTCGCCTCTCCATCGGCCGGTGGCCGAACACGACCGAACTGCGCCAGTTCGCGTCAGGCTTCGCCATGCCGAAGCGCAGCTTGCCGCCTTTGCTGCAGGGCCTGGCCGAAGTGCACGCCGTCAGGGAGCGGTTGAACGAGCTTAACTTCTGGCAGGGCCGGCCCTTCTCCTTTCTGCATTTCGAGAAGACGGCCGGCACGTCGCTCGTCCGGATGCTGGAATCCTACTTCCACCCGCTGCAGATCAACCTCGACGCCGATCGCGGCGCGGCACCGCACATCCTGTCGGGCTTTTTGCCCGGCCAATGCGAAGAGGTCCGGCGTACCGCGTTCGTCTGGGGTCACTACGACCTGCCTGCGCTCAGGCGGATCGATCCGGCCCGCGCGGTCGTCACCGTGTTGCGCGAACCGCGTGCCAGGGTACTCTCGCTGTATCATTTCTGGCGATCGGTCGTGCCGGACGACGGACCGGTCGGCTTCAACGTAGCGGCGGCGCAACAGCACGACCTGCTCGCTTTCCTGCGCTCGGACGACCCGCTCATCCGTAACTACATCGACAACGTCTACGTGCGCCGGCTGACCGGCCACTACGTCACCCCGACCGAGCCCGACAGTCTGCATACCGACGCCGAACAGACGACGGCAGACGCGATGCGCGCGCTGGACGGGCTGGCCTGGGTGGGTCTGGTCGAAAAGCACGACGGCCTCACCGCGTTGCTGGGCCGGGCCATCGGCGCCAGCCTTCCCGACCGCCTGCCGCATCACAACGCTGCAGAGGATCCGAGCGGCGCGCCCTCCCCCGGCTACCGCCGTGCCGCACGCATGCCGATCACACCGGAGGTGGCGGTCGAACTCGACCGGCTCACCCGCTACGACACAGTCATCTACCGGCGCGCGCTCACCAGGCTCGAAGCCACCGCCTGAGACTTGGCCGGAGGGTCGAGTACTACGCTGTGCTCGGCCGCAACCACCCAACCCGCGCCGTCCCAGACGCGCCCCTCGATCGCCGCACTGCGATCGTCCGCCACGACGATGCGGTTATAGGCGTTCGCCTCGCCGCGCAGGCGCACCGAAGTGGCCGATCCGCCCTGCAGGATCAGCGGCGCCGGCCCCTCGGGCGCGCTCAGCCGGGAGTAGCTGCGATGCAGGTGGCCGGCTAGCACCAAGCGCACGCCGTGGGCGGCGAACGCGGCCAGCGCGCGCTGCGCCCCCCCGGCCACTTGCGGCGAGGTCTCGCCCGGCGGCGGCAGCAACGGGTGGTGCGCCACGACGATGCGCACGAGCCGGGGCGGCAGCGTGTCCAGCTTGGCCAGCAGGCGTTTCAGGCGCAGTGTCGTGACCCGGCCGCGCGACCAGTCTAGGTTGGGCCCGGCCCGGCGTGCCGTGTTCAGCCCCACCACCGCGACCCGCTCGTTGGTCCACACGGGCTCGGTATCCGCCGCAATCTCCTGGTGCCATCGCGCATAGGGCGCCACGAAGCGTTCCAGCAGCCTGTAGGGCGTGATGTCGTGGTTGCCCGGCACGGCCAGGGTGGGGGCGGGCAGGCGCCGCATGAAGTCGCGCGCCTCGCGGAACTCGCTGCGGCGGGCGCCCATTGTGAGGTCGCCGCTGATCACCACCAAGTCGGGTGGTGCGGCATCCAGGTCGGCCACCAGACCCTCGACCACGGCAGGGTCGGTGGCGCCGAAGTGAACGTCCGTCAGGTGGGCGATGCTGGTGACGCCGGGCATCCGGCTCATGCGGCCGCGATCACGCGCAGCGCGCCCGGCCGCAGGCTGTAGAGCAGCGGCGGCGCCAACAGCCTCAGCTCGCCATCCACCAGCACGTGGATGGCGGCATGCCGGCTGCGCACCTCGACGGCGCCGGCCTCGATCACCTCGATCTCCGGGGCTTTCAGATTGCCGCGCAGCGCGGTTCGCAGCAGCAGGCCCAGCTGGGCCAGCACCCCGTTGCGGTGCACCAGATAGACTGCCAGCCTGCCGCCATCCAGGCAGGACCGCCCGAACAAGCGCCCTGCCGCGTCGTCCAGCTTGTTCACCGTGACGGTCAGCGACGGGGTGCGCACCTGTCGCACCACACCATCCACCACCAACTCCAGCCGCGTCGACCGGTTGACGGCCAGCGCGCGCATCGCCGCCAGCCCGAACCTGGCCCAGGCCAGCGCGCCGTTGCCGCGGTTCCGCCCCGCCTCCCGGTGCCGGCTGAGCCGGGCCGGCGTGCCGATCATCGACGCGCAGAGAAAGACGTGAGCCGCGCCGTCGGCCCCGGCCACCTCGCCCACGTCAATCGCGCGTTCCCGGCCGCCGCTTAACAGGCGTACGTTGGCCGCGCGGTCGTCCGGGTCCAGCCCCAGGTCGCGCGCCAGCAGGTTCATCGTGCCGCAGGGTATCAGGCCCAGCGCCGTCCCGGTGCCGGCCAGCGACTGTGCGGCGCAGGCCATTGTGCCGTCGCCGCCGGCCACCACCACGCAGTCGCTCCCGGTGGCCACCGCCTCGGCCACGCGCTCGGGCAGTGTGCCCGCATCGGCTACCACCTCCAGGCCGGCCGATTCGGCCCGCAACTGCTGCTCCAGCGTGCCCGCGCCGCTGGCCTCTCCCAGCAACGCCCCAGCCTTTGCATTCATCACCAGCGCCAGGCTGCGTCGCCCGCCGCCGTCGGGTGCGGTTTCGGCATTCGTCGTCATACGGGACCTGCAAGCTGATGCGTGGACAAAACGCCCGGCGTGCCAGATGGTGCCGGCACATTCTCGACCTGGCCCGAGCACAAGAAACAACAATCGCCCGGACGCACGGACGAGACAAACCAGACACGGACCCTTCAGCCATGGACATCTACACCGGCTCGTTCTTCGAACAGGCGCGAGAGAACTTCGCCGTCATTGCTGACTACCTCGAAATCCCCACCCACCATCGCGATCGCCTGCTGCTGCCCAAGCGCGCCATCATCGTGAGCTGCCCGATCCACCGCGACGACGGCTCCGAGGTGGTGTTTACCGGCTATCGCGTTCAGCACCACCTGACGATGGGGCCGACCAAGGGCGGCACGCGCTACGCCGCCAACCTCCATTTGGGCGAGGTGGCCGCGTTGGCCATTGCAATGAGCTGGAAATGCGCCCTGGCCGGCCTGCCTTACGGCGGGGCGAAGGGCGGTGTCGCGGTCGATCCCTACCGCCTGTCGCGCCGCGAACTGGAGGCGGTGAGCCGGCGCTACATGCAGGAGATGATCCCCTTCGTCGGCCCCAAAACCGACGTGATGGCGCCCGACATGGGCACCAACGAGCAGGTGATGGCCTGGTACATGGACACCTATTCCATGTACCAGGGCCAGACGGTCACCGAGATCGTCACCGGCAAGCCGGTCGATGCCGGCGGCACGGTCGGCCGGCGCGAGGCGACCGGCCGCGGCGTGGTCCACCTGGTCGGCCGCGCGATGGAGCGGCTGCACATGAACCATTATTACTGGACCTCCTTGATCTAGTGATTGGTTATCGTCGGCAGCGTCACGGCCGCATCGCTCGCCCAGCAGGGCACGCGCGTGCTGGGCGTGTCGGACCACACCGCTTGTTATTTCGATCCGCGCGGGCTGGATGTGCCCGCGCTAATCCGCCACGCCGAGGCACACGGCACCCTGGCCGGCTGGTCCAACGAGGCGGCGTTCGACCCCGACCAGCTACTGGTCCAGAAATGCGACGTGCTGGTGCCCGCCGCGATGGAGCAGGTAGTTACCGAGGAGGTGGCGCGCCGGCTGCAGTGCCGCATCCTGGCCGAAGGTGCGAACGGCCCCACCACGCCCGACGCCGACCGCGTGCTGGCCGAGCGGGGCGGCGAGATCTTCGTCATCCCCGACATACTCTGCAACGCGGGCGGCGTGGTGGTGAGCTATTTCGAGTGGGTGCAGGACCTGCAGCAGCTGTTCTGGACCGAACCCGAGGTGCGCGACCGGCTCAACCGCGTGCTGGAGCGGGCCTTCCAGGCGGTGATGACCCGCGCCGAACGCGACCACGTGCCGCACCGCACCGCGGCCCTCGCGATCGGGGTGGAGCGGGTGCAGAAGGCCAAGCTGACGCGCGGATTGTTTCCGTAGGAAAAGGTTTTCAACCAAAACTTCTGGCAACGGGCCTTGGCCCGTTGCCAGAAGTTTCTCGCTTCTTCGGAAGAGAAGTCCTTGCCTACTTCAACGGCGCCAGCAAGTCGTCGAGCAACGCCGGCTTGCCCGGATCGCGCACCAGATGCGGATAGCGCAGGCCGCCGTGATAATCGACCCGCAGCGTGCGAAACTCGCGGTCGTTCTGCACCAGCAGCTCGATCGGCTCCTTGGCCGTGGCGGCCAGCTTGATCGCCGCGGCCAACTCGTCGGCGTCCTCGTAGGACAAGCCATCGACCGCGATCAGCTTGCCACCCTTGACCACGCCGGCGCGGTAGGCGGGGCTGTTCCAGATCACGCTGCCAATCGTGCCGCCGCTGCCGATCGCCAAGCCGATCGACCATGTGAAGTCGTGCACCTTCCGCCTCGCCTCCTGGCTTTTCAGCGCGTCCGAAGGCTTGTCGGTATAGTCCAGCGTGTAGCCGCCGCGTGTAATGCCGTCCAACGGCGTGCTGCCGCCCACCGCATCCAGGCGTTTGCGAAGAAAGCCGGCCCAGTCGTACGGCATCACGCCGTTCAGCGCACGCACCACGTCGTCGAACACGTAGGGGTGGACCACGATGCTGCCGTCGTCGATGCCGAAGAAGGCGTGCGCGAAGTCGCCCAGCGATTTTTGGCCATGCGTCTGCTCGCGTATCAGCGTGTCGGCATCAAGCCAGATCAGCAGGCCCTCGGTGTAGTAGTCCTCCTGCCGCTCCCAGCTGTGCCAGGGTTGCGGGCGGCGGGCGTTGATCACCGGGTCGTTCGTCGTGTCTTGCAGCGGCCGCCACAGCCGGCCGGTCTCGGCCTCCATGCTGGCCGCGTCGTCGGCGATCGCGTCCAGCGCCTCGGCATGGCTCCACAAGCCGGACCGCGCGGCCAGCACCTGGCCCCAGAACTGCGTCTGGCCTTCGTAAACCCATAGCAGGCTGTCGCGCTCGGGCACGTTGAAGTTGGGCGCCCACAGGTCGGCGGGGCGCCGGAACTTGCCGTTCCACGAATGGGTGTATTCGTGCGGCAGCAGGTCGCGGTCCGCACTCGTATGGTCCCAGCCGGTGAAGTAGTCGCGCCCAACCCCGTCCTCGCTGGACTGGTGGTGCTCGAGCCCCACGCCGCCCAACTGGTCGCTGAGCGCGAACAGGAAATCGTAATGCGCATAATGCTGCGCGCCGTAGAGCTTCACCGCCTGCGTCACCAGCGCGCGATGCTTCGCGAGCTGGTCCGGCGTGATCACCAGGTCCTGCGGCCGGTCGGCGACGATGTTGAGGTGGACCGGGACTTTCGCGTCGGGCGCAAGATCGATGCGGCTGACGTAGCGGCCGGCGTATAGCGGCGAATCGACCAGCGTGTTCAGCGTCGTGGGCTTGAAGCTGAGCGCACCGGCCCAGCCATCGGCGCGCTCCAGCGCCGTTGCCGCTTGCCAGTCTTTGGGCAACGCCAGGCCCGGCTGCACGGTTATGCCGCGGCTGAACACGCCGGCGGGGTAGAGCACCACCGTGTTCCAGGCCAGGTCGACCATCTCGGGCGTCATCTCCACCCGCCCTTCGCGCTCGGTGGGAGGAGACAGGTATTGGAAGTGGACGTCCAGCGTGGATGCGCCCTGGGGCACGGGAACGTGGAACGCGTGCACGTTGACCGTATCGCGCACCCAGGCCAGCGCCTGGCCGTTCGCCTGGATTTCAAGCCCCGCCAGATCGGCCAGCGGCCCGGTGCGGCCGTGATCGCCGGGCACCCATTCGGGGTAGAGCAGCACCAGGTCGCCGCCATGCTGCACGGGTATCGTCTCGTGCACCGACATCACGTGCCGGGCCAAGTCGGTGATGTCGACGGTCAGCGCGATGGTGCCTGGCCAGGTGGTGTCCTGAGGCGCGGGAATGGCCGGCGGGTAGGGAAGCGGCTGCGGCTGCGGCTGGGTTTGCGGCTGGGTCTGAGCCAGGGCCGGATTGGCGACGGTGGCCATGAGGAAAGCGAGGCGGCTGAGCTTCAAGCGGGAACACTCCGTGCGTGGTGGGCGGGGGCAGCTTCGGCGCGGCGGGCTGCCATCGCAAGCACGCCATCGACCAGCGCATCGGCGTCGGCGGCCGTGGTGCGGTGGTTGAACAGCGCCGCCCGTACTGCCAGCCGGCTGCCGATCGTCGTGGTGGAGGGTGCCGCGATGCCAGCTTCCTGCAGGTCGGCCACGATGTCGCGGTTCAGCGTGTCGAGATCGGCCGAGCCTTCGGCCACGCGGAAGCAGACGATGTTGAGCGGCACCGGCGCCAGCAGCTCGAGCGAGGGCTCGCGGGCGATGCGTGCGGCCAGGTGGCGCGCCACGTTGCACCCGGCTTCGACCACGCGCGCGATGCCCTCCGTGCCGTAGGCGCGCAGCGTCATCCACACCTTCAGCGCCCGGAACTCGCGCGACAGGTCCGGTCCCAGGTCGCGCGGCCAAGGCGGGCTGCCGGCCAGGCCGCGCTCGGCATGGGCGAGGTAGGCGAGCGACTGGGCGAAGGTCTCGACGTGCAGGGCCGGATCGCGCACCAGCACGCAGCCCGCGTCGTAGGGCACCTGCGCCCATTTATGGAAATCGAACGCCAGGCTGTCCGCCTGCTCGATGCCGGCGAGCAGCGGCCGCAGGCGGGGCGACAGCGCGGCCGTGGCGCCGAAAGCGCCATCCACATGGAACCAGATCCGTGCGTCCCGCGCCGTCTCGGCGATGGCGGACAGATCGTCGATAGCGCCGGTATCGACGGTGCCGGCAGTGCCCACCACGAGGAAGGGCTGGCGGCCGGCGGCGCGGTCTGCGGCGATCGCCTGGCGAAGGGCGGAGACGTCCATACGGTGGTCCGGGCCGGCCGGGACGAGGCGCAGCGCGTCCGAGCCGATACCCGCCATGTCGAGCGCGCGCGGGATACAGCCATGGGCGGCGGCCGACGCGTAGGCGACCAGCGGGGCCGATCGCAGCCCGTCGGTCCGCACAGCCGCTCCCAGTGCCGCGCGCCGCGCCACCAGAACGGCCACCATGTTGGCCATCGACGAGCCGGTCAGAAGCACGCCGGTTGTGGCAGGCGGCATGCCGACCATCTCGGCCGCCCAGGCGATCACCTGGCGTTCCACCTCGATGGCGGCGTGGTCGCGCCCGGCGCAGTTCACGTTGAAGACCCCGGTCAGCAATTCGGCCAGCAGCCCGGCCGCATTGCCGCCGCCGTTGACCCAGCCCATCATCCGCGGGTGCTCGTTGGCGCTGCCATAGGGCAGGACCAGCCGTTGGAAATCGGCATAGACCGTCTCCATCGGCACGCCCTGACGCGGGAGCGGCACCCGCATCTCCGCGCGCAGCGCGTCCGGCATGCGCTGCCACACCGGTCGGCTACGCGCGCCCTCCAGCCAGTCGATCATGTCGTCGAGCATGCGGTGGGCCAGAGCGCGGGTTTGGGCCCAATCCTGCGGGTCTAGACTGGCTGGCGCGGTTTCATTCGGCATCGGGGCGCGATGCCACGAAGCGGGCGGCAAGCCAAGCGCCTGTGACGCAGGGCGGCAGACGGGTATGGGGGAGCAGGCCCCCATACCCTCCGCGGATTACTGAGCCGCTGGACGATACGACGCGCGGGTCGCCGCCGATGCCGTGCAGGACGACACGGTGGCGCCCCGCAGGGAGTAGGTGTCGCCCTGCTCGTCGTTGCCGATCGCCTTGAGATAGCCGGACGAGGCCGGTCCGAACGCGTAGCCGGCGAAAGTGATGGAAAAGCCGACCGATTCGGCGACCGCGATCGGGCTAACGGACGAGAACGAGCCCTTATCCGCCCCTTTCGCGCCCTGGCCGTAGGTTAGCGTGCCATAGCCGCCGACGGTGAGGTTGCCTGCGCCGTCGAAGCTGAAGCAATCGGCGAACTTGGTGCCGAAGCTGGTGACCACGGTAACCAAGTAGGAGGCATGGGCCGGGTTGGCCGCAGCTTGGGTTGCGCTGACGGCTGTACCCAGCACGGCCGTAACTGTGCAGAGCGCAGCGAGGTTCTTGCTGAACATGACGTTGGTCCCTTGCAACGAGTATTGAACAAGCATTTTGTTCGGATTGCAGAACTACGCAGGTGCCGAACGATCCACTTTTACGAGAAGTTACTTTTACTTACAAGTAAAAAGAAACAACAGACAACAGTATTGCAGTCCGGCGTATATGATTTGTAGTTCGCAATCTAAAATAGTTTCGTTGACGTTCATACGCCGAATGGTTGCAGTTCGCGAAGGTTTCGGGCCGCGTCGGTCAGCGCGTTGGCTACACCAGCGACGCACAGAACGAGGCGATGATGCCGCACGCCGCATCGAGGGAGGCATCGTCGGTGGCGGTGCTCATCCGCATATGCGGGCTCTTGCCGAACGCGGCGCCATGCACGGTGGCCACCGATCCCTCCTCCAGCAACGCGGCGCAAAACGCCTCGTCGCTGTCCAGCAGCGTGCCGCCCGGCGTGGTCCGGCCGACCAGCCCGGCGATCTCTGGAAACAGGTAGAAGGCGCCCGGTGGCGCGGGGCAGCGCAACCCGGGGATAACATCGATCACCCGGGCGGCGCGGGCGCTGCGTGCGGCGTAGGTGGCGCGCATGACCCCCACCAGGTCCTGCGGCCCATCCAGTGCTGCCTGTGCAGCGGCTTGTGCGATCGGCGAGACGCCGCCGGTGGACTGGCCCTGGACACGGGCCATTGCGGCGATCAGCCGCGCCGGACCGCAAGCGAATCCCACCCGCCACCCCGTCATCGCGTAGGTTTTCGAAACTCCGCTGATCGTCAGCACGCGATGGGCGAGGTCGGGTGCCTCGGCCGCCATCGTGGCGTTCGGCGCGCCGTCATGGATCAGGTGTTCGTACATGTCGTCGGACATGATCCAGACATGCGGGGCGCGGCGGAGCACGCCGGCCAAGGCGTGCAAGTGCGGCGCGGGGCACACCGCACCGGTCGGGTTGTTGGGGTAGTTCAACACCAGCCATTTCGTGCGCGGCGTAATCGCACGCGCCACCGCGTCCGGGTCGGGCAGGAAGGCGCCTGCCGCGTTGCAATCCACGAACACGGGCCGTGCCCCCGCCATGCGGGCGATCAACGGGTAGGCATTCCAGTAAGGCGCCGGAACGACGACCTCGTCGCCCGAATCGAGCGTGCTCGTCAGCGCGTCGTAGATGATCTGCCGCGCGCCGTGGCCCACCAGTATTTCGTCGGCCGAAAAGCGCAATCCGGAGTCGCGCAGGGCTTTGGCCGCAATGGCTGACTTCAGGCCTGGCGTGCCGGTCACGGCGGGGTATTTCGTCTCACCCCGCAGCGCCGCGTCGTGGGCAGCCTGCACGGCATGCGGCGGGGAGGCGAAATCCGGCTCGCCCAGCGTGAGGGAGATGACCTCACGGCCCTGCGCGCGCAACGCGCGCACCCTGGCCGCTGCCGCCAGCGTGGCCGCCTCGGGGATCGCCGATTGCCGGGCGGAGAGACCGGGCACCTGGCTAGTCAGGCCGAAGACAACAGGCCCATGCCCTGGTACTGCTCGGCAAGCGGCGGCTCGATGCCGATCTCAGGCATGCGCAGTCATGCGTCGCGCCAGTATGTGGCCCATCCAGCCGCCATCCACCCGCGCGAACGGTGTCTCGGCCGCGGTAACCTGGTCCGGGATGACGCAGCGCTGGACGGAGGGGGCTGCCTCATAGTCGTCCCCCTCCGGGCATAGTTTCATGGTCAGCGGCTGTAGCGAGGCCGAGTTCATGACGCGCAGCCTATCATGGTCGCGGCCTGCGTGTCAGCGCATGCCGGCGCAGAACGCCGCGATACGCGCACACGCCTCACGCAGGCTCTCGACGTCGGTGGCGTAGCTGACGCGGAAGTGTCCGGGGTACATGAACGCGCTGCCGTGCACGGTGGCCACGCCCTGCTCTTCCAGCAGCGCCACCGCGAAGGCCTCGTCGTCGGCGATTGTTGTGCCCGCAGCGGTGGTCTTGCCGATGCAGCCGTGCAGGCCGGGAAACACGTAGAACGCGCCCTCCGGCCGGTGACAGGTCAGGCCCGCAATGCCGTTCAGGGCATCGACCACCAGGTCGCGGCGCTCCTGATAGGCGGCGACCATCGTTTGGATAGCATCCTGCGGACCGGTCAGCGCCTCCATTGCCGCTGCCTGGCTGATCGACGACGTGTTCGAGGTCGATTGGCTCTGCAGCTTGTCCATCGCCCGGGTGAGCACGGCCGGCGCGCCCGCAAACCCGATGCGCCAGCCAGTCATCGCATAGGCCTTGCTGCAGCCGTTCATCGTGACCGTGCGCGAGCGAAGCCGCGGCTCCACCTGCACGACGGTAGCCGGCCTGAAGCCGTCATAGGCGAGCTTTTCGTAGATGTCGTCGGTGAACACCCAGACATCGGGGTGGCGCAGCAGCACGTCGCAGATCGGTCGCATCTCGTCGGCAGAGTAGGCGGCGCCGGTGGGATTGCACGGCGAGTTCAGGAAGAACCACTTCGTGCGGGGCGTGATCGCCGCCTCGAGGTCCTCGGCCAGCAGCTTGAAGCCGTTGTTCTGGCCGCAGGGCACGATCACCGGCGTGCCCTCGGCCAAGGCCACGATGTCGGGGTAGCTGACCCAGCAAGGGCTGGGGATGATCGCCTCGTCGCCCGGGTTCAGGGTGGCGACCATGGCGTTGTAGATCACCTGCTTGCCGCCGGTCGAGACGATGATCTCCTCGGGGGCGTAATCGATGCCGCTGTCGCGCCGAAATTTGTCGGCGACCGCGCGGCGCAGGGCAAGCGTGCCGGCAACATCGGTGTATTTCGTCTCGCCCGCCGCGATGGCGCGCATGGCCGCCTGCTTGATGTGCTCGGGCGTGTCAAAATCCGGCTCCCCGGCCGACAGGCTGATCACGTTGCGGCCGGCTGCCTTGAGCGCCCGCGCCTTGGACGAGATGGCAATCGTCTGGCTGGGGCTGATCCGGTTCAGGCGGTCGGCAATGAGCATCGGTGGGCCTCGGCTGGCGAACCGCCGGACCCTAATACCGGGCTCCTGGGCCTGCAATCGCGGCCGGCAGGGGCGTTGCGCCGGTGGACGGCGCCCAAGCCGAGCACCGGCCGGGCACGCCGCCCGGCCGGTGCGTCTCCTATTGGGGGGAGGGTGTGGTGGTGTTGGTTCCGGTGCTGCCCGTGCCCGCCGCACTGCCGTTGCCCGTGGCGCCGCCGGTGCTGGTCGAGCCGCCCGCTCCGCTGGAGCCGGTGCCCAGGCTGCCATGCATGCCGCCGGGGGTGCCGGGCGGTGTCATCCCGCTGGGTGTCATTGCCCCGCCATTCGTGCCGGTGCCGGTGACGCCGGTGCCGGTGCTGCCGCCCATGCCGGTTCTGCCCGCACCCAGCCCGCTGCCTGTATTTCCGCCCTCGCCAATGCCGGCATTGCCCAAGCCGCCGCCCGCGCCTCCGGC
>CAXUHU010000074.1:0-17257 GCA_964250925.1 uncultured Acetobacteraceae bacterium
GCACAACCCTGTCGCCTTTCGAAACGTGGTTGCAAAGCAATTGGGCCTCTCAAAGATTGACCATCGATCAAGGATCTCGCGCGAGAGCCGACCTCTTGCGTAAAACATCTAACTACGGAGAACATCATGGCCAAGTCCTCCCACCATATCAGAATCAGCGCAGCGCCGGAGAAGGTTTACAAGGCTTTGTCGACTGCCGACGGCTTGAAGCATTGGTTCACGCCAGACATCGAGGGCGAAGTGGCGCCAGGCAAGGAAGCGGTTTCCGGCACGAGGGCCGTGATCATTCTGGTGGAAATTTGTCGAGATGACGCCGAACACGATGAGCCTGTGGAAATGCCTCGAGGGACCTGGCGCTTCTGCAGGCACAAACGTCCTCTTCCAAATCAAGGGCGAGGGAAACACCACCGTTGTCGAGTGCGACCACGACTCTTGGCCAGAGGGCCACGGCGCGTTTGAGAGTTGCAACACGCTCTGGGGCATCCTGATGGGACGTCTGAAGGATGCCGTGGAGACCGGAGCGACACATTCGGCGCTGAGGTAACGCTTTCCTCGCGCGTGAAGTTAAAGGAGAAGACTGCCTCGAGACAAACAAGGCAGTCCCTTCGAGCAACGTGATCTCGCTTGGCAAGCGTCCGCACGTCAGCGGTCATCCAAGCTCGACCCTATCGAGTACAGGCCCCCGGACACGGCGGGCGATGCAGGCGCCGCTGCCAATGATACAACCTCAGGCAAAGAGCCGCCCGTAGCGCATTCCAGCCCGCAACCCCGGCCCAAGCTGCGGAACGCCGCCGCTGCGTTGGTCTCCCAGTATTGCATGTTTTCGTAGGTGCGCCGACCATACACGATGCCGGCCAAGCCGCGGACGCGCTCGATAACGCGGTGAAAGAGCGCGGGGCTTGGCCGCATTGCCAAGTGATCGACGTAGCCGTCCAGTGACTGCTGCAATCCAAAGACAAGCTTTGCCACGGCACGACTCCCGACGCGGCTGTTTGGAAACATGGCTGCATAAACTTCGGCCGCCGCCGTCCGTGCCTCGCCATGATCGAACCAGAGGCAAGTGACAAGCTCGGCCATCACCGTTTACTCTCCAAACAATCTTCCGCAGTTCCGCCTACCTGCAAATCGTCGAAAACGGCCAGATGATCCGCCATGGCCTTCCGATGCGCCGGTCGCGCTTCGCCGCGAGCAACGTAGGCGGCGAGGTTGGGATAGGCGTCGATGACGCCGGTGCCACGCAGACCGCCCAGCACAGAGACCATCACCAGGTCGCCGAACGTGAACGCGCCATCGTCCAGGGTTGTCTTCTCACCGAGGGCGCCAGCAAGGTCTTTGAGACGATTTTGAAGGTCTTCGAGGACCTTTCGCCGCCTGGGCATTGACCAGTCGCGATCCGCTTCAAATACGTCAACGATGGCGAGCTGCATGACCCAAGGCTCGACGGAATTGAGAGCCGCTATCAACCATTGGATCGCGCGAAGTCGGGCAGCCGTGCCGGTGGGCACCAGGCTGTTGTTTGTCTCGCAAACGTGCAGGACGATTGCGCCGGACTCAAAGATCTCCACCTCGCCGTCGCGATAGGTGGGAACCTGTCCAAAAGGCTGGAAGACGCGATAGGCCGGGCTTTTTACATACACGCCATCGATCAGGTTAACCGCATAAGCCTGGCCGGCCTCCTCGAACGCCCAGCGGACTCGGATGTCGCGAACGAAGCCTCGTGCAAATGGAGGTACCATTTGAACGCGGTGATCGTGGGAACCATCGCTTTTCCTTGGACCAGGGAGCTTGTCTGATACGTTGGTATCAACACATTAAGACTATGTCAACGCGGGTCCCCTTCGAGGCTACGCTTCTGGTTCGGGACACGTGCCTGTGCCTACACGTGCAGCGTGCGGCGCGGGCGGTCGCGCGCTGCTTTGACGATGCCCTACGGCCGGTGGGCCTCACCAACCAGCAATTCTCCCTGCTCATGGCTTTGAACCGCCCGGAGCCGCCCGCAATGGGCCTTGTCGCAAGATTGCTGGCGATGGATCGCACGAGTCTGACCGCCGTGCTGAAGCCGCTCGCCCGGCGAGGGTTAGTACAAATCGAGTCGTCCCCTTCAGACCGACGCTCGCGATTGCTGCTCCTGACAGAGCCGGGGCACGACGCACTCGCAGCTGCACTTCCGATCTGGCGGGAAACTCACGCGGCGCTGGAGGCGATTGGCGGCGGCCTGGAGCCGGACCTGTTCCGCGAACATTTGGCGCTGATCTCAGGGGGGATGCCAGATCAAATCGCTTGCCGACGACAAGGCAGGATAGGCTAGACTTTGCTACAGATAGGGAGAAAGTTTCTCCGAGCGTGGGTTTTTACGTCGTTGACGATATGGATCGCAACGCTTCAGGGGAGTCTTCCGCAGCGTTTCGTGTTTGGGTACGCGGTGAGGGCGCTATGAAAGAGTTGGAGTTGCTTGTCGCGGACGGCCTGGCAACACAAGCCGGTCATGATGCCTCGGCCGTGCCGTCGCACACCCATGCCGAATGCCTCAACTGTGCGACCCGGCTGCAAGGCCGCTATTGTCACGATTGCGGCCAGAGTGCCGACGACCACCACCGCTCCATCGGGCATCTGCTGTGGGAAGCGGTCGAGGGGTTCACGCATCTCGACGGAAGGTTGGCCAAGACCTTGCCGGCTCTCCTGTTTCATCCAGGAAGCCTCGCACGAGACTACATCGAAGGGCGGCGCATGCGTCACGTCCCGCCGTTCCGCCTGTTTCTCGTTTCATTGCTGATGTTTATGTTCTCTGCCGAATGGGCGGTGAACCGCAGCCAGAACGGCGACGTCGATGGCCGACACGGAATTTCCGCCACCGGGATACACAATTACCAGTTCGGCGCTAACAAGATCGTAGTCGCGAAACCCTCTGACATCGGCACGGTACTGGATCAGGAAAATGAGGTTCCAACCCCGCTTCATCAATGGCTGAAGGCGCATGTCGGCCGTGCGATGCAGAATCGCGACTTCTACATCATGCTCGTATTCGAATGGGCCCATCGGCTTGCCGTGCTGATGCTTCCCATCCTGGCCGGCCTTCTAAGTCTGGTGTATATTCGCAAACGGCAATTTTATGTATTCGATCATCTCGTGGTTGCAATGCAGTACTTTTCGTTCTGCTTTCTCATTTGGGCCGTCGCCTGGGCCATGCCGAACTTCAACTCCAGCCTATGGACCTTTGCTGCGCTGATCTGGACGCCCTTCAACCTCTATCTGATCCTGCGCACCGCTTACGGCTCCAGCCGGCTCGGAGCCGCGATCAAGGCGATGACGGTTTGGCTGGCCACCGTGACGAGCTTCGCCTGCCTCCTTACCGGCCTGCTCGTTTTCGCTTTGAACGAGATGTAGTTGACCCGGCCTCTCACGAGGTATCCACCACCAAGCCTGTCGGTGCAGTCAAAGCCGTTGTCGTGGGAGCTGCTCGTGCCCTGTCCGCTTCGCCCGCTTGCCGCACTTGCTACAGCCCTTGGCCTTCTTGGCGTCGCCGCAATGCCGGTATTGGCGGCGCCCGATCCAGTGGGTGCCGCTTCCGTATTTCGCCAAGCCAGTCTCATCAGCCAACGTGATGCCGGTCACTTCTGGGGTCAGAGCCTCTACGGTCCCATGCTGATCGTTGACCCGACGGATATGTCCGTGGTCGCGAACCAGCCAGACGGTGCGGGCGTGCTGAAACGGTCGGGGGCAATCTACACTGGACCGCTGCCGTCATCGACGGTTGTGTCCAATGCGCCGGTTGAATGGTCGGGCAAGCGCTGGACCGAACTCCTCTGGCCACTTCATCCCAAGGGCGATGCGGAGTCTCTGGTTGGCGAGGACTGGCGCGCAGTCGCGTTGGCGCACGAAATGTTCCACCGGATCCAGCCGAGCCTGGGCCTGACACGGCCGGAAATTGCCAATGTTCATCTGGACACGCTTCAAGGGCGATACCTGCTGCAGCTGGAATGGCGCGCCCTCGCCCGGGCACTGGCCGCGCCCACAGCCGAGGCGCGTCGCGCGGCAGCGGCCGACGCCGTGCTGTTCCGCGCCGAGCGCCACCGCCTTTTTCCCGATGCCGCGGCGGAGGAAGCCACACTCGAGATCGACGAGGGTATGGCGGAGTACACCGGCGTAAGACTGGGACTGGAGACGCCGCAGGCCAGGACGCGCTACGCCGTCTACGATCTGTCCGCTTTCGTGGACGCGCCGACCTATGTTCGCGCTTTCCCTTATGCGTCCGGCCCCGCTTATGGATTGCTGCTGGACTCGGCCGATCCTGCCTGGCGCGGCAAGTTCGGCGCCGGCCAGAGTCTAGACCAGCTGCTGATATCGGCCATGCGGCTACCGCCTCCCGAATGGTCGGGGTTGAAGGCACGCGAGGCGTTCTACGACAGCAACGGAGTGTTGTACGCCTTTGAAGTGAAACGCGACCAGGCGCGGCAAGCGCACCTGTCGGCGCTCAGGGCGAGCCTGGTGGACGGCCCGGTGCTGCGCCTGCCGCTGCATCACGCAAACTACGAATTCAACCCGCAAACGCTGCAGCCGCTCAGCGATTTCGGGACCGTTTATCCGACCATTCATCTGAGTGATGACTGGGGCATGCTCCAGGTTGACACTGGCGGCGCGCTGCTTGACACTAAGATGACGCTCGCGGTCGTCTCTGCAGAGGGCGTGGCCTTGTCCAAGCCGAACGGCCACGGATGGCACCTCACCTTAAACAAAGGCTGGGCAGTGCAGCCCGGATCTCGCACGGGCGATCTGATTGTGGCACCCATCGAAAACCGGTTTCGTTAGCATCGCTGCTTTGCCCTGCGGAGGAGAGAGGCAGCTCAGTGGCAGAGCAAGCGGCTAATTCCGCCTCGGGGTCCGTCGAGAGCTCGTGCCACTGCGGCGCAGCGCGCGTTCGGCATCTGGATGGCGCCGTGACCGAGCGGTATGTCGACGATCCGTAGTTTCGGAAAGCCCGCAACGGTGGCGATGAAAGCTGATGCATCCGATCAGACAACGCTCGTCGGCTACAGACACTGTCGTGCCGATCAAGGTGGCGGCGCGGGAAGGCGCTTCATTCTGAGTGCCGACCAATCGGCGTTAATTGCGATCTGGCTCACCGTGTCCAGCCCGAACCCTGGCGCGGCCTCGCGCAATACGTCACGATTGAGGTCGTGCGCGAAGCTGGAGGTAAGCTTAGGGTAGGCGATCCACAAAATAGTCGAATGCCGCAACGATCGCAGCAGCTCAGGCACTCTAAGATCGAAGCTGGCACGATCCGCAACGAACAGCACAACAATGTCTGCCTCGCAGACCTCCGCCCGACACGCGTGCACGCCCAGGACCCGCTGCAACCCGGCGGGCGCGTTGACCACGGCAAATTGGCGATCGCCCTTGACCTGCAGGCGCTCGGCAAGAGGTTTGTCAGACATGGTGGATCAGCTGCGAGAGGACAGCACGAAGCGGTTGCCGTCGGAGTCGAGCATGACGGCGAACATGCCCCACGGTTGACGTGTCGGTGGAGCCTCGAACGTGGTGCCGCGCTTGGTGAGTTGGCGCCAGGTGGCCGCGACATCGTCACAGGCAAGGCGCCATTGAACCGGCGGCCGATGCTGTCCTGCTCTCCCGGCGGGGTGAATAGCACGAAACGCGTGTCGGAGTGACCAATGCCGGGTTCGATCCAGCGCTGATCGGGCCCGAAAGGCTGGTCGGTGATCAGTCGGAAGCCAAATTTTTCGGTGTAAAAAGCCAGCGCGCGGTCTTGATCCTGTGCCGGCACGCCGACGAACTTGACGCTGACGATCACGGCCATCTCCTTGTCGTATCTGCTTGCCTCAGCGAGACGCGGACGAAAACCCGTCCCCTGAGGCTATAGTGCCGAAGGCAACCCCAATCCCGAGCATCGACCGGTATGTGCTCGATACGCTGATGACCGATCTGATTGGCCATGACCGGCGGCCGAGCACCTCCATTCTCTATCTGGCTTTGCTCAGACTAGGTGCTCCCACAAGGAGATCGGTATCAGCCTGCAAGGACTTGCAACTGAGACCGGCTTGTCCAAGACCGTCATACAACGTTCCGTCGCCCATCTCGTCCGGCGGTGACGGGTCGCTGTCCGTACACCCGGCCGAGCCCTGGCACCATCCTATCGCCTGTTGCAGCCGTGCCGACGTGACCTCGGGCCATGACCGCACGTGCGTTGCAGGAAGGTGTCTTTACGCGATGGCATGTGCCTGCTCCGCCGCAAGCCGCACATCCATTTCGGCAGCCCTGAGCGCCGCCGGACGCTGGATGATACTGGCAACATAGTCCACTGCCGTGGTGTTCCGTTCCACCAAGCCGAACTGCATGCCCCAGGCAAGCGCATGGCCCCACAAGATATCGGCGGCGCACATCGTATCGCCAAGCAGATAGGGCGACGCCGCCAGCTGCGCGAACAGCGTTTCCAGCACCGTCCCAAAACTGCCGTACGGAGACATGGCAGCCGGCGCCGGCTCGCGCTTCGTGGCGGTGTCTACCAGACCGGGCTCGTAACAGGCCGCATAGAATACCAGCCAGCGAAGGTAGGCACCCCGCTGTCTGTCGTTCAGCGCAGGGGCCAGGCCTGCGTTGGGGAACAGGTCGGCCAAGTAGATGAAGATCGCAACCTGCTCCGTCACCAGCGTGCCCCGGTGCAGGATCGCCGGCACCTTGCCGAGAGGGTTGATCGCCAGGTAGGCCGGCTGCCGCTGCTCGCCGGCTTTCATGTTCAGCACGTGCAGCGTGTAGGGTGCACGAAGTTCCTCCAACAGGACGACAGCGCCCGTGGAGCGCGATTGCGGGGCGTGGAACAAGGTAATCACATCGTCGGTCATGGCAGCCTCCTTGGCAGTGGGATCGGCGCGCATCCTGGACCCGCGTAGCTGACATCGTCTGTCAGGTATGCTCTGGTCATACGCATGCGGGCAAGCCGGCTGTTGTCCATCCTAATGGTGCTGCAGGCGCGCAAGCGGGTGACCGCCCAGGCGCTGGCCGACGCGTGCGAGGTGTCGGTACGCACCATCTACCGCGACGTGGACGCGCTGAGCGCCGCCGGCGTGCCGGTCTACGCCGACCGCGGCACGGAGGGCGGCTACCGGCTGCTGGATGGCTGGCGCACGCGGCTGAACGGGCTATCGACGTCCGAGGCCGAGGCGCTGTTCCTCTCGGGCCTGTCCGGGCCGGCGAACGCGCTCGGGTTGCGAGGTGCCATGGCCGCCGCCCAGTTGAAACTTGCGGCGGCACTGCCGCCCGAGCTGCGTGACGCCGCCGAACGGATGCGGACGCGCTTTCACCTCGATGCACCCGGCTGGTTTCACGGCGCCGAGGAACCCGAGCATTTGCAGCGCCTTGCTCGTGCCGTGTGGGAGCAGCGCGTGGTGACGATGCGCTACCGCAGTTGGAAGCGGGAGGCGGAACGCCGTGTGGGCCCGCTCGGCATCGTGCTGAAGAGCGGCGCCTGGTATCTGGTCGGCGCCGTGGATGCGGATGTGCGCATGTATCGGGTCGCCCGCGTGCGCGAACTGGCGGTGCTGGACGAGGGCTTCGAGCATCCGGCAGGTTTTGACCTTGCGACCTACTGGACGACGAGTACGCAACGGCTGGAGCAGGAGATGCACGGCAACAGGGCAACAGTCCGGCTCTCGCCTGTGGGGCTGCGCATGCTGGAACCGCTCACCTCGCCGTTCGTGCGGGCAGGAGCCGAAATGGGCGCGCCGGACGCGGATGGATACTGCATCGTCACGCTACCGGTCGGCTCCGTGTGGCAGGCCAGCAGCGAGCTGCTGCGGTTTGGCGTCGACGCAGAGGTGCTCGATCCGCCGGAGTTGCGGGCTCATATGGCGACCACCGCAGCACGTTTGCGCCGCCTATACGAGGGCGGATCGAGCGGGTAAGTTCAGGGCGCATCGACTCGATCCGCAAGCCGCGGAGGGCGCCATGGAAGCGAGGCTGAAGGCATACCCGCTCGGTTGGCCGTTGCGATGGCTTGCTTGGCCTGCACGTTCGTTTCCACACCGAGCTGGAGATTGAGACATGGCTGTGGAGGTCAGGGGCGCCGGTTCAGAAGCCGCCAGCCCGTCGATTGATGCCTGCCGATTGGTCGACGAGAAGATCGCAAAGCTGGGTGACTGGCGTGGGGACATGCTAGCGCGCATCCGCCGCCTGATCCACGAGGCCGAGCGCGGCGTCGTGGAGGATGTGAAATGGCGCAAACCGACCAACCCGGCCGGCGTCCCAGTTTGGTCCCACGCAGGCATCCTCTGCACCGGTGAAGTCTACAAGGACAAGGTCAAGCTGACGTTCGCGAAAGGCGCCTTGCTCGAGGATCCGTCAAGCCTGTTCAATTCCAGTTTGGACGGCAACGTAAGACGCGCGATTGACATCGGCGAGCATGAAGATATCGATGAAGCGGCGTTTAAGGCGCTTATACGCGCGGCTGTGGCGCTGAACACGGTCGGGCGTTAACAGGCGAGCGTCGACCATTTCACCGGCCTAAACCACCAAGTAAATTCGACGGATTTGATTCGCTACACACTCAGCTTTATTCTACGAGTAGCTGCATCCGCCAAGCTATGGGCGCCATAGTGACTTGGGCAGCACACCTTGGGCGACCGTTTAGGGGCTACAAACCCAGCCATGCGCAGTGCCAGACACTCGACTTGCGGGCAATGCCACCTCGGACAACCATGCAAGCTCCGTTGCAGCGCCGGCGAAGGCGCGGGGCGGGCGCTTCGTCCTGGACGACCCTATTCTAGCCTCACCTAACGCAATTTCGACCGCGCGGAACAAGCCGTCCAAAGCAGCAATCGTCTTGTGGCGCGCGTTGCCGATCGGCACTACGTCGTTGTATTTGGGATCTGCAGCCCACCAGCGGGCCGATCGCTCCACCTCGTACCAGTTGACCAAGGCATCCTCGAGCACTGCGTTCATTATCACCTCCACCTAGGAAACATGTATCAAGGTTCACATTCATCACGCAAGCGTGATGTGGCGTCCACTCGAGAGCTTTTTGCCTGCCTCTATTTTCGGAGGAAGCCTCCACTCAGGCTCGTCACCATCACTGCCGTTCTCTCAACGACACCGCGACCTTGACCTTCTGAGTGTGCAACGAGACAAGAACGCGTCGAAGCTGCCGGTGCCTGGGCACAGCAGATCTCGCCCCTGTTTCTGGAGCCGAGCTTGACCATTCAGACTGCTTGCCCGCCCGGGTCTTCCGACACCGACCGCGGTCGAACTCACCCATCCGACATCCGGATTGCGGACGAGGTGCGCGGCATGGACGACGGAACCGATCCGTTTGTGGCTGCCGTACGCGCGACGCGGATGCCTATGATCATCACCGATCCCCGGCAGACCGATAACCCGGTGGTGTTCGCCAACGATGCGTTTTGCCGGCTGTCCGGCTACGAGCGCCGAGAAATCCTCGGCCGTAACTGCCGGTTTCTTCAAGGTCCGGACACCGACCCGCAGACCGTTCAGCGCATTCGCTCGGCGGTTGCCTCAGTGCAGCCGATCGAGATCGACATCCGCAACCGGCGCAAGAACGGAGACCCGTTCTGGAACCGTCTTCTCCTGGCACCCGTGTTCGACGCCAACGGCCGGCTTGCCTACTTCTTCGCCAGCCAAGTGGACGTCTCGCTGGAGCGGGATCGACTTGCCGGGTTGGAGACGGACAACGCCGCCCTTATGGCTGAACTGACGGGTCGGTTGCATATCCAGCAGGAACGCGAACGCGAAATGGCGTTCGCCATGCGCGCCGGCCGGTTCGGAACCTGGAGCCTCGAGTTCGCAGGTCTGAAGCTGACGGCCTCGGAAACCTGCAAGGAGCTGTTCGGCCGCGCTCCTGATCAGCCGTTCAGTTACGAGGATCGACAACAGGCCATCTTGCCCGAGGATCGTGGCCTGGTGGACGCTGCTTTAAGGAACACGCTCGAGCAGCAGTCGGACTACGACGTGACCTACCGTATCGCCTTGCCGGACGGTCAGGTGCGGTGGCTGACGTCTCGCGGCCAAGCTTTCACTGCGGAAGATGGCCACCCTCTGCGGATGGCCGGTGTGTCTCGGGACGTCACGGCTGAACGCCGGGCGGACCGCATGCGCGCCGCCTTGGTCGAACTTAGCGACATCTTCCGTACTGAGCAGGATCCGGACCAGATCAGCTTTGCCGCTGTCGAACTGATCGGGCGCACCCTGGATGTCAGTCGCGCCGGCTTCGGCCTGGTCGACCGTGTGGCTGAGACGATTTCTATCACGCGGGATTGGAACGCGCCCGGTACCCGCAGCTTGGCCGGTGTCCTCCGGTTTCGGGCTCTCGGTTCGTACATCGACGATTTGAAACAAGGCAAGACGGCCGTGGTCGCGGATGCGTATCTAGACGGGCGCACCCGAGAAACTGCGACGGCGCTGGACGCAATCTCGGCGCGCGCCTTTGTCAACATGCCACTGACTGAGCAGAAGGGTTTGGTGGCTCTTTTGTATCTCAACCATGCTACCCCTCGGGATTGGCCCGAGGACGAGCTGTCCTTCATTCGCGACATTGCCGAGCGCACCTGGGAGGCAACAGAGCGTCGCCGAGCGGAGAAGGCGCTGTCCGAACTCGCCGCATCGCTCGAAACCGAGGTGGAGCAGCGTACGCAGGAACTGATGGCCGTGGAGGAAGCCCTACGGCAATCTCAGAAGATGGAGGCGGTCGGGCAACTCACCGGCGGCTTGGCACACGATTTCAACAACCTGCTGACGGGTGTGACCGGCAGCCTGGAGCTGTTACAGACCCGCATCGCCCAGGGACGGATCAAGGACCTAGACCACTACGTCAACGCGGCCCAGGGAGCGGCTAAGCGGGCTGCGGCGCTAACGCACCGGCTACTCGCCTTCTCGCGCCGGCAAACGCTCGACCCGAAACCCACTGACGCGAACCGCCTGGTGGGAGACATGGAGGAGCTGGTCCGGCGTACCGTTGGGCCCGAAATCACCGTCGAAACGGTAACGGCGGGCGGTCTATGGTCCACGCTGGTGGATCCAGGGCAGCTTGAGAATGCGCTGTTGAACCTCTGCATCAACGCACGCGATGCAATGCCGGACGGAGGCAAAATCACCATCGAGACCGGCAACCGATGGCTTGATACCCGCACGGCTCGCAATCAGGATTTGGACCCTGGCCAATACGTGTCTCTGAGCGTGTCCGATACCGGCTCTGGCATGACGCCCGATGTCATCGCCAAGGCCTTCGACCCGTTTTTCACCACCAAGCCGATAGGCCAAGGCACCGGCCTCGGCCTGTCCATGATCTACGGCTTTGCCAAGCAATCCGGCGGTCAGGCCCGCATTCATTCCAAGGTTGGCCATGGCACAACAGTCAGCCTCTACCTACCCCGACACCAAGGGGAGGCGGCAAAGCCTGGTGAGCTGACGCCCAGGTTGATCGCCGCGCCGCGTGCTGGACAGAGCGAGACGGTGCTTGTGATCGACGACGAGCCCACGATTCGAATGCTGGCGACCGAGGTTCTGGAGGACCTTGGCTACACTGCGATTGAGGCAGCCGACGGTGCGTCGGGGCTCAGAATATTGCAGTCCGACATCCGCGTCGACCTGCTGGTGACCGATGTAGGGCTGCCCGGTGGTATGAATGGCCGGCAGGTCGCCGATGCGGCACGATCTGCAAGGCCTGACCTGAAGGTGTTGTTCATTACCGGCTACGCCGAAAATGCTGTGCTCAGCCACGGGCACCTCGACCCGGGGATGCACGTTCTGACCAAGCCCTTCGCAATGGAAGCCCTGGCCAGTCGGATCAGAGAGCTGATTTCGGAGTGACCAGCACGTCGTCAGCCCTGTGTCACGACGCTGGGATTAGACAACTTCGCTTCCATTGCTTCCTAGCAGCAGATAGCTCGGGGAGCGCCAACTACCCGATTTGCGCTCGTCGTTGACGACGAATTCCTCATTCGCCTAGATGTATTCTACCAGGGCATGGCCGCACATGCCAACAGACTGCCTAGGTGGCAAACGCGGACAACAACGACGCGGCGCGTCGAGATAGGACGCGGGCTGGTCGGCTTCGGATGCCCGCAGAGCGCAGAGATCGCCGCCAGTAGGCTGCTGTAGCTCCATACCCGTTCTCTTGCGGCTACAAGCTGAAGGTCGGGCAACTGGATCGTTGACGAATTATTCAGAGCCGATGGACCAAGAAGTTTCGAGTGTCTCATCTGCGCTCGTCGCGAGTGATGATGTCTTCATCCGCCTGGATGCAATCGACATTTTTGAAGACGTCGGCTTCTAAATCTTGGAGCGATTGGCGGCGACGCCGCTCACAATCTACTCAAGACGCGCCATTTTGAAGTGGATGAGGCGCCCGACATATGCGCGGGCGCCGCTTGGCTGGTGTCCGGTTGCGATAATGGCAGCCAGTAGGATCAGCGTAGAAGCGACGACGGAGGCGGCTTGGCGCATGTTCGAGCCCTCACACGCCGCACACTGCCTTCTGGTGCTTTTGAAGCAAATCAATTGCCGAGTAGACCCTCACCCATTCATTTCCTGGCCTTCGTTGGTCTTTGGGAGAGCTGGCGCGATCCGGCCGCGAGGTTCAGAGCACTTTCACGATCGCCACCACCGCCGCGAACGATGACATGACCGCGCTACACGATCGCCTGCCGGTGATCCTGGAGCCGGAAGACTGGCCCGTGTGGCTGGGCGAGGAGGCAGGGGAGCTTGCCAGGCTACTACGCCCTGCCGCGCCTCGGGTCGTTCGACTGTGGCCCGTCTGCCGGGCCGTCAACAGCGTGCGGAGCAACGGGCCGCGCCTGTTGAAGCCGGCGACGGACGTGATGCCGTTCACGCCTGCCGAGGAGGTAGGTCGACATCAACCCGGCCTGATGACACTGCCGCGAGGCGGCTGGCCTCTGGGTGGCTCTCAACAATGTGGTACAACGTACGCTAGCGCGGGCCGCCAGCTCGGCAATGATCCGGAACACGTCGAGAGACCTCGGCTTAGCTCTTCTTCGGTTGCCAAAGCTCGATCTTGGTGCCGTCGGGGTCCTGGATCCAGGCGAACCGACCGAAAGCGTCGTCGTCATCGCGCTTCAGGACTGGGACACCCTTCGCTGTCACGCGCGCAATGATTGCGTCCATGTCATCCACAGCGAAGTTGATCATGAACTCCCGCGTAGAGGGACTCATGTAGTCGCTGGAGTCCGGAAAGGCAGTCCAGGATACCTTGGGGGGATGGCCTGGAGCATCAAAGGGCAGCGCCGCTCCACCCCATGGCTTAACCTCAAGGCCGAGAACCTCGCGGTACCATTGCGCAAGAGCTTCGGGATCCTTGCTTTTAACGAAGACACCGCCCACACCGGTGACATGACCGGGTTGCTCAGCCATGGCGGACCCCTGACAGCTGAGCACGACCGCAAATGCCAAAAACGTAAGCTGCTTGAGCGCCATCCGTCATCCTGTTCCACTCCCTTGCTGCCGAGCATTTTCACGTCTGCTACCTACTGCCATTTCTGACTAAGATAAAGATTTCACGCACTTCAGCTCTGATGCAGTCTAGCTCCTGTTGTAAACCAGGATTTCGGCTATGTCGCCAATGAAGAACTCGACGTTGGCTGCACCTCTACTCAGGATGCCAATGCTCCACGGGACTGCAGGCTGCAGCTCGGCAGGCTACCTGAAGCGGATAAACGGGTTGGGTCTGAGGCATCACGGGTTGGAAACGCGACCGCCTACCCAATCGCATGACCAACTTCGGGCGCTTTGCGGCCCAGTCGAAACATTTAAGATCAATGCAATATAAGCTTGGGACTAAATCGTAAAAGTTTCAAGCTCCGGAGACAAAAGGCGGCTCCGGAGAGAAATCAGCCGTTCGTTCCGCTATCGAAGCCTCAAGCCTGGCCAGGAAACCAGGGAAATACTGAGTTTCCTAGAGTTGATTCATCCACGCGGAGAATGGTTGGACGCCGGCGACTGGAGCAGCGATAGCAACCGGGATCCAACATTCTCTGGCTACAAGAAGCACGGCGCCAATCTTTCTCAAAAGCGATGGACTATTTGGGCAAGGAAGCAAACGGTTCCCCAAACTCCGTAGCTGCCAAAAGATACCAGGATCCATCAACGCCGACGGGCTCTAGCTTGCCCGTCCCGCGCAAATCGCTGACGGTGCATGCAGTCTGTTCCGAATCCTGACTGACCCGCACACTGTGGAGCAGGCGTCCTGGGGTCACTGGCAAAGTACGAGATAACGCTTATCGACTGGTTTGGCTCGATCGCGTTCCTGGTCGCAATATGCATGCGGGTAGAGCCGTTGATTTTCATGCTACGACCGTTCTAGTTTGGTTCGAATGTACGTATGGCGCAGGCGGACGCGCTAACTTGTGGAGCAATGTTGTGATTGGACGCATCCTAGTATTCTGCGGGCTGTGCTCTGCGAGCGTTTATGGGGGCGCCCAGGCCAGCACTGTATGGTCGCCGGTCGCGCGGCTGCCGGGTGGTCTGGTTGCGTGCTTGGTATTGTCGCCGGGCCAATCGGGCCTTGTCTTTGCCGGCGGCTCGGCCGGTCTGGTCTTCCGCAGTGTCGATGGCGGCAAGACCTGGAAATCTACTACGGTCGGCGGTGCGGGTGAGGTTATCTCGACGATCGCAACAGGTTCCGGCAATCCCTCCGTCGTGTTTGCCGCCAGCGGCAACCACGGTTACACCAACGGGCAAGTCTATAAAAGCACCGACGCCGGTGTGACATGGAGCAAGCTGGCCAACCAGCCGCCTGCCGCAGACCTTCCTGGACAGAGCATTGCCACAGACGCCGACGGACAGGTCGTGGTGGTCGCGAACGAACCTAACGGCACTTATCGGCAGATATCGCGCAGCGCCGATGGCGGGGCAAGCTGGGCGTCCGTATCGTTTAGCGTCTCCGGCTTCACGGTAAACCCGAACGATGGTTCGCTCTGGGCCGCCGGTTCCGTCAACGGCAACGGCTATGGAGTATATCGATCCAACGATTTCGGCCTTACCTGGACACAGACCGCATTCCCACCGCTGCCTTCAGGACTTAGTTACGGGACTATAGTAGGGTTGGCCTTTCAGCCCGGCACGGCAACGGCGGTCGCCTCCTGGTCGGCCGAGCAGCAGGTTCAGCCAGCCGGATATCAGCCGACCGGTGGAGCCTACGTCACGACCGACAACGGCGCCACCTGGTCCGCAACAGCGCTGCCGTCTGGCACGACACCGCCACTGAACCTAAGTTCTGGTTATGGGCCACTCCTCGCGGCTGCTTTTGACCAAGCCACCCCGACGCGGGCCTACCTAGCCGTCAATGGTGGAGCACCACTGGTGTCTCAAGACAGCGGTGCCACCTGGGCGCGAGTTGCCGGCTCGTTTCAGCCGATCGGCGAGGCCGGCATTGTCACCAGGCCGCGCGGCGCTACGTTCGGAGCAGCCGTCCTGACCATCTCGCCCGGCATAATGTCGTCGTCGGATGGTGGGGCCAAGTGGGCGCACAGCGACAAGGGTCTGAATGACGGTGTCCCGATCGATGTGCGAGATGCAGGAGCGGCCAAGGCCTACTACGCAGCTTCGCGCGATGGCTTGTTCAGCAGCAACGATAATGCAGCAACTTGGTCCCGTATCAGCACTTGGCCGGGTATCGAGTCGATCGACGCCATGGCGGTGGACCTCAAAAGCGCCTCACATGCGCTATACGTGACCACGGCATCCGGTTATTTTCGCTCGCAGAACTCTGGTGCTACGTGGGTTTCTATTACACCGCCTCCGGTGGGCGGAAACGCTGCAGGCGGTGTCTCGACCAATCCGCTTCACGCTGGCGAAGTCTATGCCGGCGGTTCGGCCGTTTTATATCGGTCCACGGATTACGGCGCGACGTGGCAGGTGATCTCGTCTTCCACCCTCTCGATCACCGCATCGAACAAGGTCAGCGGACGGTTGTATGGTCTGCAGAACTATTCGCAGGTGGTCGTGTCCAATGATGATGGACAAACTTGGGCGCCAACGGCTGGGCAGCCGCCCGCACAGACGACACTGCTCAGCCTGACGGTGTCAGGTAGTCAACCAGAATCAATCATCATCACAGGTAACGGCTCAAAACTCCCCACAGTCGCCTACCGAAGCGTCGATGGCGGAGCCACGTTCCAGTCGGTGTCTGCCCTGTCATCAAATACCTACATCCCTTGGTCGCTGTCCGCGGCGCCGAACAGCGCAAAACTGCTGGCCAGCAGTCAGAATGACAATCTGCTTTCGTTTAGCCGCGACGCAGGCGAGACGTGGTTGAGTGAGGATAACGCATTGTCGGATTATCATGTCGGCACTGTCGGTGACTATTTCGCTGATGAGGTGCGTGCATGGGCGGCTATCTCGGACGGCACGCTCTACACGTCGCGCTACTCCGCCTTCAAGTAGGCGCTCGTGCCACGGCAACTCAGGCCGGTGTGGCATCAAGGCCTAAGAACGACAACGCTGATCGCTTGCATCGGCGTAGCGAAAGACGGCTGGACGCAGTTGATGAAAGGCGGCGGTGACATCGTCTCAGGCTGGAAGACAAGCTGCAGGCGGCCGCCGCGCACGGCAGCTTTGTCACGAGGACCTTGACGCCCTCCCGCATCAGCATCTCCGCAGTTGCATACCCCATCCCGCTGTCGCCGCCCATGACGACGGCGATCCTGCCCTTGATGCCGAGATCAAACGCTTACCTCCTCTGGCGCGTCATGCCGTGACGTTGGCGCTGTTCCCCGCGGTCACGGGGAAGCTGGCGCCGCTGACCATGCGCGCCTCGTTCGACGCCAAGAACACGACCATCGGTGCCACGTCCTCCGGCGCGATCCACGGCACGCCCAGCGGCGATTTCTTGGTGAGCGCGTCGCGCGCCGCCGCCTCCTCCTTCGCCGCGTCGCCGGTCGGCTGCTTGCCGGCGGTCTGCATCGCCTGCGCGTAACGGTCCTCGTGCCGGGTCAGCACGGTGTCGATCAGGCCCGGGTTCAGGGCGTTCACCGTGATCCTGTGCTCGCCCAACTCCAGCGCGGCCGATTAACAGGCGCCATCACATCGTGAAGCGCGCGCTGGTCGGACGTCATATCGTTGGGCGCCAACAGGGGCAGTCGCATGCCTTAGCGCCGAAGTGATGAACGTGTTTGTCTTGCCTGCGACGCCCCCGCCCGACTCGCGGCTTAACCGATTTGCCCGCTGTTAGAGCGATTTCCTATCGACGCGACTCAGTAGGGATTCCCAAATCGGCTGGCGA
>CAXUHU010000075.1:0-12417 GCA_964250925.1 uncultured Acetobacteraceae bacterium
CGCCCGGCGGCAGCAACATCCCCGGCGGGGGGGGCGGCGCGGTCGACATCGGCGGGGCCGGCGGCTACGGCAACGGCGACATCGACGGCAGGGGCGGCGCGGGCGGGTTTGGCGGCGGCGGCTTTGGGGGCGGCGGCTTTGGCGGCGGCTACGGGGGCGGCGAGGTGGTCAACGAGACGACGGTCAATAATTACGGCCCTCAGGACGGCGGCGGCGGGTCCGACCCGTGGGCCGGTGCCGGTGCGGCACCCGAAGCCGGCGCGGCCGACCAATGGTCTGGCGGCGGCGGCGGCCAGGCGGACGCCGGCAGCGACGCCTGGTCTGGCGGCGGCGGCGACTCCGGCGGTGGCTGGGACGACAATTCCGGGGGTGGCGACAGCGGCAGCTTCTGACCGCTGCGCCTCCAGGCTGCCGCGCCGGCACTGGTGCTGGCCAGCGCTTCGCTTACACGGCGCGCGCTTCTGACAGACGCCGGGCTGGCGTTTGAAGCGGTCGCGACCGGCATCGACGAAGCCGCAGTCAAGCGGCAGGCGCGTGCCGATGGCATAGTGCCTGAGGAGGCCGCCTTGCGGCTTGCCAGGCTGAAGGCACAGGCCGTCAGCCGCCCGGGTGCAATCGTCGTCGGCGCCGATCAGATACTCGTCTGCGAAGGCGCTTGGTTCGACAAGCCGCCCGATCCGGCGGCGGCGCGCACCCAGTTGCAAGCCTTGCGCGGCAAACCGCACAGGCTGGCCACGGCCACAGCCGCCTATCGCGACGGGACCGAGCTGTGGAGCCACACCGTCGCACCGCAATTGCACATGCGAACCTTCAGCGATGCCTTTTTAGACGAGTATTTGCGTGCGGAGGGCCACGCCGTCTTGGGTTCGGTGGGCGCCTACCGGTTGGAAGGGCTGGGGCAGCATCTGTTCCAGTCCATACCGGGCGAGCACAGCGCCATGCTCGGCCTTCCCATGCTGCCGCTGCTGGATTTCCTGCGCTCCTGCGGTATCGTCCTCAGCTGACAAAGCGCGAGCGTGACGAATGGCAGCAAGCAAAGTTTACCCGGATGCCCGGCACGCGTTGGCGGGCCTGCTACGGGACGGCATGACGATCATGTCGGGCGGCTTCGGCCTGTGCGGCGTGCCCAACGCGCTGATCGGGGCCATCCACGACAGCGGGGTGACCGGGCTGACCATCATCAGCAATAACGCGGGCACCGACGGCGCCGGCCTGGGATTGCTGCTGGAAAGCCGGCAGGTGAAGAAGATGGTCAGCAGCTACGTGGGCGAGAACAAGGAGTTCATGCGCCAGTACCTGGCCGGCGAGCTGACCATCGAATTCAACCCGCAAGGCACGCTGGCCGAGCGCATACGCGCCGGCGGAGCCGGCATACCGGCCTTCTTCACCCGCACCGGAGTGGGCACGCTGATTGCCGAAGGCAAGGAGGAGCGCGCCTTCGGCGGCGTCCGCACCATCATGGAGACGGGGCTGGTGGCCGACATCGCCATCGTGCACGCCTGGCGCGGCGACACGGAAGGCAACCTTGTCTACCGGATGACGGCGCGCAACTTCAACCCGCCGATGGCCACGGCGGCACGTGCGACGGTGGCCGAGGTGGAGGAACTGGTCGAGCCCGGGGTCATCGACCCCGACCATATCGTGACCCCCGGGATCTTCGTCCAACGGCTGATCGAGCTGGCGCCCTACCAGAAGGCGATAGAGCAACGCACCACCCGGCCGCGGCCGCACGCCCCAGGAGCCTGACCATGCCCTGGACTAGAGACCAGATGGCCGCCCGCGCTGCCCGTGAATTGCAGGACGGCTTTTACGTGAACCTTGGCATCGGCATCCCGACCTTAGTCGCCAACCACATCCCGCCGGGCATGAGCGTGGTGTTGCAGAGCGAGAACGGGATGCTGGGCATCGGCCCGTTTCCGTTCGAGGGGGAGGAGGACGCCGACCTGGTCAACGCAGGCAAGCAGACCGTGTCCAAGCTGCCGGAAACCAGCTTCTTCGACTCGGCGCAAAGCTTCGGCATGATCCGCGGCGGCCACATACAGCTGGCCGTGCTGGGCGCGCTGCAGGTGGCCGAGAACGGCGATCTGGCCAACTGGATGGTGCCCGGCAAGATGGTGAAGGGCATGGGCGGTGCGATGGATCTGGTTGCCGGCGTGCGGCGCGTGGTCGTGGTGATGGAGCACACCGCGAAAGGCGAGCCCAAAATTCTGCCCGCCTGCACCCTGCCGCTAACCGGCGCCGGGGTGGTCGATTTGATCGTCACCGACCTCTGCGTCTTCGACGTGGCCCGCCCCGGCCTGACGCTGGTCGACCTGGCGGCCGGGGTCAGCGTGGACGAGTTGCGAGCTGCCACCGCCGCCAGCTTCGGCGTGCATCCCGACCTGGAGAGTCGTATCACTGCCTAGTGCCCTTCTCTTGCGCCCCCATGGGGCGGCGGTTATATGCGCCGCTCCCGCGATGGGGCCGTAGCTCAGTTGGGAGAGCGCCTGAATGGCATTCAGGAGGTCAGGGGTTCGATTCCCCTCGGCTCCACCATCGCAATCAGGCTGCCCGAATAGTCCGCAATTGAAGCAATCTCACGCAGACTGGGACAGTCGTGTGGGGTATTGAGGCGGGCCCTGCATAGGAAGGCCACCCATGGACAATCCGACCGCACACCAGGCTGTGGCCGACGGGGCTGGGCTCGCCAAGACCCCTACCGGAATTAGCGGGCTCGACGATTTGACCCTGGGCGGCTTGCCCACCGGCCGTCCCACCCTGCTGTGCGGCGCTGCGGGGTGCGGCAAGACCCTGTTTGCGCTGACGTTCCTCGTCAACGGCGCCGTGCACCACGACGAGCCAGGCGTGTTCATGAGTTTCGAGGAGCCTGAGCGGGACCTTACCGCCAACGTGGCCTCCCTCGGCTACGACCTCGACAAGCTGGTCCGCGATGGGCGAATCGTCATCGACCACGTGCGTGTCGAGCGGTCCGAAATCGAGGAGAGCGGCGAATACGACCTCGAAGGCCTGTTTGTGCGACTCGGCTATGCGATCGACCGCACCGGCGCCAAGCGTGTCGTGCTCGACACGATCGAGGCGCTGTTTTCCAGCCTGGCGGACAGCACGATCCTGCGTGCGGAACTGCGCCGGCTGTTCGAATGGCTGAAGAACCGCGGCGTCACCGCAATCATCACCGGCGAGCGCGGAGCCGGCCAGCTCACGCGTTACGGCATCGAGGAGTACGTCTCCGACTGCGTCATCCTGCTCGATAACCGCGTCGAGGACCAGGTGACCACACGTCGCCTGCGGGTGGTCAAGTATCGCGGATCCGCCCACGGCACAAACGAATACCCGTTCCTCATCGACGGCCAGGGCATCAGCGTGATGCCGATCACCTCGGCGGGCCTGGCGCACGCGATCTCAGAGGAGATCGTGCCGAGCGGCGTTGCCGGCCTGGACGCGATGCTTGGCCTCGGCGGCTACTACCGCGGGTCCAGCGTGTTGATCTCCGGCCTGGCCGGTACCGGCAAATCGACCTTCGGCGCCGCGTTTGTCGACGCCGCGTGCAGGCGTGGCGAGCGATGCCTGTATTTCGCCTTCGAGGAATCGCCCAACCAGGTGGTGCGCAACATGCGATCGGTCGGTATCGACCTCAGCGGCCATTGGGAAGCGGGGCTGCTGCAGTTCGAGGCGACCCGCCCCAGCGTCTATGGTTTCGAGATGCACCTGGCGCGAATGAACCGCGATATCGAGACGATCCTGCCGTCGAACATCGTGGTGGATCCGATCTCCGCCTTCCGGGGGCCGTCCACCGAAATCCACGCGACGCTGGTTCGTCTTGCCGACATCTGCAAGACCAGGGGCATCACCTCGGTCTTCACCAGCCTGTCCAGCACGGGCGAGTTGATGACCGACAGCGAGCGCAGCGTGTCCTCGTTGATGGACACGTGGGTTTCGCTGAAGGATGTGGAGGCGAACGGCGAGCTTAACCGTCTTCTGTATCTGCTGAAGTCGCGCGGGATGAGCCACTCCAAGCAGTTGCGCGAGTACCGGCTGACCGATCACGGCATCGAACTGATTGATCCCTATGCTGGACCGGAGGGGGTGCTGACCGGAACGGCCCGGGTGGCGCAAGAGGCGCGCGAGCGCCAGGCTTCCCTGGCCCGACTGCAGGCGACGGACCGTCGGCGGCGCGAGGTCGCCCGCAAGCGTGCGTCGACGGAGCGCAAGATTGCCGAGATGCGTGCGGCCCTCGAGGCGGAGGAAGCCGACGTCGCAACGCTCGTGTCCGAGGAGGAGGTGCTGGAGGGCGTAATCGCGTCCGACCGGAGTGACATGGCTGCTCGCCGGGGACACCGCCCGTGACCGATCCTGTCGTAAAGGAAGTGGGGCCGCGAGAAGCGACCGTAGGCACGGCCGGCTCTCCCGACGTCTATAATCTCAGGCTCTACGTCGCCGGCCAGACATCCAAGTCGTTGGCGGCCATTACGAATCTCAAGCGGATCTGCGAGGAGCACCTGGCCGGGCGCTACTCGATCGAGGTTGTGGACTTGCTTGTAACGCCGCAGCTCGCGGCCGGCGACCAGATCATAGCCCTGCCGACCTTGGTGCGGCACCTGCCACCCCCGCTCACGCGTATCATCGGCAATCTGTCCGACACCGAGCGGGTCTTGGTGGGGCTAGACATCCGGCCGAAGGGCGTGGCGGCATCGTGACGGAGAACGAAACGCCCATCGAGGCCGCCCAGCCCTACGAGCTGCGGCTGTTCATCACTGGCTCCACGCCCAGATCGACCCGCGCCATCGCAAACATGCATCGCATCTGCGAACAAAACCTCAAAGGGCGCTACACCCTCAAGGTGATCGACGTCTACGAGGATCCTGAGGCGACCCGGAGCATGCAGGTGATCGCTACGCCGACGCTGGTCAAGATGCTGCCAGAGCCGTTGCGGCGGATCATCGGCGACCTTTCGGACGAGAAGCGGGTCCTTGCCGGGCTGGATATCGCCTCGCCCATGGGTCCGCGTTGACAGCATCGACACACGCGGGCCGCGAGGCGATCGCGAGCCTGTCGGCCGACCGGCTGAGGGCGCGCCTGATCGAGGCGGAGGACACTCTCGACGCGATCCGCAACGGCGAGGTCGATGCCGTCGTGGTGGGCGGTCCTGCCGGGCAGCAGGTCTATACGCTCGAGAACGCCGACCGGCCCTATCGCGTGCTGATCGAGCAGATGCAGGAGGGTGCGGTCACGCTCAGCGGCGAGGGAATCGTCCTCTACGCCAACGAGCGTTTTGCCGCGATCGCCCGGGTGCGGCGCGAGGCGCTGATCGGCTACTCGGTCGGCCGCTTCTTCGCCGGGCCCGACGGGGATCTGTTCGCCCGCCGGCTGGCGTGGCCAGAGGCGGCCGGCGGCGACGGCGAGCTGACGCTCAGCGCGGCTGATGGAACGGCTGTGCCGGTGAGGCTCTCGCTGGCCGACCTCACGGTGGAACCGGGCATGCCGCGCGTGGTGTGCGGGGTCGTCACCGACCTGACCCATAGCCGGCGACGCAGCCAGGAGCTGCAAGCTGCCAACCTGCGGCTGGCCGCCGAAGTCGAGGAACGCCGCCTGGCTGAACAAAGCCTTCAGCTTGCCTTGGACGCGGCGGGCATGGGAAGCTGGGAGTTCGACCTTCTGGCGGGATCGGCCCGCCGCTCGCTGCGCCACGACCAGTTGTTCGGCTATCCAGACGGCGCGGCACACTGGACCCTGGCCGAGGCGATCGAACATTTCCTGCCCGAGGAGCGCCAGGCCGTGGCGGCAGCGTTTGCCCGGGCCGAGACCTCGGGCTCGCTGGAGTTCGAGCATCGTATCAGGCGGGCGAGCGACGGGGTCGTCCGGTGCCTGCGGGTGGAGGGCCGAACCTACCTGTTGGACGGCCAGCCGGTCCGCATTTCCGGCGTAGTCACCGACGTCACCGACCGGCGCCAGCTTCAAGACCAGCTGCGTCAGTCGCAGAAGATGGAGGCGGTGGGCCAGCTGACAGGGGGCTTGGCCCATGATTTTAACAACCTGCTGACCGGCATTGCAGGCAGCCTGGAGCTTCTGCAGACCCGGGTGGCGCAAGGGCGGCTTGGCGAGGTGGAACGCTACGTTGCGGCTGCGCAGGGGGCGGCCAGGCGCGCCGCTGCGCTAACGCACCGCCTGCTGGCGTTCTCGCGGCAGCAGACGCTCGACCCTAAGCCCACCAGCGCCAACCGGCTGATCGCCGGCATGGAGGATCTCATCCGGCGCAGCATCGGCCCGTCGGTTGCGCTCGAGGTGATCGCCGCCGGCGGGCTGTGGAATACCCTGGTCGATCCGAACCAACTCGAAAACGCCTTGCTCAACCTGGCCATCAACGCGCGCGACGCGATGCCCGACGGCGGACGCCTGACGATCGAGACGGGCAACAAGTGGCTGGACGAGCGGGGCGCGGCGCAGCGTGACCTGTCGCCCGGGCAATACGTGTCAATTTGCGTGAGCGACACCGGAACCGGCATGACGCCCGACGTGATCGAGCGCGCATTCGACCCGTTTTTCACGACGAAGCCGCAGGGGCTGGGCACGGGGCTTGGCCTGTCGATGATCTACGGATTTGCCCGGCAATCGGAGGGCCAGGCACGCATCTACTCCGAGCCGGGCCGCGGGACGATGGTCTGCCTGTATCTGCCGCGGCATCTGGGACAGGCCGAAGCCGAACAGGAGCTCGTCGCCGATGGGCACGCGCCACGCGCCGAACAGGGCGAGACCGTGCTGGTGGTGGATGACGAGCCGGCGATCAGGATGCTGGTGATGGAGGTGCTGGAGGAACTCGGATACGTCGCGTTCGAGGCGGCCGATGGTCTCGCCGGCATGAAGGTACTGCAATCGGCAGCCAGGATCGACTTGCTCATCACCGATGTGGGCTTGCCCGGCGGCATGAACGGGCGGCAGCTCGCCGAGGCGGGGCGCACATCCCGGCCGGACCTCAAGGTGCTGTTCATCACCGGCTATGCCGAGAACGCGGTTCTGAACCACGGTCATCTGGCGGTCGGCATGCACGTGCTCACCAAGCCGTTTTCGATGGCCGGACTGGCGCGCCGCATCAAGGACCTTGTCGCTGGCGCAGGCGCGGGCTGATCGCAAACGTTGGAACCGTTGTGCCAGACCGGCGGCCGCGGCGGTGCAACCGGTTGGCCCGCAGCACGATGCAGGGTGAGTACCGCCTCTGTACGAACAGGATGACCCATGCCCTCGCTTTTCGACCCGATACGCCTCGGCGCCATCCTGGCGCCCAACCGAATCCTGATGGCGCCGCTGACACGCGGCCGGGCCACGCGCGACCATGTGCCGACGCCGCTGATGGCCGAGTACTACGCGCAGCGTGCGGGCGCCGGGCTGATCATCTCGGAGGCGACCGGCATCAGCCAGCAGGGCCTGGGGTGGCCCTATGCCCCGGGCTTGTGGAACGCGGAACAAGTCGAGGCCTGGCGTCCGGTCACGGGTGCCGTGCACCGGGCGGGCGGGCGCATCATCGCCCAGCTTTGGCACATGGGACGGCTGGTGCATCCGAGTTTTCTGGGCGGGCAGCCGCCCGTGTCGTCGTCGGCCACCACCGGCCCCGGCCGGGCCCACACCTATGATGGCAAGCAGCCCTACGCCGAGGCGCGTGCGTTGGCGGCCGATGAGATACCGGCGTTGTTGGACGATTATCGAACGGCCACCCGCCGCGCGTTGCAGGCCGGGTTCGACGGCGTGCAGATCCACGCGGCCAATGGCTACCTGATCGACCAGTTCCTGCGCGACCGTGTGAACCTCCGCCACGACTCCTATGGCGGGCCGGTGCAGAACCGCCTACGTTTGCTCTGCGAGGTGGCCGAGGCGGTGGTGGGCGAGGCGGGCGCGGACCGCACCAGTGTCCGCCTGTCGCCCAACGGCGAGATACAGGGGGCCAACGACAGCGACCCCGAAACCCTGTTCACCGCGGCCGCCCGTGCGCTCTCGTCTTTTGGCATCGCTTTCCTGGAATTGCGCGAGCCGGGCATGGAAGGCACGTTCGGGCAGGCGGACCGCCCGCCGGTGGCCCCCGCGATCCGCGGCGCATTCGCCGGGCCGCTGGTGCTGAACTCGGATTATGGCCAGGCCAATGGTCAGGCGATGCTGGACGACGGCATTGCAGACGCCATCGCGTTCGGCCGCACCTTCATCGCCAACCCAGACCTGCCGCGGCGTTTTGCCGAGCATCTGCCGCTGACACGCGACGTGCCGGCCCAGTGGTATAGCCAGGGTCCGGAAGGGTATGTGGACTATCCGGCGGCTGCCTGAGCGGTATTGGTAACGAAACGTAAGCCGCGCCTCCTACGGCGCTAGCCATACGTTTAATGACCATGGTGTTTAAATTCATGGCTGTCTGGCCAGGAGATTCTGTATGTCTGTCCGTATTCTAGCGCCGCTCGGCGCCGCTTTGGCGCTTAGCGCCTGCGTCGTCGCCCCGCCTGCCGTTGTCGCCGTGCCTGGTCAAGGCAAAGACCCGTCTACGTTCCAGGCGGACGAGGCCGTTTGCAAGCAACAGGCCTCTCAGGCGGCCTACGCGCAGGCTGGGCAGCCTGCCATGAGCACCCGCTCCGGCAACGAAGCCGCCTGGCAGCGCTACGAGAACACGTATACGCAATGCATGGTCGCCAACGGCGACAGTGTGGAGCCGGTGCCCACCGGCTACGGCTATGGCGGCTATCCATACGGCTATGGCTCCCCGTATGGCGCTGACTATGGCTATGGATACGGTGGTTTTTACCCCGGATTCTACGGCGGGTTCTACCCAGGCTTCTACGGCGGCTTCTACCCCGGGTTCGGCTTCGGTTATGGCGGCTTCGGCTACGGACGATTCGGGTATGGGTTCGGCGGCCGGTTCGGCTATGGGGGCGGTTTTGGCGGCGGCTTCCGTGGCGGCGTGGGCGGCGGATTTGGCGGCGGCTTTCACGGTGGCGGCGGGCATCGCTGAAGCCGGGCGCGGTCGAGAAAGGCCTGCACAGGCTTGATGCCCCTACCCTCTCTCTTTAAGGACAGCCGGCCCGGGTCTCAACCCGGTCGGTCGTGAAGGGACGAGCGGTTGCCAACAGCCTTGATCACCGGCGTCACCGGACAGGATGGCGCCTACCTGTCGAAGTTCTTGCTCGATCGCGGCTACCGCGTCGTCGGACTGGTGCGCCGCTCCGCTTCTTCGGACGTAGTCGCCGAGCGGCTGCGCTGGATCGGCGTCATCGACCGTGTGGAGCTGGTCGATGCCAACCTGCTCGATCTGTCGAGCCTGATACGAGTCATGCAGACCACCGAACCCGACGAGGTGTACAACCTCGCCGCGCAAAGCTTCGTCGCCGCCTCGTGGCAGCAGCCGATCCTGACCGGCACGATCACCGGCATCGGCGCCGTCAACGTGCTCGAGGCGATACGCCTGGTACGGCCGCAGGTACGATTTTATCAGGCGTCGTCGTCGGAGATGTTCGGCCGCGTGCGCGACCCGATCCAGTCCGAGCACACACCGTTTTACCCGCGCAGTCCTTACGCCTGCGCCAAGCTGTACGCGCATTCGATGACGGTGAACTACCGCGAGAGCTTCGGCATGCACGCCTCCAGCGGAATCCTGTTTAACCACGAGAGCCCGCTGCGCGGCATCGAGTTCGTCACCCGCAAGATCACCGACGGGGTGGCGCGCATCCATCTCGGCCTGGCCCGCACGCTGGAGCTTGGCAACCTGGACGCCAGCCGGGACTGGGGCCACGCGCGGGACTACGTGGCGGCGATGTGGACGATGCTGCAGCAGCACAAGCCGGACGACTACGTAATCGCCACCGGCCGCACGATGACGGTGCGCGATTTCTGTCGCCTGGCCTTTGCCCATGTCGGCTTGCAGGCCGATGAGCACATCACACTGCGCAACGATCTGGTGCGCCCGGCCGAGGTGAACCTGCTGCTAGGCGACCCCACTAAAGCGCGGCAATGTCTGGGCTGGCAGGCGGAAACCACGCTGGAAGCCATGGTAGCCGAGATGGTCGAGGCAGACCTGGCCCGCCACCGCGCAAGAATGGCGGCTTAGCGCCCGGCCGGTATCGGCGGCGGTCATGCGCATCCTGGTAACCGGCGCCACCGGCTTTGTTGGCGGCCACCTGCTGCCGCTTCTGACGGGCTTGCCGGATACGCATGTGGAGGCAGCCGGCTTCGACGTTCGCGATCCCCGCTCCATCCGCGATGCGGTCGCCGCTGGACGTCCGGATACCGTCGTGCACCTGGCCGCGATTGCCGCAATTCCGGCAGCCCAGGCCGATCCGGACGCCGCTTGGCAGGTCAACCTGCACGGCACGCTGAACGTGGCGCGCGCGCTGCTGGACGCGGCACCATCGTGCACGTTGGTCTACATCTCCACCGCCGACGCCTACGGCCGCAGCTTTCAGGCCGGCACGCCGGTCACCGAGCGGACGGCGCTGGCGCCGATGAACACCTATGCGGCTACCAAGGCAGCGGCTGACCTGGCCTTGGGCGCCATGACGGGCCAGGGCCTTCGGGTGATCCGGTTGCGGCCGTTCAACCATACCGGGCCGGGCCAGTCCGATGCCTTCGTCGTCGCCGCCTTCGCCCGCCAGGTGGCGCGCATCGCGGCCGGGCTGCAGCCGCCCGTGCTGCAGGTGGGCGCGCTGGACCCGTGGCGCGACTTCCTCGACGTGCGCGACGTCTGCCGCGCCTATGCGCTGTGCGCGGCGTCCGCCGCCTCGCTGCCGGCCGGAACCATACTCAACATTGCTTCCGGCGTGCCGCGCCGCGTGGGTGACGTGCTGACGGCCTTGATGGCCATCGCCGGCGTGCAAGCGGAGGTGGTGGTGGATGGCGGGCGTCTGCGGGCGTCCGAGATTCCGCTTGCCAGCGGCGATGCCGCGGCTGCCCGCGCGGCACTCGGCTGGGCGCCGCAGATTGGTTGGGATACCACGCTGGCCGACACCTACGCGTATTGGAGAAGCCGGATCGAGGCCGGAACGGCTTGAGGCGCCTCGGTCGTCACGAGCCTGCTTTGCACGGCACGCGACCGCACGGCATTGTGCGCGTAACGCATGGCCGCACGCTGTCCGTGGCCGAGGGAGCCTGACCATGAGCACCACGCTGCAGCACCCACCAGCATCGGCCGAGATCGCTCGTAGCATCGTCGATCCGCGCGCCTATGCCGCGTTGACGACGTTGCTGGCCAACTTCGCCCGCCTGCGTGCCGACGACCCCGTCGCGCTAATCGAAACCGATGGCTTCGACCCGTTCTGGGCGGTGACCAAGCACGCCGACATCATGCAGGTGGGCCGCGACAAGGCGCTGTTCCACAGCGGCGAGCGGCAGACCATCCTGGCCGACCGCAAAGGTGTGGCGCGCGTGCGCGAGCTGACCGGCGGCACGCACCTGGTGCGCACGATCGTTCACATGGACGATCCGGACCACGCGAAGTACCGCCAGCTTACGCAAAGCTGGTTCATGCCGGGCCAGCTCCGCCGGTTGGAGCCGCAGATACGCGCGCTGGCCCGCCGGACGGTGGATGCGATGGCCGAACGCGGCGGCGCTTGCGATTTTGCCACCGACGTCGCAGCACTCTACCCGCTGCGCGTCATCATGCTGATCCTGGGACTGCCGCCCGAGGACGAGCCGCGCATGCTGAAGCTGACGCAGGAGCTGTTCGGCAACCAGGACGCCGATCTTGCGCGCGGTACCGGCGGCTTGTCCGACCCGACGCTGGCCGCTGAGCAGCTGTTCGCAGTGTTCATGGATTTTTCAGCCTATTTCGCGAAAGTCACTGCCGACCGCCGTGCCAACCCGCGCGACGACGTCTCCACCGTGATCGCCAACGGCATCATCGACGGCGAGCCGATCTCCGAGTTCGAGGCGATGAGCTACTACACCATCATTGCAGCCGCCGGGCACGACACCACCTCGTCAAGCACCGCCGGTGCCGTCTGGGCGCTGTGCGACCACCCCGCCGAATTTGCCAAGCTGCGCGCCGACCTGTCGCTCGTTCCTGGCCTGGTGGAGGAGGCGATACGCTGGACCACGCCGGTCAAGCATTTCATGCGCAGTGCGACCGAAGATACCGAGCTGCGCGGACGCCGCATCGCGCGCGGCGATTGGCTGATGCTGTGCTACCTGTCCGGCAACCGCGACGAGGAGGTGTTCGACGATCCGCAGGCGTTCCGCGTGGATCGCGACCCCAATCGTCACCTGGGCTTTGGCTACGGCCCTCACCTCTGCCTTGGCCAGCACATGGCAAAGATGGAAATGCGTATCTTGTTCGAGGAGCTGATCCCCCGGTTGAAGTCCATCGAATTTGCCGGTGAACCCAAGCTGACGGCGTCAAACTTCGTCAGCGGGACCAAGACCCTGCCCGTTCGGTTTACGCTGGCCTGATTGGAGGAG
>CAXUHU010000075.1:12517-17127 GCA_964250925.1 uncultured Acetobacteraceae bacterium
ATGAGAAGTGACTCCCTCTCGCGTTACGGCTCCGCCTGGGTCGGCCGCTCGCATTTGTTGTGTATTGCGGTCGCTGCGACGGCCGCGTGGCCCATGGCGACCACGATCTGGTCCAGCCCGCGCACGATGGCCCCTGCGGCATACAGGTCGCTTACGCTCGTCTGGTTGTGCGAATCCACCACCAGCGTGGCGCCAGAGCCTTGTTCGGCGCCGAGTTTGCACGCCAGTGCCGTGCGGTGCGTCAGGCCAAGGGCGGAGTAAAGCACTTCAAAGCTCAGGTCCTGGCCGTCATCCATGCGGAACACGCCGATGCGGTCGCCTTCCACCTGCAAGGCGCGAATTGGGGTTTGCACCACCTTGATGTGGTGTTCGCCAATCAGACGATGCTCGTCGGGGCTGGGGTGCATCGGCTCGCCCAACGTGAGCAGCGTGACGTCGTCGGAGTAGGTGCGAGCGATGAACACCGCCTCGTTCAGGCCCTGCGTGCCGTGGCCGATGACGGCGATGCTGCGGCCGCGGGCCTCATAACCGTCGCAAATCGGGCAGTAGCGGATCAGGCCATTCTTGACCGCGTTTGGAAGGTCGGGCAGTTCGGGCTCGATATCGCGCACGCCGGTGGCGAGCAGCACGTGACGGGCGGCTACTTCGCAAGGTCCGTGGCCCTCGATCTTGGCCAGGAAGCCATGTGACGTCTGCTGCAGCTCCGTGACGGTTCCGGCCATGATGCAGCCGCCGTAACGCGTCACGTGGGCACGCTGGCGAGCCAGCAGGTCGCGGCCGGACAGGCCATCGGGGAACATCGGTATGTTGTGGCTGAGTGGAATCCACTCGGCCCGCGGCTCGCCGCTATCCACAACCAGGACGCGGCGCTGGAAGCGCGCGAAATACAGGGCGGCTGTAAGGCCCGCGGGGCCGCCGCCCACAATCAGGCAATCCAGGCGCTTGGCGTCCGGCATACGCGTTGTCTCCCGGGCCGGCCAAGGAGTGCGCCCGAGTGGGTCAACCTACCTGTTCGACGCCCCACTCATCCTTGGCCTGCGCGGCGGTGCGGTTCAAGATCACGCGGCCGTCGGCGATGGTTTCTACCGAGTCGAGATGAATGAAATGGTGTTCGCCGCTGGCGGCCGGATCGGTCCGTGTCAGTTTGAGGCGCTGGCCTAGAACGTGATCCACCGTCCCGACATGGCCGGCATCGGACCCGACCACCTCCATACGTTCGGTGATCTGCGTAGCGTCGATCATGGGTGTTCTCCTGAAAGCTAGATTGGACGAACACCAGGCTTCGTTGGAGGTTCCGGCCGGCTACTCCTCCACGTCGAGAAGCGCTGACCCGTCTGGCTGCCTTACGTCTTTAACCTGGCCCGCAATTTTTGCGCCAGCGTGCCGCGGCCTTCCATTGTATCGGCCGGTTCCGTGCTGCGGTCCGCCAGTTGTTCGACCAAGCGGCTGGCGATCAGGCCGCGATGGCCACCCTGCCAGTTATCCAGGGCATCGTCTTCGGGTAGCCACCGGGGGAGTTGCAGCATCAGCCGGCGCGCCAAGCCTACCAGCAACGGTTCGTAAGTGGCACGCAGGGCGGCCAGCGTTTCCCGACCATCGGGACCAGCATCCCAATGCAGCCCCGCTTCAGTCAGGCGAGCGACGATCTGATTGTAGTCCGAGGCCGCCAGTCTGTCGCCGCCGTCGTAACGCGAGGGCTCCACCGCGAAGGACCGCGCCATTTCCACGATCACCTGGCGGGCCATGGTGAAAGTCATGCGCGCCTGGAACGGATGCTGGTCGGAAACGCCCACCAACACGAGCGCGCACGTATCCATGATGGCAGCCAGGCTAGTCAACCACGACTGGTCATCGTGTTGCGAGCGATAGAAGACCAGCATCGGGTAGGAAAGGTGGCTTTCGAGCAGCACGGCACCCCACTGCTCCCACTCGTGCAGCAGCACGTTCAAGCTATCCAGGCCGCCATCCGCATGCCGGCTCAGCAGGGTGACGGCAGTGGGCGGTGTGCCGGCCCGCACGTCGAGCTGGATCACGTGGGCCTCCCGGCGCGAGAATAGCTGATACAGCACCGGCAAGTAGCCGATCACCAGCGCTAGGAACCCAAGCCCGGTACCCGCCTCCACCACGGCCATAGCTTGTGCCGGCCAGGCATGCGGGACGACGTCGCCGTAGCCGAGCGTGAAGAAGGTAACGCCGCTCATGTAGAGCTGTTCGGATAGCGGCGAGACGTGCGGGCCGTGGGACTGCAGGCCCCATTCAAGCACCCCGAAAGCACCGATCATCAAGCTTGCCCAGAGGGCGAACAGAACGACCATCGAAAGCGGGCCAAACACGCTGAGCAGCCGTTCGCGGCCGGCGCCGCGGCGAGTCTTGTTGGCTATGCTGCTCCAGGAGAACCAGGATAACCGGAAGAAGAAGCGGGTGATGCGCACGCGGCGGTTGACCCGGCGCGGCAGCAGCATGACCTCAAACGCATCCTGCAGGACCAGCACCAGAACCAGCACGGCCGCAGCCATCGCGGCCAGTCTCAGTTCCATGCGATCTATCCGATGTGTTGGCCGATGTGTTTTGGCGGCGAGGTTAGTGCCGCAGTCGATGTAGCCGAACCAGGGAGCGCGCCCTTGGCCCGCTCCGCTGGTCGGCGTGCCGTTAGCTACTTCTTGGCATGCTCGCTGCTTTTGGCATGCGCCTTGGTGCCGCTCTCATGGGCTTTGGTCGAATGGCCGTGAGCTTCGGTGGCATGCTTGTGGGCTGTCTCGTGATCGCCCTTCTCGTGGTGCTCGGCAGCCGTCCGGTGGGACTTGGCGGCCTTTTCATGGTGCTCAGCTGCCTCGTGATGTGCTGCTTTAGGCATTGGTATCCTCCTGGTTTTAACGCCTTCTCAGGGCGCACCGCCTTAACGGTTACGATGACGATAGGTTGCGCAACGCTCCCGCTCCGTGGTCGTGGGGTAGAGGGCTTTAATAAAAAAAGGGCCAGGAGACAAAACTCCTGGCCCAAAATGTCACACCATACGCGGATTGTGCTGTTGCCGTTCGGCCAAGTCCACCGGACCAGGCCGGACTGGCTGGACTAGAAGTCCATCCCGCCCATGCCGCCCATGCCGCCGCCCATACCGCCACCGCCGCCGCCCATTGGCGCCGAGGCCTTCTCAGGACGCTCGGCTACCATGGCTTCGGTCGTGATCATTAGCGAGGCGATCGAGGCTGCGTGCTGCAGCGCCGAACGCACCACCTTGGTCGGGTCGATAATGCCGGCCGAGACCAGCTCCTTGTAGGCGCCAGTCTGGGCGTCGAAGCCGAAATTGTACTCGTTATTCTCCAGCACCTTGCCGGAGATAACGGCACCGTCTTCGCCGGCGTTTTCGCTGATCTGGCGCATCGGCGACATCAGGGCGCGACGGATCACGTCTATGCCGAACTTCTGGTCGCCGTTCTCGCCGGTCATGTCCTTCAACACCAAGCTGGCACGAGCCAGGGCGACGCCGCCGCCTGGGACAATGCCTTCCTCGACGGCCGCACGGGTCGCGTGCAGGGCGTCGTCAACACGGTCCTTGCGCTCTTTCACCTCGACCTCGGTCGCGCCACCGACGCGGATGACGGCAACACCGCCGGCCAGCTTGGCCAGACGCTCCTGCAGCTTCTCCTTGTCGTAGTCGCTCGTGGTCTCCTCGACCTGTGCGCGGATCTGAGCGCAACGGCCCTTGATGTCCTCGGACTTGCCGACGCCCTCGACGATCGTGGTGTTCTCCTTCTCGATCAGCACCTTCTTAGCGCGGCCGAGCATGTCGAGCGTCACGGTCTCGAGCTTGATGCCGAGGTCCTCGCTGATGACGGTGCCGCCGGTCAGGATGGCCAAGTCCTCGAGCATCGCCTTGCGACGGTCGCCGAAGCCCGGTGCCTTCACGGCCGCGATCTTCAGGCCGCCACGCAGCTTGTTGACCACCAGGGTGGCCAGTGCCTCGCCTTCGACATCTTCCGCGATGATCAGCAGCGGACGTGCGGACTGCACGACGGCCTCGAGCAGCGGCAGGAGCGTCTGCAGGCTGGACAGCTTCTTTTCATGGATGAGGATGTACGGGTCATCCAGCTGTGCGGTCATCTTCTCGGCGTTGGTGATGAAGTACGGGCTCATGTAGCCGCGGTCGAACTGCATGCCCTCGACAACATCGAGCTCGGTTTGGATGCCCTTGGCCTCTTCGACGGTGATGACACCCTCGTTGCCGACCTTCTGCATCGCTTCGGCGATCATGCGGCCGATCTCGCTCTCGCCATTGGCAGAAATCGTTCCCACCTGGGCGGTCTCGGACTCGGACGTGATCTTCTTGGTGCGCTTGGCGAGCTCTTCCACGACCGCGGTGACGGCCTTGTCAATGCCGCGCTTGAGGTCCATCGGGTTCATACCGGCAGAGACGGCCTTGCCGCCCTCGCGGATGATCGCCTGGGCCAGCACGATGGCCGTCGTCGTGCCGTCACCGGCCACGTCATTGGTCTTGCTGGCGACTTCGCGCACCATCTGGGCGCCCATGTTCTCGAACTTATCGGACAGCTCGATTTCCTTGGCGACGGTGACGCCGTCCTTGGTGATGCGCGGGGCGCCGTAGCTCTTGT
>CAXUHU010000076.1:0-16959 GCA_964250925.1 uncultured Acetobacteraceae bacterium
ATCTTGCGCTCGTTCGGTCCGAAGGAGCGCAAGATGGGCTGGAACGCCCAGCCGACGCGCCAAGTGATTCTGCAAGGCGCGCGGGTGCCGGCCTCGCACAGGTTGGGCGAGGAGGGCCAAGGCTTCCGCATGGCGATGGCGGGGCTGGATGGCGGGCGGCTCAACATCGCCGCCTGTTCGCTGGGCGGCGCGCAGTCCGCACTGGAGCGAACGCTGGCCTACATGACGGACCGCCGCGCTTTCGGCCGCCAGCTCACCGATTTCCAGGCGCTGCAGTTCCGCCTGGCCGACATGAGCACGGAGCTGGAGGCAGCGCGCAGCATCGTGTGGCGCGCCGCCGCCGCACTTGATGCGCGTGCGCCGGATGTCACCATGCTGTGCGCGAGCGCCAAGCGTTTCGCAACCGACACCGGCTTCAACGTCGCCAACCAGGCGCTGCAGCTGCATGGCGGCTACGGCTACCTGGCCGAATACGGCGTCGAGAAGATCGTGCGCGATTTGCGCGTGCACCAGATCCTGGAGGGCACCAACGAAATCATGCGGGTGATCGTGGCGCGCGGGCTGCTGAAGGATTGAGCGACGTCGCGATAAGGGTAGAGAACCGGGCCGGGCGTATCACGCTGAACCGGCCGGAGGCGCTGAACGCGCTGACGCTGCCAATGGTGAAGGCGGTCGATGCGGCGTTGACCGCCTGGACAAATGATACAGCCGTCTCGCAAGCGGTGATAGACGCGGCGGGCAAGCGCGCGTTCTGTGCCGGCGGCGACATCCGCATGTTGTACGAGGCGGCGCGGACCGGCGACGTGGCCGCCGCCCGGGCGTTCTTCGCCGCCGAGTATGCGATGAACGCCCGCATCGCGCGGTTTCCGAAACCCTACATCGCCATCATGGACGGGCTGGTGATGGGCGGCGGCGTCGGCATTTCCGCCCACGGCTCGGTGCGGGTGGCGACCGAGCGTACGGTCCTGGCGATGCCCGAAACCGGCATCGGCCTGTTTCCCGACGTGGGCGCCACCTGGCTGCTGGGCCGTGCCGGCGCGCTGGGCATGCATCTGGCGCTGACGGGCGCGCGGATCGATGCGCACCAGGCAATCCGGGCCGGGCTGGCCGATGCGGTCGTGCCATCCGCGGAGGTGCCGGCGCTTATAAGAAGACTTACCACGGCTAACGCTGACGTACGTGGCCTAGCCGACCCTGGGTCGCAGCCGGTTGGCCCAACAGCCTGGATGGAGCTTTGCTATGGACACGATAGCGTAGAGGCGATCGTGGCTGCACTGGCCGGGCACCCCGACCAAGATGCTCAGTCGGCAGCGCGGGAGATCGCAACCAAGTCGCCGAGTTCGCTGAAGGTGACGTTGCGCGCTCTTCGAGAGGCGGCTGCAATGCCTGGGTTGGAACAGGCCCTGGCGCAGGAGTTGGTTCTAGCCACGTCCTGCATGCGCAGCCACGACTTCGTCGAGGGGGTGCGGGCTGCCGTGATCGACCGCGACCGCCAGCCACGCTGGCAGCCGGCCCGACTGGAAGACGTGACACCGTCGATGGTGGATCGCTACTTCGACGCCAGCTTGGCTTGAAGGACCCGCGCATAGGTGCCGAGCCTGCGTTCCATCGCCGAGGGTGCCTCGCACGCGTAGCGCATCGTGTGCTGCGTCTCCTGGAACGCGCGCACGTCGAAGTCGCGCTCGCCTACCAGGTCATCGTGGCGCGCATCGTTCGCAGGCAGCGTATCGATCTTGGTGCTGATCTCGGCGATGGTGTTGCCCATGCCGCGCTGGCGGCGACCGAGCTGTTCCAACCGCTGGATTAACGGCGTTCGCTGATCGTTGGTCTGATCCACGATCGCGCCGAACAGGGCGGGCAACTTGGCGGCGCGTTGCCCGTCCGGAATGGTGTCGGCGTAGGCGTTCAGTTTAGCCATGCCCTGGGCGTCCGGCGTGTCACGATCGACGATCTCCGTGACCAGCGCGAAAAAATCCTGGTCGTTTCGCCAATCCGGATTGGCAGCGACAGGCCCGCTCCAGTAGGAGCCGGCGGACAGGTTTTCAACCAAACGTTGGGCACAAGGCCAGTCGGGATTCTGGCCGGGTATCTGAGCCTGCGCGCCGCAGGCGAGCAGCGTGGCGACGGCCCATCCCGCCCAGCTTGCCCTCACGGTCACTCCGCGCCCTTGCGGCGGGCCAGCAAGCCGCGGCCGGGATCGTAGCCGATGATCGCCGCTGCCATGAACAGCGACAGGTAGCCGCAAACCACCAGCGCCGACACAGGATTGAAGCGGTCATAGAGGGCAAATCGGATGAGCTCGACGGCATGGGTGAAGGGGTTGAGCTGGGCGAGCCAATACAGCGTTGGGCTTGCCTGCTGCATGCGCCATAGCGGATAGAGCGCGCCCGAGGTGAAAAACATCGGGAAGATCACGAAATTCATCACGCCGGCAAAGTTCTCCAATTGCTTTATGAACGACGACAGCACCAGCCCGAGAGCACCCAGCATCAATCCGGAAAGGACCAGCGCGGGCAGCACGGCGAGGTAGCCGGTCAGCGGCGGGTGAATGTCCCAGAACCAAGCGATGGCGAAGAAGATGGCGGCCTGCACGATGGAAACGGCGACGCCGGCGAGCAGCTTGGCCGTCAGCAGGAACCAGCGCGGGAACGGGCTGACCATCAGCGTGCGCATGCTGCCCATCTCGCGGTCATAGACCATCGAAAGCGAGCTTTGCATGCCGTTGAACAACTGGATCATGCCGGCGAGGCCAGGCGCGATGTATACCTCGTACGGGATGTATGTGCGGTAGGGCGGCGTGATGGAGACGCCGAGCACGAAGTGGAAGCCGGCTGCGAAGATGATCAGCCACATCAACGGCCGCACGAGTGCGGAGATGAAGCGGCCGCGCTGGTTGGTCCAGCGCAGCGCCTCGCGGGTGACGATGCCGTTCAGGCAGCGCGCGTAGCCGCGCAGGCCCGGCTGCGGCATGGGCTGCATTGCCCGCACAGCGCGGCTTATCATGGCGGCGTGTGTCATGCTGCTCGCCTGGTCAGGGTGTCGAACGTTGCCCGCAACGTGGCGGGCTCCGCCGGCTCGTCGGACAGCACGCGCCCCTGGTGCAGCACGATGACGCGCGAGTCCTGGCCAGCCTCGTCGATCAGATGGGTGGCCCACAGCACGCCCAGGCCCCGCGTGCGGCACAGGTTGCGTACATGTGCGATCAGATAGGCGCGGCTTTCGATGTCCAGGCCCACCGTCGGTTCGTCGAGCAGCAGCAGAGAGGGCGCGTGGACCAGCGCGCGCGCCAGTTCGACTCGCCGCCGCTGGCCGCCGGAAAGCACGCGGGCGCGGTCACGCGCGCGGTCCAGCAAGCCGACGCGGTCGAGTTCCTCGGCGATACGTGGCCGGGCATCCTTGCGCGACAGGCCGTGCAGGGCCGCATGGTAGTGCAGGTTCTGCTCGACGGTGAGGTCGAGGTCGAGCGTGGATTGCTGGAACACCACGCCCAGCCGCGCCAGTGCAGCCAGCGGCTCGCGTTCCACATCGTGGCCGAACACCGCAATCCGCCCCGAGGGTGCGCTATACAAACGGGTGACCAGGGCGAACAGCGTGCTCTTGCCGGCGCCGTTCAGGCCCAGCAGCACCGACAGGCCGCCCTGTTGCACGCTGAACGCCACGTCGTGCAGCACCCGGCGCGCGCCGAACGCGTAGGACAGGCCCGAGACGGCGAGTGCCGCTTCAAGTGGCGGCGCCTCAGGGGGCAACGACGACGCCCCAGGGCGATTGGCCGACCGGCACGGATTGCGTCACCTCCAGCCGGTCCACGTCGATCACCGACATGTCGTTGCTGATGCCGTTTGCGGTGTAGAGGAATTTCTCGTCCGGCGAGAAGGCGTTGTGCCACACGCGCTGACCGACGAGCAGGTACTTCGTCACCGCAAAACTCTGCGGATCGACGACGGCCACGCGGTTGGCCGGGCCGAGGTCGATGAAGGCGTAACGCCCGTCGCCGGTCAGGTTGATGCCGACCGCCTGGATCGCCGCCCTCGGCACCTCCGGCAGATCGAAGGTGATGGTGTGCAACACGTGATGCGTCTTGGCGTCGATGACCGCCACGGTGCCGGCCACTTCGGAAGACACCCAGACGCGCGACCCATCTTTGCTGAACACAGCGAAGCGCGGCCGTGTGCCCACCAGCACGCTTGCGGTCACCGTGTGCGTGGCGACGTCGATGAAATGCGCCATGCTCGTGGTCTCCGACGTGCACAGCGCCGTACGGTCGTCCGGGCTGACCGCCATGCCTTCCGGCTCTACGCCGACTGGAATTTCCGAGGTGATACGCCCCTCGGCCACATCCAGCACGGAAACCTGGCTGTTGTCCTCGTTGGCGACATACAGCGTCCGGCCATCGTGGCTCAGCGCCATGTATTCAGGGTCCGGATTGCTGGGCAGCGTGCGGCTGACGGTCAGGCTCGCTAAATCCAGCACTTCGATATGGTCGGCATCCGACGTGCAGATATAGAGGCTCTTGCCATCGCCCGACAGCACGATGCCACGCGGCCGGGCGCCCACCGGCACGGTCTTGGTGACCTGCAGCGAAGCGCCATCCAGCACGGTGATCGTGTTGTCTTTCTCGTTCGACACGAAAATGCGGAAGGCTTGCGCGGAATGCACCCAAAAGACGGCAAGCAAGGCGAGGCTGCGCGAGACGTGCCTTCCCACTCAGACCCCCCGTCTTTTCAGTGCAGGTGACATTCGGTTTCCGGCGCGTCTGTGCCCAGCGAATCCAAGTCGTTCTTTTCGTGCAGGAAGCCGGGCTGGGGGGAGAGCGACACGATGGAGCGGTCATCGGCCAGCAGCACCGGCTGGCGCAACTGGCCGTCCCAGTTCCTGAAACTCAGCTCGGGTCCCTTGTAGCCTGAAACGGCGAAAGCGGGGCTGTGCAGATAGGCGATGATGTGCGCCGGGTCGGCGCTGGCGGTGCGCGTGGCCGCCTCGCCCACCGCGCGCACCGCCAGCCATGCGCCGTAATCCGCGTTGGTCATCGGGCGGCCCGCCATCCTGCGGAAACGCAACTGCAGCTGCGTGCTGGCATACTCGTCCATCACCGGCGACCATGCGGACGGCACCAGGCCCTGCGTTCCGGCCACTGGCCGCGGGGTCTGTGTACGGTAGGCCAGGTCCTGGCCGAAATGCCCTGCCTCGTCGGCCACGACCAGAACGTCGTAGCTCACGCCTTGCGTGGCCTGCGCCACCTCGTCGTTCACCTGGAAGTGCCCGGTATCGGCCTGCTGGGCAGCGGCGTTGAAAGCCCAGGGCCGATCGGCCTTCACCACGACCTGGAACTTCTCCGCCGCCTGACGAATGGCAGCGGCATACAAGCCGTCTTCCGGGTCACGCCCAACGAGCAGCATGATCCGGCGCCAATCCTTCCTGACCAGGTATTGCATCAGCGCGTCAGCCAGCATCGCTCGGCTGGGCAGCATGTGCAGCACGCGGCTGCGGCAATCCACGCCGCGCAACCGGTCGTCGGTCGTCGTCGCGTCCAGGATCAGGCTGTCCTGGGCGCCGGTCGCATCGGCCAGGTGCAGGAGCGCCGCGGCTGGCAACCCGGCTACGAACAGGCGTTGCCCTGCGGCCAGGGCCTGGGCAAAGCTGCTCTGCAGCGACGCCTCGTCACGCGCGATGACCGGCTGCAACGTGAAGCTTTGCCCGGTGAAGCGGCCCGTCGTGTTGGTGTCGGTCACCGCAAGCTGAGCGCCGCGCAGCCCGGGGTCGGCGGGTGGAGGATCGAGCACGGCCGATGCGGCCGGCTTGGCCGGACCCAGGCCGAGATAGACCAGCCTCACCTCCTCACCGCGCACCGGCCCGTATGCCAGAAGAATCGCCAGACCCGAGGCGGTGGCGAGCCGGCGCAAATTTCTACTTCAGGGTCGCTAGGTAGGCGACGACGTTTTGCCTGTCAGACTGCTCGGGCAGGCCGGCAAAGATCATTTTGATGCCGGGTATCTTCTGTCGCGGAGCAGTCAGGTAATCGTCCAGCGTGGCCGCGTCCCAGGTCCGGTTGGCGTTCTTCATCGCATCCGAATAGGTGTAGGTGGGCAACGTGCCGGCCTTGCGGCCTACCACGCCCCAGAGGCTAGGGCCTATCTTGTTCTGCCCTTCGACAGGCGCGTGGCAAATGCCGCATTTCTGGCCGAACAATGTTTTACCAGCCGCCGCATCCCCATCGGCAAACGCCGGCACGGCGGTCAAAACCGATACCGCCAGCAGCAGCGCGCCCAGCACACCCTTACGCATCCCGTGTTCCTCTTCGACGTCCCGCCTCGGTGGACGCAAGCGGGATATGGTGTCAAGCCGGGCGTGCACAGGCTGCACCAGTATCGCATCGGTAAATCTTGCTGCATTGCACAATAAACTTGGTGCCCTGGCCTTCGCCTCGGCCGAAAGTCGTGTTTGTCGTGGGTCGAGTTGTGGTCTATGTGTCAATCGTTCGCGGCATGCGGACTGGATCGTAAGCGGGAAAATTATCATGAGCTGGAAATCACCGAGGATTGTCGAAATTGCGCTCGGCGCCGAGATCAATTCCTACGCCTGCGCAGAAGCAAAGAAGTAGTTTGGCAGGGGAGCTGCCGGCAGGACAGCTCCCCATGTTTCACTGTCCGCAACGCAAATTGGCTTCGGCTTGGGCGCGCTGAATTTGCTGCAGGGATTGTTTGGCAACGGGCGTATCGCGAAAAAGACCGCCGCGAGGTCCTACGCTGGCCTGTTGCATCGATAGGATCGTTGCCGCCCGGTCGTAGTCCTCGTAGCTCATCTGATCGGCGATCAAATCTATGCTGCAGGCGCATTGTGTGAGCATCTTGTGCTGAAAGCCATTCGCCGCCAGACAACCGATGACGTAGTCGGCGCGCACCGACGTTGGATAATCATATCGAGGCGGCTTGGCATCCTGGCCACGTGCCGGCATTGCCAGCGCAACCAGCACCAGGATCGCGAAAACGGGATTTTTTCCGACCCGCGCAAGAGCATAATGAATTTGCTTGCGACCGCGTTGTTCGAGCAAATGCCACACTCCCGGAGAACTTGGTGATTGAACTGGTGATCATATATTGCCTGGCCGCCGACACCAACAGCTGCCTGGAAAAACGCGTGCCCATGGAGGATTTCCCTACGCCCGCGGCTTGCACGGTCGGTGCGCAACAGCGCGCTCAGGAATATCTGGCCGAACACCCAAACTATACCTTGAAAAGCTGGCGGTGCGAGGTCGACGTTCCGCATCAACAACCGGCCTAACGCTGCATTGCAGCGAGGTAGGGTCAGGAACCCTCGATACCAAGGTCGCACTTGTCAGCCGGATCGCCGTCCTGTCGACTTTATGTGCCGGTCGAGCACGTTTACCAAATAATTTGTGCAGTGCAGCAAATAGATTGCTGCTAGCGCGTTTCTTGGAACCTCGTGTAAGTTAATTTCTGCGAAAGAGTTTGCCAAAAGTTGCGAAACACTCCCTTGACGTTTCCGACATCGCGCAGACTTCCGGTTGGCTTCACATCCGTGACGAACGATCCGGTAAATCGGACGGATCAAGGAGGAACATAATGAAGTATTCACTGAGACATAGCCTATCGCTCTCCGCCTGTATGTTGGCCGGTACGATGGCGCTAGGAACCGCGCCTTCTTTGGCCAACGACCAGCTCGCCAAATTGTCCAAGGACGCCAATCAATGGGTCATGCCGCTGGGCGATTACGGCAGCCAGCGCTACAGCGCCCTGACGCAGATCAATACCAAGACAGCGAAGAACCTCCACCCGGTGTGGACCTTCTCAACCGGCGTTCTGCGCGGGCATGAGGGCGGTCCGCTGGTGATCGGCGACATGATGTATATGTCCACGCCGTTCCCCAACACGGTTTTCGCGCTCGACCTGAAGGATAACGGGAAGATCGCCTGGAAGTACGAGCCCAAGCAGGACTCCAACGTCATCCCGGTCATGTGCTGCGACACGGTCAACCGCGGCGTCGCCTACTCGCCCGACAATGGCGGCATGATCTTCCTGCATCAGGCGGACACCTCGCTGGTGGCGCTCGATGCCAAGACCGGAAAGGTCATTTGGTCGATCAAGGACGGCAATTCCGGCAAGGGCGAGACCGGCACGTCGGCGCCGCTCGTCGTCAAGGACAAGGTGATCATCGGGGTGAGCGGCGGCGAGTTCGGCATCCAGGGACGGCTGACCGCCTACAACGTGAAAGACGGCAGCAAGGCTTGGGTCGCCTATTCGTCCGGCACGGACGACATGATCAAGTTCGACCCGAACACCACCACGGAAATGGGCCATCCGGTCGGCGCCAACAGCTCGGTCAAGACCTGGAAAGGTGACCAGTGGAAGAACGGCGGCGGCGGAACTTGGGGCTGGATTTCCTACGATCCGGCGCTGAACTCGGTCTATTACGGCTCGGGTAATCCCGGCACCTGGAACCCGACGCAGCGTCCCGGCGACAACAAGTGGTCGATGACGGTGTTCGCGCGCGATGCCGATACCGGCCAAGCCAAGTGGGTCTATCAAATGACCCCGCACGACCAGTGGGACTACGACGGCATCAACGAGATGGTGCTTGCCGATGTCCCTGTGCATGGCAAGACGACCAAGGCGCTGGTGCATTTCGACCGCAACGGCTTTGCCTATGTGCTGGACCGCACCAACGGCAAGCTGCTCGAAGCCGAAAAATACGACCCCGCGGTCAACTGGGCGACCAAGATCGATATGGCGTCCGGCAAGCCGGTTCTGGTGGACCAGTTCGGCCCCGGCGTTCAGGGTGCCGACCACAACACCAAAAACGTGTGCCCGGCGGCCCTGGGATCGAAGGACGAGCAGCCGGTCTCCTACTCGCCCAAGAACCACATGTTCTTCGTGCCGACAAATCACGTCTGCATGGATTACGAGCCGTTCAAGGTGAGCTACACCGCCGGTCAGCCTTATGTCGGCGCGACGCTGTCGATGTATCCGCCGCAAGGCCAGAGCAACCTCGGCAATTTCATCGCCTATGACGTCAATCAGGGTAAGATTGCGTGGTCGGACCCGGAAACGTTTTCGGTATGGTCGGGCGCACTGGCCACAGCCGGCGACGTGGTCGCTTACGGGACGCTGGACGGGAACCTGAAGGTGGTCGATCAGAAGTCCGGCAAGCTGCTCTATAAGTTTAAGACGCCGTCGGGCATCATCGGCAACATCAACACCTACACCTATGGCGGCAAGCAGTATCTGGCCGTTCTGTCCGGTGTCGGCGGTTGGGCCGGGATCGGCATGGCGGCCGGACTGTCCGAGGACAATGCCGGGCTGGGTGCCGTGGGCGCCTACAAGCAGCTGTCCAACTATACGCAGCTCGGCGGCGTGCTGACGGTGTTCGGACTGTCGAACTAGTCCGGACATGACTTACCGCCCCGCCTGCGGCGACGCAGGCGGGGCGTTGCTTTTGAAGCTTTTCGCATCGATGCGCGTGCGTGTCCCGGGATCGCCGTGATGGAGACTTGGATGTTTTTCCGCCCCATTCTGCTCGGCGTCGCCATGTTTGGCGCCTTGTCAGCCGCTGCCGTAATCCTGCCGTCGGCCCGCGCCACAGATGCGGCGCCTTCGGCGGCCGAGAAAAAACCCTACGTCGTGAAGGACGGCAACAAGGTCGATATGATCACCTACAAAGGGTATCTCTACTACGGTGACCAGTGCATGCGTTGCCATGGCCCGGACGGCGCCGGTAGCTCGTATGCCCCGAACCTGACACAAAGCCTGAAGGTAATGACCAAGGAGCAGGTCGAGAACACTATCATAAACGGCCGCAAGCACGTCGATTCGTCCAACGACAAGGTCATGCCGGCGTTCGGCACCAACGAGGACGTGGTCGAGAACATGGACAACATCTATGCCTACCTGCTGGCCCGCTCGGACGGCGCGCTCGGCCGCGGCCACCCCGAGCATCTGGAGCCGTGATCAGGGTTCTGGCCGGCATTGCCGCGGGCGCGATGCTGGCCCAGCCGGCCGTAGCCCAGACGGCTCCCGATCTGGTTTCGCAAACCGAACTGCGCGTATGCGCCGACCCACACAACTTGCCGTTCTCCGACCAGCAGCGCGAAGGCTACGAGAATAAAATCGCCGAGCTGGTCGGCCGCGAACTCAAGCTGGCGGTCAACTACACCTGGTTCCCGGACAGCCAGGGTTTCGTGCGCGGCACGCTGATGAAGCATACCTGCGACGTGGTTATGGGTACCGTCTCCGGCGTGGAAGACATGGCCACGACGGATTCCTATTATCACACCGGCTACATGATGGTCACGCGCACGGCCGACAACATCACCACCGATCATGTCGGCGACTGGCACATCGCCGGACGCCGATTCGGGCTGATCGCGGCGACCCCGCCGACCAATCTGGTCGTGCAGCACAATCTGATGGACCAGACGGCGATCTACCAGCTGATGGTCGACACCAGGATCGACCAGCCGGCGCACGCGATGATCACCGACATCGCCGGCGGCCGCGTGGACGTAGGTCTGCTATGGGGACCGATCGCCGGGTACTATGCAAAGAAAGACCACCTGCCGCTTCGTTTGACCTTTCTGAGCCCCGAGGACAGTAAGCTCAGGCTGGACTACCACATCGCCATGGGCGTGCGTCCGGCCGACGTAGCGTTCCGCCGCCGCTTGAACGAGGTGATCGCCCGGGAACAGCCGCAGATAACGCAGATCTTGCGCGATTACGGCGTCCCGTTGCTGGACGAGCAAAACCATCCGATCAATTGACACGCGCCGCGCAGCTTGCGGAATGGCCTAGGCAGGCAGGTCGATGTCCGGCACCCGTCGGGCGATCAGCCACGCGCACGATGTCGAGCGGGCTGCAGCCGAGCTGTTCGCGGCACTCTGGCAGGCGTCCTGCTGCATCGTCGTCCTGTTTGTCTCGCCCGGCTATGACATGCCCAGGCTGGCCGCTGACTTGCAAGCGCGGTTCGGCGTCATCCCACTCGTCGGATGCACCACCGCCGGGGAGATCGGGCCAGGCGGCTACGCAGAACGATCGATCACCGGTTTCAGCCTGGCGGGTCCCGAGTTTGCCGCATCCGTCGGGCTGATCCGCGGCGTCAGCTTGGGCAACGCGGCCGGCATGCAGGCGACCGTGCGCCAGACCAGGCTGGCGATCTACGACGCGGCGCCCTGGGCGCGGCACGAAAACCTGTTTGCCGTCACGCTGATCGACGGCGTGTGCGGCTGCGAGGAAGTGGTGGCCAGTGCGGCCTGCGGCGCGCTGGCTGGCATCCCGCTGCGCGGCGGCTCGGCCGGCGACGGCTTGCATTTCGATCAGACGTTCGTGCTGCACGAGGGCGCCTTTCACAGTGATGCCGCACTGATCCTGGTGGTGGCGACACAGCGTCGTTTCCGTGCCTTCAAGACCGAGCACTTCACGGCGGGGGCGGAGAAATTCGTCGTTACCGGCGCCGACCCGACGCGGCGTGTGGTCACCGAGATCAATGCCGAGCCCGCCGGCGAGGAGTATGCCCGGCTCGCCGGGTTGTCCATGCAACAGCTCACGCAGGCTGGCTTCGCCAATCATCCGATGGTGGTGCGGGTGGGAGAGCAGTGCTTCGTGCGCTCGGTGCGCCGCTTGAACCCCGATTACAGCCTGACCTTCCTGTGCGCCATCGACGAGGGCGCGGTGTTGACGATGGGCCGGGGCGGCGACCTGGCCGGCAGCCTGCAGCGCAATTTCGCCGAGATTGCCGAGGAGATCGGGCCTCCAGCCTTGGTGATTGCATTCGACTGTATGCTGCGTCGATTGGAGCTCGATTACCGTGGCATGCGGGAGCAGGCAGGCCGGCTGATGGACGCCAATAATGCGGTTGGCTTCAGCACCTATGGCGAGCAATACGAGGCCATGCACATGAACCAGACCCTGTCGGGCATCGCCATCAGTGCCGCCGCCTGACACCAACGTGCCAGCCGGGACCGGATTGGGCCATCCCGACGCGATGGCGGCGCTGCTGCGCGAGAACGCCAAGCTGCGCCGGATCAATCAGTCCTTGATGCTGGCCGTCGAGCGCGGGCCGGATACGGCCGGCAGCGCGTTCGCGCTGTTCCAAACAGCGGCCGCGCTGGGCAACCAGGTGCAGGAGCGAACGGCGGCGCTGACGACAGCACTTTCGGAGCTGACCGAGGCAAAAGGCAAGGAACAGCAGGCCAAGCAGCGCCTGGCAGCCGCTATCGAGGCGATCAACCAGGGTATCGTGCTGTGCGATGCGCAGGATCGTATCGTGGTGACCAACGGCCGCTACCGCGAGCTGTGGCGCGGCCTGCCGGCCCTGCCGGGAACGCCGTTTGCCGAACTGGTGCGCGGTGCGGCGGCGCGCTGCCTTCCCGAAGCCGGAATGGCCAGCCCGCGGTGTTGGGAGCAGGCCCGGCTGGAGCGGCACCGCAGCCCCGGCGAACCGTTCGTGATCCAGTTCAGCGACGGCACGTGGCTGCAGGTTTCCGAACGCCGGCTGCCGGGCGGCGGCACCGTGTCGCTTTACACCGACATCACGGAGATCAAACGGGAGGAGGAGCGCCGGACGGCTGAGCTGATACGGGCCAACGCGGAGATCCTGGCGGCGAAGGCCGAAGCCGAGTTGCAGACCGTGTCGAAGACCAGGTTCTTCGCGGCGGCCAACCACGACCTGCTGCAGCCGCTGGCCGCCGCCCGCGTGTTCGCCTCCGCTCTCAGCGAGCGCCGGCTGTCGCCGCACAACCGCGAGTTGGTGCGCCACGCGCTCGACGCGCTGGACTCGGTCGATGACATGCTGACCGCCCTGCTCGACATTGCCAAGCTCGATGCCGGCGTTTTGCCCCCTGCCCCGTGCAGCTTCGCCATCGGCGAGGTGATGCGGCGCGTGGGCGAGGAATACGGCCTGATCGCCGCGCGCCAGAAACTGCGGCTGCGCGTGTTCGCGGGGGAGGCCGTCGTATGGTCCGACCCAAGGCTGCTGGGGCGCATCCTGCGCAACCTCGTTTCCAACGCGCTGCGCTATACCGAGACGGGTGGCGTGTTGATCGGCCACAAGCGCGTGACGGGCGGCCTTCTGGTCGGTGTCTGGGACACTGGCCTAGGCATCGAGCCCGCGCAGCAGAGCGAAATTTTCGAAGAATTCCGCCGGCTGCCCCAGGCGCACGATCGTGGCGGGCGCGGGGCGGGGCTCGGGCTGTCGATCGTTCAGCGTGTGGCGCGCATGCTCGACCATCCGTTGGTGGTCCGCTCCCACCCGGGGCGCGGAAGCCTTTTCGGCATCGTGGTGCCGCTGTCGGTGACGCCGGCCATCCCGCTGCGACGGCCGGACCGCCCGGGTGACACCAGCGGCCCGCAAACGCTGCGCGGCCGGTGCGTCCAGCTGATCGACGACGAGCCGCATGTGCTGCAGGGGCTGAACGTCCTGCTGACCGGCTGGGGCATGCGGGTGCGCGGCGCCGCTTCGGCCTCCTCCGCGCTGGAGCCCAACTGCACCGACGGCGCCGGCTCGGATCCCACGATCCCGGACCTGATCATCGCCGATTTCCGCCTGCAGGATGGCGCCACCGGGCTGGACGCCATTGCCACGCTGCGCCGGCGCTGGGGCCGCCTGCCGGCCATCGTGGTGACTGCCGATCATGGCGCGGAGGTGCAGCAGGCCGTGGGTGCCGCGGGGCTGCATGTGCTGCACAAGCCGGTACGACCCGCGCGGCTGCGCAGCCTGATAACCCACGTGCTGCAATGCCCGGCGATCGAGGCCTGACTCCAGGCGTCGGCCATCGGCTTTCATGCGTCAGACCTGGCTCAATCACCGCGTCACCCATGCTCCGGCGCCGCTCGCCGTTCCATGCCGCGGCGGCTATACCCTGCGCATGAACGGCAGCGATAGATCGATGGACAGCAGCGAATGGCTGCTGCTGTTGGCGCTCTCTGTCCTGTGGGGCAGCTCGTTTTTCTTCTACAAGATACTTGGCCACGCGCTGCCGACGCTGACGATCGTGCTCGGCCGCGTTGGGTTGGCGGCGGTCGTGCTGAACGCCGTGCTGCTGATGCGCCGCAGCCCGCTGACGCGGGCAATGCCGTGGGGAAGCTTCGTGCTGCTGGGCGTGCTGAACAGCGCGGTGCCGTTCACCCTGTTCGCCTGGGGCGAAACCCGCATTGCCAGCGGCATGGCAGCGATGCTGAACACGGCGACGCCGGTGTTCTCCATCATGCTGGCCCATCTTCTGGGCCGTGAGCCGTGGAACTGGGCCAAGGCGGCCGGCGCGGTCCTGTGCCTGTGCGGCGTAGCCGTCCTGATCGGCCCAACCGCACTGGCGGGTGCGATCGGCGGGCTGGCAGGCGAGGCAGCTTGTCTGGCGGCAGCCTTGTCCTACGCCGTGGGCGGACAGTTCGCCCGCAAGCTGCAGCACCTGCCGCCTATCCAGGTAGCGACGGGCCAGTTGACGGCGGCCGCCCTGGTGCTCCTCCCGCCGGCCGTGATTGCCGATCGTTTCTGGCTGTTGCCGGCACCCGCTTCGGGCACATGGGCGGCGCTGGCCGGCATTGCTCTGCTGTGTACGGCGCTCGCCTACATCCTGTTCTTTCGCATCATCGCAACGGCGGGTGCCACCAACGCCATGCTGGTCACCTTCCTGCTGCCTGTCAGCGCGCTGCTGCTTGGCCGGCTTTTCCTGGGCGAGCCGATACCCGCCCGCGCTTATGCCGGCATGATGCTCATCGGGGCAGGTCTAGCCGCGATCGACGGCAGGTTGGTGCGCTTGGCCTTCGTGCGGCAGCCCGCAGCGTAGGCTTGGCCGCCGCTGCCTCAGACGGCCATCGCTTGGGAGAGCCGACCGCCCATGCGAACCGGCGCGATTCGCAACGCAAGCCCCGTACTGTCCGAGGTTTCCACGAACACGCCGCAGATCGTGGCCTCTCCGCCGGCCGGCGACAGCCGCTCGCCCGGAACACGGCGCCAGAAGCGGGCGGCGGCCACCCCCTTGTCCATGCCGATCACGCTGTCGTAATCGCCGCACATGCCGGCATCGGACTGGAACGCCGTGCCGTCCGCCAGGATCTGATGATCGGCCGACGGGCAGTGCGTGTGGGTGCCGACCACGAGCGACATCCTGCCGTCGAAAGAGTGGGCGTAGGCCATCTTCTCGGACGTGGCCTCGCCGTGCAGGTCGGCAACGATCGCCTGCACGGTCGTGCCCAGCCGGTGGTGGCCGAGCAGTTCGGCAGTCAGGCGGAACGGGTCGTCGTTCGGCTCCATGAACAGCCGGCCCATCGCCTGCAGCACCAGGGCCCGCCGCCCATCGGCCAACTCTACCAGCACGGACCCTTGGCCGGGCGTGCCGGGCGGGAAGTTCAGCGGGCGGATCAACCGCCGCTCCGTTTCGATGTAGCCGGCCAGTTCGCGGCGGTCCCATGCGTGGTTGCCCAGCGTCAGCACGTCGGCGCCGGCGGTGAACAGCGCTTCGGCCATGGCGGGCGCGCAGCCGAAGCCGTGGCTGGCGTTCTCTACGTTTACGACGGCCAGGTCGATGCGCAGGCGCTGGCGCAGGTCCGGCAGGGCGCCCCCCACCGCGTCGCGGCCGGAGCGGCCGACGATGTCGCCAAGAAATAGAATGCGCATGGGATCCTTTGGTCGAGGGCAAGCAGGGTTCCCGACCGGAACTGGCCTCGCCAGCGCTCGTTGTCGATGGGCCACCCACCGATCTCGGCGTGCTCCGAAACACGCTGCCTTCAAGCGGTCGTCAACTAAGGAACATGCCATGCGCAATCGCTGCGGTTTGTGGTCGCGGGAGGGCCGGCTCCGCGCACTTGTGGCAACCGCCATGCTGGGCACGTGCGCCATGCCGGCAGCCGCGTCTCCCGCGCAGCTTCCTCCCGTGATGGACCCGCCCAGTCAGGAACGTCACCCCGGCAAGGCGATCTTCTTCCAGCTCGTCACGCCCGACCTTGCCGCGGCCAAGCTGTTCTATGGCGGGTTGTTCGGCTGGACGTTTCGCGATGTTGCCGGAACCCGTTCTCCTTATGCGGTGGCCATGCTGGGCAGCCAATCGGTCGGCGCCGTGGTGCAGCACACGCTGCCCGCCAACGAACACCATGTTTCCGCTTGGCTGGAATTCTTTTCGACGCCCGATGTGGACGCTGCCGTCAAGTCGGCGACCGACCATGGCGGCCGGGTGCTCGCAGCACCGCACGACCTGCCCGGGCGCGGCCGGGAGGCGGTGCTGGCCGATCCGCAGGACGCCGTCTTTGCCGTTCTGGCTTCCAGCAGCGGCGACACGCCGGACGTGCTCAGCCCGGTGGGCGACTGGATCTGGCGCTCGCTGATCACCCGCAACCCGGTCACCGACGTCACCTTCTACCAGACTGTCTTCGGCCTGCAGACGTACACGCTGCCCTCGGCACCTGGCGAGCAGCATCTCCTGCTTGCTTCGGACAACTACGCACGCGCCACGGCCAACAGCTTTCCAGGCGGCGCCGCCAGCGCCCAAGCGTCCAACTTGCATGCTCACTGGCTCGGTTTCGTCCGGGTGCAGGATGCTTCGGCATCGGCGTCCAAGGCGACCGCCCTGGGCGGCCAAATACTTGTCCAGCCGCGGCCGGACCGTCATGGCGGCATGATCGCCGTCGTGGCCGACCCGCTGGGCGCAGCGGTTGGCTTGTTCGAATGGGGCGACACCGAAACCAAGGCGCTCGCCAAGTGACGCGCTGGCCGGTCTGCACCATCCTGCTGACGCCGCTCGTGCTGCTGGCGGCCGGTTGTGCAGCTTACGGCCCCGGCGGCGGCGGCGTGGACCTTGGCGAGAGCTACTACGACGTCGGCGGCGGCTACGACGGCTGGGGTGGCGGCTACGGCGTCGGTCCCTACCGGGAGGGCTATGGCGGCGGCTTCTATAGGGGCCACAATTTCGGCGGCGATCACTTCGGTGGAGGCGGCCGTGGGGTCCCCTCGATTCCGGGC
>CAXUHU010000077.1:0-16320 GCA_964250925.1 uncultured Acetobacteraceae bacterium
CGGCTGGGCTTTGATGGGCAACTCACGCGCGACCCCGGTGCTGCCGAGCTCCTGTCGCCCACCCTGTTCACGCCGTCGCGCATGCCCTCTCCCGTGCACGGCCCGTTCGGCCGGGGTGCCCGCCGGTTCAGCGTTCACCTTTGGCTGACCAGGCACCTGGCGTGGCATCGGCCAGCGCCGCCGTAGCGTCCCAGACGCGGCGGGCCAGGGCCGCATCCAACGCCAGCCTGTTCGGCCGCACTGTACGGCGCCTCTTCACGTAAGCGCCCGTAATGCTGGCGAACTCCGGCGAGAGTGCGGCGTGCAGCGGGCTGTCGGCGCCCTGTTCCTCGGTCAGCAGGAAGGGCGCCATCAGCCGCCAGGCCAGCCCGATCGGTCCGCGCGAGCGAACCAGTCCGGTCGCGACTGCGCCGGGGTGAACCACGTTGGCAATCACGCCCGTTCCGCGCAGCCGCCTGGCCCATTCGAACGTTGCAATGGTCAGCGCCAGCTTGGACTGGCCATAGGCCTGCACCATGCCCCAGCGCTGGCGCCCTTCCAGGTCATCGGGCCTGATCCTGGCGCGGTCGGCCGTGTCGCTGCCAATGTTGACGATGCGGGCGACGGCGCTGCGCCGAAGCGCCGGCAACAGCCCGCGCGTCAGCACAAAGGGCGAAAGGTGATTGAGCGCGATTACCTGCTCGTGTCCTTCCGCCGTCTCTCGCCGCCGGGCACTAAATAGGCCTGCGTTGTTGACCAGCACGTGGACGGCCGCATGGCGGCTGGCAATGCTGGAGGCGAGACTGCCCGCTTCGGCCAGCAGAGAAAGGTCGGCCACCGCCACCTCCAGCCGTGCTGCCGGCAACTGGGCGGCGATCCATTCCGCCGCCTGGTTCGTGCGCCCGGCGTTTCGCCCGACCAGAACCACATGATGGCCGGCACCGGCCAGGCCACGGGCGATCCATCGTCCGATCCCGCCCGAGGCACCGGTGACGACGCTAACCGGAAGGTCGTCGTTCATGCACCACAGAAAGGTTCTGGGCGGCCGTTACGCGAGGGCGTGCTGGCTCGCCCGTTCTCGCCTGGAAGCGATTTGGCTGCTGACGGCCATCTGCAACTGCTCCAGCAGAAGATCGGCTTGAATCAGGTCGAGTTCGGAGATGACGGTTTGCTCCGCCATGTCGTGGATCAGGACGACACGGTCGGCAACGGTGCATGCGCGATATGTGCTCATGCAGCGATTCTACGGGAAAATCGTTTCGTTTCATTAAATAAACGCGCCGTCCCCCTTTCCGATACGCAGTGTTGCAACGCCGCATCAGAGACTGCGAGGGCGCGCATAGGCTGGTAGCGTTTCGTCACTGTTCGATGCACCGCAGGGCGTTGGATCGGCCCAGGGTTGGCCGTGCTGAAGAGGTGGACCATGAAGCCCCTGAAAACAGAACTGACGTTGGCTATGCTGCTTGCCGATCCGATAACCCAGGCCGTGATGCAGAGCGACAACATCACGGAGGCCGACACGGCCTGCGCCTTCATCGAAGCCCAACGGGCCGGCGCCCGCCGCGACGCACCCGACCTCGCTACCTGGCAGCCGGCGCGCCATCCCCCATATCGCCGCATGTGACAGCACCACGACGCGTAGCCGATTTCCCCCGCCCGCCGGCTATCGAGCGCGTGCCGGACTCGCTGCGTATCGTGCTTGGCGGCGAGACGATCGCCGAGACCAGGTACGGACTAGCCTGGCGCGTGCTCGAGACGACGCACCCACCCACCTATTACCTGCCCAGCACGGCGTTCCGGCCAGGCGCCCTCACGCCCTGTGCGCGCACCAGCTTTTGCGAGTGGAAAGGGGTCGCCCGCTACGTCACCCTGGCGGGGGGCGGCCGAAGCGAGGCCGATGCCGGCTGGATATATGCCGACCCGTCGCCAGCCTACGCCATGTTGCGTGATCATGTAGCCGTCTATGCCGGCCGGATGGATGCCTGTTACGTCGGCGAGGAACGCGTCGTGCCGCAGCCTGGCGGCTTCTACGGCGGCTGGATAACCGCCGCGTTCAAGGGACCGTTCAAGGGCGGCCCGGGAACCCAGTTCTGGTAGGCACTACCGCTGTGGCACCGGATAGGCCACCACGCCGGCCCGGCCTTGCCGATCGACGGCACGCACGCCGAACAGCCAGTCGTCCTTGGAATACGGTAGAGTGATCATGTTGGCGGCCCCGGCATCTGTGAAGCTGGTCCACTGCGCCTCCGTCGTCCGCCGCCTTGCCACTTCATAGCGCACGGCGCCGGCCACGGCCGTCCAACCCAGCGTGGTATCGTTCGTCAGCGAGCTTGCCTTTACCCAGGCCTTTCCCGGGCGGCCGGGGCCGTTCGCCAGGGCGTCCAGGACGGCCACGTTGTAGCGCGTCACCTGCGCCAGGTAGTTGAAATCCATGAAGCGGCCCAGATCGCCGTACTGCACGCCGCTCTGCACCCGCACATCCTGATGCTGGTGGGCAAAGGTCTCCACCGGTTCGACGAAACGGATTGCCGGGTAGCCCATGGCCGTGAACGACTCCTGGTCGCCGCCGCGCAGGAAGCGATCGGCGCGGTAGATCATCTCTCCCTGCAAGCCGGGCACGGCGCGGTCGCCGACGGCGACTGCGAAACGGGCCAACTCGCGTGACGGCGAGTCGTTTTCGCTGCCAAGCAGGTTGACACGATGCGGGTCGGCGCCCAGCGGCAGCGCTTCGGAGAAGATGCGGACGGTCCCGGCGTTCGTCTCCCCGCGGTCGCCCACCGACGCGCCGATGATGTCGTTGTTCAGATCGCCCTGCACGTCGGCGGCGGCCGCGCGCAACGCCGCCGCGTGGTGGGCCGAGCCGAACAGCCCCTGCTCCTCGGAATCGTAGGTGGCGAAGATGATGGTGGCGCGCGGGTGCGTGGCTCCCAGCACGCGTGCCGCTTCCAGCACCGCGGCAGTGCCCGAGCCGTTGTCGTCCGCGCCCGGCGCGTCGCGCGTGCCATCCGCATCATCGGTGTTTCGGGAATCGTAGTGGCTGGAGATGACATAGGCCCGCCCGCCCGGCTCGTCGCCGCGCAGGGCGGCAATAACACTGGAGATCTTCACGTCGCGCGGTACCCGCTTGCCATCGGCGCGCTGGGTGTACTCGTCCAGCGTCACCGTCATGCGACCACCGGTGCCGGCGGCGATCTGCCGGAACTGGCCGGCAATCCAATCACGCGCGGCGAACACGCCGCGAGCGGGCGGCGCGTTCTCCGAAAAGGTGTTGCGCGTGCCGAACGCGACGAGGCGTTCGTCCGTCGCCCGAAGCCGATCGGCCGAAACCTGGGCGACGATAGCCGAGATACCCGCGTCCTGGCCGGCCCGGACCGTGGAGGGGCCGGCTGTCAGCACGAGCAGCGTCAGGACGGCGGATCGCGTGCTCATCCAGGCGGCCTCTCGACGCTGATCTCCTGGGCGATACTCGGCTGGCTGTTGGCCATTTCCAGGATCATCGTGTCGTCGAACAGGCGATGCACGCGACTGCCGCCGGCCTCGTAGTCGGTGGTTACCACAACCGTTACGGTCGCGCGCTGGCCGCCAGGGCTGATGAAGAGCTGGCTGACCACAGACGCCGTGGCAAAACCATGGCGTTTGGTCATCAGGGCGGCCGTCGTCGTCAGGTCGGTGGCGGCCGGCCCATCATGCACGTGCGGCGTGGCGCTACGGTCGTAGTACAAGCCCACGATCTGCGCGGTGGGCAGATAGTCTGCGCGCAGCGCACGCCAGTCCTGGCGAAGGGTGGCGTCGTTCTTGGCGGCGACAAAAGCTCTGATCACAGATTCGTTCAAACCATCCGACGCTGCAGCAGCACCGGACAGTGTCGCCGCCGAGATCACGGCGGCCATGGCGATCCGGCGCAACTGGTCAGTACCGATACAGCTCGTGCTTGAACGGCCCGTTCACGCCGGGCAGGTCCAGATACTCGGCCTGCTTGTTGGACAGACGTGTCAGCTTGGCGCCCACCTTGGCCAGGTGTAGCGCCGCCACCTTCTCGTCGAGGTGCTTGGGCAGCGTATAGACCTTCTTTTCATACTGCCCCGGCTTGGCCTGCCACAATTCCAGCTGCGCCAATACCTGGTTCGTGAAGCTGGCCGACATGACGAAGCTGGGGTGCCCGGTGCCGTTGCCCAAATTCACCAGCCGGCCTTCGGACAGCACGATCAGCCGCTTGCCGTCCGGATAGACCACCTCGTCCACCTGCGGCTTCACGTTCTCCCATTTGTAGTTGCGCAGGCTCTCGATCTGTATCTCGCTGTCGAAATGGCCGATGTTGCAGACGATGGCGCGATGCTTCATCGCGCGCATGTGGTCGGCGGTGATCACGTCGATGTTGCCGGTGGCGGTCACGAAGATGTCGCCGCGCGGGGCGGCATCGTCCATCGTGTCCACCTCGTAGCCTTCCATCGCGGCCTGCAGCGCGCAGATCGGGTCGATCTCGGTGACCAGCACCCGGCAGCCGGCGTTGCGCAGCGATGCGGCCGAGCCCTTGCCCACGTCGCCGAACCCGGCCACCACGGCGACCTTGCCGGCCATCATCACGTCCGTCCCGCGGCGTATGCCGTCGACCAGGCTTTCGCGGCAGCCGTAAAGGTTGTCAAATTTCGACTTGGTCACGCTGTCGTTCACGTTGATCGCCGGCGTCATGAGCTTCCCGGCGCGGGCCATCTCCCACAGCCGGTGCACGCCCGTCGTCGTCTCCTCGGAGATGCCGCGCACGTGGGCGAGCAGCTCGGGATAGCTATTGTGCATCAGCAGCGTCAGGTCGCCGCCGTCGTCCAGAATCATGTTGGGCGTCCACCCACCAGGCCCACGAACCGTTTGCTCGATGCACCAGTTGAACTCGTCCTCGTTCATGCCCTTCCAGGCAAACACCGGCACGCCGGACGCAGCCACGGCGGCGGCGGCATGGTCCTGCGTCGAGAAAATGTTGCAGGAAGACCAGCGCACGGTGGCGCCCAGCGCCGTCAGCGTCTCGATCAGCACCGCCGTCTGGATCGTCATGTGCAGGCAGCCGGCAATGCGGGCGCCGGATAGCGGCTTCTTGGCACCATACTCCGCGCGCAGCGCCATCAGGCCGGGCATCTCGTCCTCGGCCATCGCGATCTCCTTGCGCCCCCACTCGGCCAGGGAGACGTCGCGAACCTTGTAGTCGTCCTGGGTCACGTTGGTGTCGGGCATGGGGGATGGCTCCTGCGTTGCGGCCCCTAGAGCAAAGGGAACGTCAATTTGCAAGTTTCGCCGGATGCAAGACAGCTATTTCGTTTTGTTATCATAACGTATAGGCTCTGTCCTGTAAGGAACGGGGATCGGCAGATGCGGGCGTTTTCAATCAGCCTCGTGGCCGCGCTCGCGGCGGCCGGGCCAAGCTGGGCGGCGAGTTTCCACGGGTTCGACCTGCCGAGCAGGCTGCCGATCTGCGGACGGGCTATTGCCAGCGACGGCAGCATCGTGGGCGGGCCGTTCCTGTCCGTGGGCGCCCCGTCCGGACAGCCATCGGCGCCCAATTTCCTCTACAGCCGGGGCATGTTCAGCTATCCGCACCCGCAGGCCGCGGGCGACAGGCTTTTCCTGACGGGCGTCAACGGCGAGCATACGGTGCTGGGTTACGGCTCGAGCGTCAGCGGGGACTTCCAATTCACCTTCACCCCCTTCAAGCTCAAGGCCGGAACGACGATTCCGGTCGTCCTGCCCGGGGCGACGATGGTCCTGCCGGCAGCACTGAACAACGCCGGGACGCTCACCGGCATCTTCGAACAGGCCGGCGGCACGGGCGTGCACGGCTTTCTGCTTGCCCATGGCCGGCTGACGGTGCTGGACGACGGAACCGGCAACACCACGCCGGAGGCGATGAACGAAGCGGCCACCGAGATCGTCGGATACTCGCTCGGCTCCGCACCGTCCGGCTTCGGCGTGTGGGCGTATTCCGGCGGCGTGTTCACCCGGCTGCCGGCGCTGGCTGCCCTCAGCGCGTTCCCGCTTGGCGTGGACAAGGCCGGCCGGATCACCGGCACCTACCTGACCGGCACCCCCTCAGAGGTGGTCGGCCACGGCTTTCTCTATGCCAACGGTCGCGTCGAAACGCTGGACGTGCCGGGCGCCACCTACACAATGGTCTCGGGGCTGAACGAGCGGGGCCAGTTCACCGGCTGTTACATCGACAGCCACGGCACGCACGGCTTGCTCGGGCAGCTTTAGGGTAGGTCGATCGAGGCGCTACCGAGGCGCTTCAAGCGGCTTCTTGACCATCCCTCCCTGCATCACCCACGCCACGTGTTCCAGACGGTGCACGTCCTGCGTGGGGTCGCCGTCCACGGCGATTACGTCGGCGTAGCGGCCCGGCTCGATCGCGCCGACTTTTTCCGGCCAGCCCATCAGCTGGGCGGCAGACAGCGTCGCAGCGCGGATCGCCTCGATCGGCGTCATGCCCCATTCCACCATCTTGGCGAACTGCTTGGCATTGTCGCCGTGCGGATAGACGCCGGCATCGGTGCCGAACGCCATCAGCGCGCCGGCTGCATGGGCACGGCGAAAGTTTTCGCGCTGCAGGCGGCCGAGCTTGCGTTCCTTGACGATCGACTCCTCCAGCATGCCGCCGCCGGCCGAGCCGGTCGCCAGGATGTAGTCGTCGTCGTAGATGTCCATCACCAGGGTGGTGCCGTGCTGCTTGGCCAGGGCGATGCCGCGGTCGTCGATCAGGCTGGCGTGCTCCACCGAGTCCACGCCGGCCAGGATGGCGTCGATGATGGCCTGTGTGCCATGGGCGTGGGCTGCAACCTTGCGGCCCAGCTTGTGCGCCTCGGTCACGATGGCCTGCATTTCTTCGAGGGAATACTGCTCGGCCCCGGGCTCGTCGCCTTTGCTCAGCACGCCGCCGGACGCCATGATCTTGATCAGATCGACGCCGTACTTGGCGTTTTGCCGCACTTTGGCGCGCGCCGCCCACGGTCCGTCGGCAACGCCCAGGGCGGTGTCGTGATACTCGAACGGCAACAAGTCGTTATCGGCATGGCCGCCGGTGATACCCAGCGGCGGGCCGCTCACCTGCATGCGCGGGCCGTCCACGTCGCCCGCCGCGATGCCGTCGCGCAACGCCACGTCGGTGTAGCCGTCCGCCCCCACGTTACGCACCGTGGTGAAGCCGGCGCGCAAGGTAGTACGCGCGTTGCGCACGCCCACCACCACTTGGCGCGCCAGCGAGATGCCCAGCCCGTCATAGCCGGAATGATTCGGATCGACGGTCAGGTGGACATGCGCGTCGATCAGCCCCGGCAGGCAGGTCAGCCCGCCGAGCTCGATCGGGAAGACACCGGCAGCCGGATGCGTGCTGGCCGACGGGCCGACCGCGGTGATCTTGCCGTCGTCGAAGAGTATCGTCTGGTCGTCCAGCATGCGGCCCGCGCGCACGTCCAACAAGTGCCCGCAATGCACGGCCCCCGCGACAGCGGGCCCAGGATCGCACAGGGAGGCCAAGCAGCAGACGGTCAGCACGAAGGTGCGCATGAACGAGATCCTTGGCGAGAGCTGTCAGTGAACATAGCCGAGCGCGGCATAGACCCGCGTGGACGGTGGCCAGGCGCGCATGATCGGTGCGCGCCAGGCGATCGCGGCCCAGGCTGCAACCGCGATCACCACGAGACTGAGCGCCCAGGCGGCAAGCACGAGCCTTGCTGGCCCTGCGGCCGGCCCATCATCGGATGGAACGGCGAAGCGTTCCGCCTCGCCGATCCGCAACTCTGCGGCCGGGGGTGCGGGCGCCGGTGCGGGCGGACCGTCCGCAGCGTGCGCTGCGAAATCGGTGTTGCAGCGCGAGCAACGCAGCATCCGGCGCGCTGCCACGACGGAATCGGGCACGTCGTAGGCTGCGTTGCAGGAGGGACAGACGATGCGCATCGGCGCCGCATCCTGCGGACGTGCCGTTCGCTTGGCAATCAGGCCCGCTGCGCGGCACAACGTCGCATGTGAGGCTCGGGGGTAGCCGGTGCATCGACAAGCTGAACGGGGTGGGGCTCGATGAGACGGCGGCCGGCGCTTGCGGTACTGTCTGCCGCCTGCGGGCTGCTCGCAGCGGCGTGGCTGGCCGGCTTCATCTGGTTCGTCCAGGGGACGGTCAGGGCAGATGCCGGGCGGGCGCGGGCGGACGGGATCGTTGTCTTGACCGGCGGGGCAGACCGCATCGTCACCGGGCTGCATCTGTTGCAAGCGGGGCGCGCCCGCGTGCTGTTGATATCCGGGGTAGGGCACGGGGCCCTGCTCTCCAACCTGCTGCACGGCACCGGCATCGACGCGGACGGCCTGGCCAGCCGTGTCACGCTCGGCCGGGCGGCCACCAGCACAGCCGGCAACGCGGACGAGACGGCAGCCTGGGCCAGTGAGCGCAGCCTGCACTCCTTGCTTGTCGTGACGGCCAGCTACCACATGCCCCGTGCGATGACCGAGTTGCAGCGCAGCCTGCCCGATGTGCGGCTGATACCCGTGCCGGTCGTGCCGCCGGCGCTGCGGGGCGGCCGTGGCCCGTCCACATGGCGGCTGCTGGCACAGGAATACACGAAGTGGCTGGCTGCCCAACTCGGCCTGGCGCGGTTGAGTGCGGATACGGGGCTGCAAGCAGGATGATGCGCTGCATCGAGGTTTTACGGTCCGCTGCGTTTGCGGCGTGGTTCTACGCCGTCACCTCCCTGTTCTGCCTGGCGGGCATACCGATCAGGCTGTTCGCACGGCACTTGGCGCTGCCGTTGGCCAAGTATTGGGCCCGCACCGTGCTGGCGGGCCTGCCGCCGATCTGCAACATCAACGTGAGGGTGGCCGGCCACGAGCGCATTCCCAAAAACGGCCCTGCCTTGCTCGCAGGCCAGCACCAGTCCGAGTTCGACACGCTGGTCTGGATGGCAGTGCTCGAGCGGCCCTGCTACGTAATGAAGCAGGAGTTGACGCGTATACCGCTGTTCGGGCCCCTGCTCGTGCCTGCGGGAATGATCCCGGTCGATCGGTCCGGCGGCGCCACGGCAATGCGCGGCTTGTTGAGCGCCACGGCGCAGGCTGCGGCGCGCGGACGACAAATCGTGATCTTCCCCGAGGGCACGCGCGTGCCCTATGGTCGGACCGTGCCGTTGCAGCCAGGGGTAGCCGCGATCGCCGCGAGAGCCGGCCAGTCCACGTTGCCGGTCGCGACGGATTCAGGGCGATGCTGGCCACGCGCTCTGCTCGGAAAGCGCGCCGGCACCATCCACATCGCGATCGGTCCGCCAATCGAGCAGCCTTGCCGGCGCGAAGCCTTGCTGTCCGCCGTTGAGAACTACTGGACATCAATGGCGGAGTGCCGGTTCGAGCCTGTGGACAAGTCTGTGGATGTGCCGCTCAGCCGAACTTACGCAGCTTTATCGAGAAATCGTTAACATCTTCGGAAGATGGCATTTTCGGGCCTCGGACGCCGGAGGAGCTTTCGACTACCGGACGTTATATTTCGTGGATGAAGCAGGCTAAGTGCCTGATTCAATTCGATTAACGACTGTTTCGGTCGAATCGCGCCCGGCTGTGCGCCTGGCGGAGCACGGCTCAGAGAACAGCAAGCAGAATAGGCGAGTGCCGATGTGGATGATTGTTGTGCAGGCCCGCCTCGACTGGGATACGACATGCGTCGTTGGTTGACCGTAACGGCTATCGTTGCCGCAGCTGCGCTCGTGGCGGACACCCTTTTGTGGTCGATTGGGTCGCACGTGCTGGCAGCCCAAAGCACGCGCTGGCTAGCCCAGGCGCAAGCTCATGGCTGGACGGTGTCGGCGGGCGAACGCAATGCCGGGGGATGGCCATTCGCCACGACGTTGACGATCGACAGGGCCGGCATTGCCGGCGGCGAGCGCATTTTGCCGGGCGGCCTGAGCTGGTCTGCGGACCGCGTTGTCCTTTCGATATCACTGGCCCATCCGGCAACGCTGCGGATTGCGGCGGAGGGCCAGCAGTTCTTACGGTTGTCGCATCTGCAGGATCTAGGCTTCACCGCAGCCCAGGCCATCGTGCGCCTGCCATTGCTGGGGCGGCCGGCGGGCGGCAGTGTCTCCGCAGCCACCATCAACGGCGGCATCGCGGGCTCGCGGCATCCGCAGGACGTCCAGATCGCCGAATTGTCACTCCTGATCCAGCAGGACTTGCCGGGGCGACGTTCGACCGGAGCGATGCCGGTCGTCGTGCACCTGGCACTGCAGGCAAGTGGCATCGGGCTGCCAGACATCGGGCGATGGCCGTTGGGGGCCACCATCGCCAATCTTCATGCTGCCCTTACATTGTCGTCGCCTACCCTGCCGGACCAGCCGGCAGACGGCCAGCTTCGCGCAGCCGCGTGGCGTGACGGGGGTGGCACGCTGACCATCGAAGACGCTGGGCTGCGCTGGGGACCATTGGCGGCGGTTGCGAACGCCACGCTTGGCCTGGACCGCGGGTTGCAGCCGTCCGGTGCGGGAACGGCCGACATCGCGGGTTCCGCTCCCGCGCTGGATGCTGCATCCCGCGCCGGCGTGATCCCGCCCGGCCTGGCGCTGACCGCCCAGGCGATCCTGGCGGTGATGAACCACGTGACGGGCTCGGAAGGAAAAGACGCCGTGAGGCTTCCATTTCAGCTGCATGATAACACCGTCTCGGTCGGCGCGATTCCGATTGCCCGCCTTCCTGCCATTGTGTGGCGTAGCGGTTCAACGCCGCGACCCACGGCAGGCCCGCGTCCTGGATAGAGGGTCCCGAACAGCGTCACATGTCGTAGCCGCCCAAGCACCGGCATTTACATGTCTTTTACTCTTTACAATCTAGGCTGTGTACGAATTGACAGCATTCACACCTGCTCGGCTGCAAGAGCGTGAAACGCCGGCCACGCCGTGCGTAGATGACGTTAGCCATTTGCGCTGGAGTTGTTCCGATGACCTACGCCGCCCCTTCTTCCGATTTCTTCGACGACGGCCTGGTCCACAGCCACCAATGGGCTCGCAATACGCCTCCCGGCGGAAAGCACGGCGACGAGGTGCGCAGTCACAAGGGCGGCCATTCCGGACACGACCATGACGATGGCCTCGTTCACGAGCACCGCTGGGCGCGTGGCTAGGACTCGGCCCGGCGGGTGAATTCGTAGCGGCGCATTACGAACCAGCCGCCCAGTCGTTCAGGCGGAGCCTGCCGCCTCTGCCTGTGCAAGCGCCCGCGCCATCTGGCTAAGCGCCTCTTGATGTTTCTCGTTGTCGATCATTGAGAAATTGCGGGCCAACTCCAGGCACATCCGCTGGCGAGGACTCATCTCCGCAGCGACCCCGTCGGACGGAATACCCTCGAAAAACCACGATATCGGCACGCTGAGTACGCTGGCGATGTCAAACAGCCGCCCCGCTGAAATACGGTTCAGCCCACGCTCGTATTTGTGCGCCTGCTGGTATGTCACTCCAATCATGACAGCCAATTGCTGCTGCGACAGCCCGAGCATGATACGCCGCTCACGAATACGCATGCCCACATGGCGATCAGCCAAGTTCGCACGCGGCGTGGGCTTGGCTGCAGATGGGCTGCCGGGATCGGCTGAAGGGCTGTCTTCCGCCTCGATCAGCCCGGTCGTTTCCGTGTCGACGATCCCGGTCATTTTGCAGGCATCCTCCGCCAAATATATGTGGCGGCCTATCAGGGCTAACAGGCCAATAGGCCGCGCAGCGCTTCGGCCGACATGCCGGTGGACCGCACCTTACAGCAATATGCTACAAGCATCCACGACTATGTTCGAAACCGAAACGGTAGCCGATACTCATTGCTCATCTCCTTCCGGCTTGCGCCGCAACCGGGTCGGGCCCGTCGGCATGGCGGCCGGTGCTACAGTTTCGGCTTGCCGGTCGGCTAATTGCATACGCAACTGCTCCACCTCGCGTTGCAGGGCCCGTATCTGGTCTTGCGCCGCCTCGGCCTGCGGCTCATCCGATACTGGGGAGGCGTCGGCCTCGGCCGGGCGGTAGAACGGGCTGAACAGGCTCATCGCGCGCTCCATCATGGCGACGTTCTGCTTTCGCACCTCGTCCAAGCCAGGCGGCAGCAGGCTACCCATCGTGTGCTGCATGGCAGCACGCATCTGCTCTTGCTGGCGGGCGATGGCCGACATCGTGTGTTCCAGGTAGCGGGGCACGATTCCACCCAGGCTGTCGCCATAAAAGCCAATCAGCTGTCGCAGGAAGGTCGTGGGCAGCAGGGCACGCCCCTTGCTCTCCTCCTCGACGATGATTTGCGTCAGGACGCTGCGGGTGATGTCCTCGCTGCTTCGCGCGTCGTAGACGACGAAGTCGCGGCCCACGCGCACCATATCGGCCAGGTTCTCAAGGGTAATGTAGCTGGAGCTTTCCGTGTTATACAGGCGGCGGTTTGCGTATTTCTTGACCACCACCGGCGGTTTCTCGGGCGCGTCCTCTTTGGCGAGCGGCGGCCCTTCGATTTGTGTCATGCCGTTCTCCTAGCCGACCCGACCTGGCCGGAGAGTGGCACACGTAGCACGGCGAGTGCAGCGCACCAACCGAGCTGTCGCCGTTGTTCCGCATTGTGTGCGCTGGCGCTATACGCCTGCGGCAAGGACGATGGTGATGGCGCATGATGGATGGCCCGAACGGTCCAGCCGATCCGGGTATCGCCGCGCTGGCGCAGGATTGGATCACGATCTGGCAAAGCGAGTGGCATGCGGCGGCAGACGATTGCGAGCGGGCGCAGGCTGGCGCCTGGTTGGCCGCGCAGTGGGCCTCCATGGCCCTAGCTGCCTGGTCGGCTTGCCCCCGTGCTAGACCGGCTGGATCTTCCGCGTGCCAATCACCGGCTTGGGCCGCGCCCGCTGCTGCTGCATCTGATGCTCGCGATGCGGCCATCCTTCGACTGGCCGGGCGCCTGGAGAACCTCGAGCGACGGCTGGCCCGAGTGGAAGGCCTGGGCGGAGGCTGACGCGCCGGGGCTGGTGCCGGACACCGCGCTGATCGCTGGAATCGCCGCCTATCGCCGTCACGAATGGCAGCGCAGCCTGGCGGATCCTCCGGCGATCTGGTCGGAGGGAGGGTCTCGCCTGCTCGATTATGGGCCCGCCGGCACGCCGCCGGTGCTGTTCGTGCCCAGCCTGATCAACCGCGCCTATGTGCTGGACCTTATGGCCGGCCATTCCATGCTGCGCTTCCTGGCGGCCGGCGGCGTACGGCCGCTGCTGCTGGATTGGGGGTGGCCGGGCGCTCTGGAACGCACGTTCACGCTGACCGACTACGTCGCAGGCCGGCTTGAACGCGCCATCTTAGCGGCGGGCGAACCAGTCACGCTTGCCGGCTATTGCATGGGCGGACTGCTGGCGCTGGCCGCCGCGCTGCGCCGGCCGGACAGGGTGACGCGCCTGGCCTTGCTCGCGACCCCGTGGGATTTCTGGTCGCCCGACGAGGCTGGCGCCCGCGCGCTCGCCGGCTGCCTGCCCTGGCTGGAGCCCGTTTTGGCCGCAGGCGGGGCAATGCCGGTCGATGCGTTGCAAATTCTGTTCAGCTTGGCGGAGCCGGGCAGCGTTGGAGCCAAGTACCGGGATTTCGGCGTCCAGGACCAGCAGACCGACCGAGCCCGGCGGTTTGTGGCGCTAGAAGACTGGCTGAACGACGGCGTGCCGCTGGCCGCATCCGTGGCGCGCGCGGTGCTGGACGGCTGGTACGGGCAGAACGAACCCATGGCCGGAACGTGGCGTGTGGCCGGCGCCGCGGTCCAGCCACGATCGTTGCGGGTGGGGTGTTTCGTAGCCGTGCCGGCGCGCGACCGGATCGTCCCGCCCGAAAGCGCGCTGGCCTTGGCCGGTCAGCTGGCCGAGGCGGTGGTGCATCGGCCAGCCGCCGGCCACATCGGCATGATCGCCGGATCGCACGCGCAACGCGAGCTATGGGCGCCGCTGCTGTCGTGGTTGACGGGCCGTTCCTGAGGCTGTGCCGTTGAGCATAGGCGGCGTTGGTTGGCCGGCAGCCTGCGCAGGCTGCCGGCCTTACCCGACAGCCGGCCGCAACCGGTCGTAGTTGCGTCGAAAGAGCGCCACAGCAGAATCGCTGCCCAAGCTCCTTGCGTTGGCCATCGTCCATCCATGGGCCCAGGGGAAGGGTCGCCCGAGCCCCTCGGCCACCAGCTTTGCCCCGAGCTCGGGCGTGGTGGCCAGATGGATCGAGCCGTCGAGGTGGATGTGGCCAAGCTCGTCCGGGCCGACATAGAAGTCGATGCCATCGACGCGGTCGCGGTCATGTAGGTGCCAGTGCGTGGTGGCCTGCACCTCCGGCCATGCGGCAATCGCGTCCGCCACGTCTTGAAGCGGCCCGTCAAGCGGGGGTGCAGGGGCAAGCGGGCCCTTGGCCTCGCGCGGCAGGGTGGACAGCGCTGTGCTGGACATAACGAACTCCTTTTGTACACCGGGCCGAAGCCGGGCGATGTCACCCGCAAGCCGAAACCGTGCGCCGATGCGCGGTTAAGCGCCGGCCGAACTGTAATCCATGTTCCTCAGATCCTCGATCAGGCCGGATCCCTTCGGCTCCCAGCCAAGCCGACCTCGGGTCGATGCGCTCGACGCCGGAAGGTCCATGCCGGCAAAGGCGCCAAGCCAGCCGAAATGTTCCGCTGCCTCATCGGGCGATACGGATTTGACCGGCACGCCAAGCCCAGCGCCGATTACCTCGGCGATTTGGCGGACCGGCACGCCTTCCTCGGCGACTGCATGCCAGCGCGCTCCCGGCTCGTGCCTGTCCAGCGCCAGCCTGTACAGCCTTGCCACGTCGGTCACATGTGCCGCCGGCCATCGGTTGGCGCCGTCGCCGACATAGGCCGACATGCCCTTCTGGCGAGCAATCTCGATCGCCGGCGAAATCAAGCCCTGCTTGGCCGTGTCATGGACCTGCGGCAGGCGCACCACGGCGACAGACACACCCCGCTTGGCGACCGCCTCGCCGGTCAGCTCGGACAGCCGGCGCGGGTTGGGGTTGTCGCGGTCGAACACGGTCTCGACGGCAAGCTCGCCTGGTCCGGGACTACCCATGCCGGTGCCGGAGGTGATGATCAGCGGCCGGTCCGAGCCGGCGAGCGCCCCCGCCATAGCCTCGATCACGCGGCGATCCTTTTCGCAATTCTCGACGAAGCGCGAGAAATCGTGATCGAAGGCAGTGTGGATCACCGCGTCGGCGTTCGCCGCGCCGGCGGCAAGGCGGTCCGCATCCTCGAGCGTTCCGCGATGCACCTCGGCGCCGGCCTGCTCGAGCCAGCGGGCGCCAGCGTCGGAGCGGGTCAGCCCGAGCACCTGGTGCCCGGCAGCGATGAGTTCGGACACGATGCGAGAGCCGATGAAGCCGGTGGCGCCGGTGAGGAATACGCGCATGCAACTCTCTCCAACATTGTCGGAAGCATATCGGCCTCACTTGCGTACTGTTAAAGTGGTGAGCTTATCATGTTATAACAACCAACAGGATCGCCATGGCCACCACCGCAAACCTGCTCGGCACTTACCTTCGAGACCGGCGCACCCGGCTGGATCCTGCTGCGCTGGGCTTCCCGCGTGGCCGCCGACGCACCCCTGGCCTTCGTCGCGAGGAGGTGGCCCAGCGGGCCAACATCAGCCCGACCTGGTATACTTGGCTGGAGCAGGGCCGCGGGGGCGCGCCGTCAGCCGACGTCCTCGATCGCATCGCCACAGGGTTGATGCTGACCGACCCCGAGCGCGAGCACCTGTTCATGCTCGGTCTCGGGCGCCCGCCCGAAATCCGCTACAAGCCGTTTGACGGCGTAACCCCGCGGCTCCAGCGCGTGCTCGATGCCCTGGAGGTCAGCCCCGCGATCATCAAGACCGCAATGTGGGACGTCGTCGCCTGGAACCGTGCCGCGGCGGCGTTGCTGACCGATTATGCGACGCTGCCGCGCGAGCAACGCAACATCCTGCGGCTGATGTTCGCCGATCCGGGCGTGCGCGCCCGACAGGAGGAGTGGCAGAACGTTGCGCGGTTCGTGGTGGGCGCCTTCCGCGCGGATGCCGTGCGCGCGGGCGCGAGTGCGGAGATCACGCATCTGGTAGAGGAGCTATCCAGGACGAGCCCCGAATTCGACGCTCTTTGGCGCAGCAACGACGTGGTGGCGCACGGCGAAGGAGTGAAGCGGCTCCGTCATGACGATCTTGGCCTAGTCGAGTTGGAGTTCTCCGCCTTCGCGGTCGACGGCAGGCCGGAGCTGGGCATGATCGTGTACAACCCCGCGAATGACGACGTCGCGGCCCGGGTTCGCGGTTACCTTGAACGGCATCGGTTCTGCGGCTAG